>NZ_SRHV01000006.1 GCF_004698125.1 Halosimplex halophilum
GAACCCGAGGTAGTTCTCGACATCGGTCGTCAGCGTCAGCTGGCCGCCGGGCTCGTCGCCCTCTAGCACGAGCGGGTCGAGGTCGGCCCGGGCGGCGTAGACGGCCGCCGAGAGGCCGGCGACCCCGGACCCGGCGATGACGAGGTCCCGTCTCTCCTCGGTCATTTACTCGGTGTACCTCCCGACCAGGGAGCGCAACTGCTCCTCGCCCTGCAACCCGACGACCTCCTCGACCTGCTCGCCGTCGGCGAACAGGACGAGCGTCGGCACGCCCCGGACGCCGTAGGACTGAGCGAGTTGCTGGTTGGCGTCGACGTCGACCTTGGCGACGGTCGCGTCGGTCTCCGCGGCCAGCGTCTCGACGACCGGCTCGAGCATCTGGCAGGGGCCACACCAGTCGGCGTAGAAGTCCACGAGGACGACCCCGTTTTCAGCAACGACTTCGTCGAGATGAGCTTCGCCATCAACGTGGAGCGGTTCGTTCGTAGACCCGGTGCCGGCATCGGTCGCAGTATCGGTTGCCATCACCATACTGTACGTACCAGTACCAATTAAGAGTTTTGGATGATGCTTACAATACTAACCAATACAAACTGAAACCAGGATTCCGAGAGGGGTACGAACGGCCGGCGCAGATCAGCTCATCGGTGAGCGGACCGGGGATCCACGCAGAGAAACAGCAGCGTTAGCTTTCAGCGGGCGGAGCCGAGGGTTCGGACTGTTCGTACTTGTTTTCGAACTCCTGGATGAGCTGGCCCATCTTCGCGTACCAGTCGTTGAGTAGCCGCTGCATGTCGTCGGCGATCTGTGACGGGTCCGCCGGCGAGTAGACGTGGTAGTAGCCGCCCTGGTCGTAGTTGACCTGGTCTTTCTCGATGAATCCGGCCTGGAGCAGGCGCTGGACGCCCCGGTACGCGGTCGAGCGTTCGCGGTCGACGGCCTCGGCGATCTCGTCGACGGTCAGCGGTTCTTCGGCCTCGACGAGCGCCTGGAAACACTCCTTGTCGAGTTCCTTGAGCCCGTGGAAACACTCCAGCAGCCCCTCGCACTCCATGTCCCGGCGGAGTTGTTCTGACATCGAATCTGGCATCGTTTTCAGGTCGACGTAGGCACCACGCCGTTAAAAGATTTGTGTACGGATCGCACAAATGCACGCACGAGTCGTCGGAAACCGGGGCGTGGAGTCGGGAACGCGGTCGTCAGTCCGCCGCGCTGGCCGCGGGCGGCCCTTCCGCGCGGAGCGCCCGGATCGAGCTCACGACGACCGCACCGGCGACGAGCGTCGCGGCACCGAGAATGATGACCAGCGAAACGGTCTGCAGCTCTGGGATATCCATGAAATTCCCGACTTTGCGAACTGCGACGGCGAGCGCGCCCAGCAGCAGCATGACGCCGAAGTAGACCTTGATCTCGTCCTCGTCGACGAGACTCGTCGCGGCCGCGCCGAGTCGTGCGCCGAGCGCGCTCCCGGCGAGCAGCGGGACGACGATCGAGAGGTTCACCGCGCCGTCCATCGCGTAGAGGAAGCTTCCGATCCCGCCGGAGAACACGATCTCGAAGAGGTCGGTACCGACCGCGACCGGCACCGGCACGCCGATGAGGTAGAACAGCGCGGGCATCCGGATGAACCCGCCGCCGACGCCGAGGAACCCCGAGAGGAGGCCCGTCGCGAACGCGACCGCGAGGATCATCCACAGCGAGACGGTGATGCCGCCCCTGAGACTTATCATCGGGGGCACCCGGTAGGACTGAATCTTCTCCGCAATATCGGGGATGTCCTCCGCATCAGCATCGGCGTCCGCATCGTGGCTGACGCCGCCGCCACCGTCGCCCTTCGTAGCTTGGTACGTGATGAACGCGCCGATGCCACCCAGGAGGCCGACGTAGATGACGCTCACGACGGTGTCGGCGAGCCCCATCGCCTGGAGCGCGTGGAGGCCGAGTTTCCCGACCTCGATGCCGGCCGTGGTGCCGGCGATCATGAGCACGCCGAGTTTGTAGTCGACCTGTCCGAGGTCGCGGTGTTTGAGCGTCGCGATGACCGAGGTCGCGAACACGAACGCGAGCCCCGAGGCGACGGCGACGTCGGTCTCGTAGCCCATCACCATCAGCGCGGGCGTGACGAGGAACGACCCCCCCATCCCGAAGAAGCCGAACAGCAGCCCGATGAGGACGCCGAACCCCGCGAACAGCGCGAGAAGCGAGGCGGCGACTCCGAACAGCTCCATCGTCATTTACCACTCACCGCGTCGACGATCGCCGGTCCGAAGACCCGTTCCAGGAGCCCGTAACCGACGTACAGGACGATCGCCTCGACCAGAACGACACCGACGACGAGCACGGCGCCGTCGATGCCGCTGGCGTTCTCAAGCCCGAACATCCGTCAGCACCTCAACTGGTATTGTGTAGTTCATGGGTTTCTGCTCAAACCCGCCTAATCCATTACATCACTTAACGGTTTTGGGACTATAGTACAATTCTATTTAGAGCAGTGCGCCGTACGTTATAGCAAACACACGGGGAGCGGGCTGTATTCGAAGTCGACAGACTTCCGGAAACAGGGGGATACTCCCACAGAGAGAGTCGCATCATCCGAACGGCTCCCGGAGAGACAGTGGGGACCCCTTCCACGATTGGATTCGTGTGGTCCTTGGGTCCGGACTGTGCCCACGACCGAGAACTTCTCAACTCGCCGCAGCGCACGGGTGGGTTGCGGGCCGGGCCGGGGTCGAACTGGGCCGGTCGGCGGGCAGCTCCCGGTTCCGGGAAGTTGTCCTGTGACAACCCGTATTTTAATCAGCTGAGGAGGACAGCGTGATTCATGGACGCTATTCCGCTATCGTGGCTGCCGCTGGTCGGGCTCCTCGCGGTCCCGTCGGCGCTGGCGTTCGCACTCGGGCTCGAGCCGGTCGCTGCCCTGGCGATTCTCAACACGGTCCTCATCGTGGTCGCCGTGCGGATCATGTTCGGGTCGACGGACGAGCGGTACCTCCCGGCTCGTCTGACCGGCGAGTGATGGCGCCGCTCCAGGCCGCCGTACCGGTCGGCGGCGCGGAGGCGGGACTCGCCGTCTTCGCGCTCGTCGGCCTGCTCGGTGGCGCCCACTGTCTGGGGATGTGCGGGCCGCTGGTGACGCTGTACGCCGACCGACTGGGCGGCGAGGGGCCGGTCGGCTTCTCCGAGATCCGCCAGCACCTGCTGTTCAACCTCGGCCGGACGGTCAGTTACGCGCTCGTCGGGGCTGTGATGGGCGCGCTGGGTACCGTACTGTACGACGCCGCGGGGGTCGCGGCCGTCGCCGACGACGTGCGCGCGGTCGCCGGCGTGCTGGTGGGCGGGTTCATCGTGCTGACAGGCGCCCGGTACGCGCTCACCGGGTCGACCGCCGGCGCCCTCGGGGGCGGCTGGACTCCCTCGGCCTTCGAGCGGGTCAGCAGCGTGCTGCTGGCCCGCGTCGACCGCTGGGTCCGCGGCCCGCGCATCGCGGCGCTGGGCGCCGTCCACGGGCTCCTCCCCTGTCCGCTGCTGTATCCCGCGTTCCTCTACGCCTTCGCCGCCGGGTCGCCGGTCTACGGCGCGCTCTCGCTCGCGACGCTGGGACTGGCGACCGTCCCGGCGGTGTTCGCCTACGGCGTCGCGTTCCAGTCAGTCTCGCCGCGGGTCCAGGGACCGCTCCATCGCGCGCTCGGCGTCGCCTTTCTCCTCATGGGCTACCTCCCGCTCGCCCACGGGCTGATGCTACTGGGTATCCACCTGCCCCACCCGCCGCTGCCCGCCTACCAGCCGCTGGGGTGACGATGGCCGAGTGTACCCTCTGCGGGCTCCCGACGCCCGACTCGCCCCACGCCGACGACGACGTGGACGGCGCCTTCTGCTGTCGCGGCTGTCTGGAGGTCGCGCGCACGCTCGACGAGGCGCCGGCCGAGGCCGACCCCGACGCGATCGACGGCGGCCCCGCGGTCGAGGAGGTCGACGGCGAGCGGGCCTACCTCGACGTGTCCGGGATGCACTGCGCCACCTGCGAGTCGTTCCTCGAAGCCACAGCGACCGACGCGGCCGGCGTGCGAGCGGCCGAGGCGAGTTACACCTCCGGGATGATGCGCGTCGTCTACGACGACGACCTGACGGACGAGGCGGGCGTCGCCGACAGCGTCTCCGACTACGGGTACGAGGCGGCGCCGACCGGGCACGACGCCGGCGACGACGACCAGGGGACAGTCGGGCGCCTGCTGGTCGGCGGCTTCTTCGGGATGATGGTCATGGCGTGGTACGTCCTCTTCCTCTACCCCGTCTACCTCGGCGTCGCGCCCGACTCCCTGCTGGTCGACCTCGACGGACCGGCCGGCGGGTTCCTCTTCGCGAACGTCTGGGCCATGGCGACGGTGGTCGTCGGCTACACCGGCTACCCGCTGCTCCGCGGCGCCGCGGTGAGCCTGCGGGTCCGCGAGCCGAACATGGACCTGCTGGTCGCCGTCGCCGCGGTCACCGCCTACGCATACAGCACGCTCGCGATGGTGCTGGGTCACACGGATCTCTACTTCGACGTGGCCGTCGTCGTCGTGCTGGCGGTGACGGTCGGCGACTACTACCGCGACCGGGTCCGCCGGCGTGCGACCGGCCGGCTCTCGGAGGCAGCCGAAGAACGGGCCGACACGGCGCGACGCCGGACCGCCGGCGGGACCGAATCCGTGTCGACCGACGCGGCGGCGGGCGGCGACGAACTCGTCGTCCGCGAGGGCGAACGCGTCCCCGTCGACGGCACCGTCGTCGAGGGAACCGCAGCCGTCGACGAGTCGCTGGTCACCGGCGAGTCGCTGCCCGTCTCGAAGGAACCCGGCGACGAGGTGGTCGGCGGCGGCACCGTCACTGACGGCGGGCTCGTGGTCCGCGCCGACGCGGACCCGACGAGCACAGCCGACCGCCTCGTCGAGACGCTGTGGGCCGTCCAGAGCGGCTCGGCCGGCGCCCAGCGGCTCGTCGACCGGATCGCCGCCGCGTTCGTCCCCCTGGTCTTCGTCCTCGCGGTCGGGACGACCGCCGTCCACCTCCTGCTCGGGGACGGGCCGACGGCCGCCCTGCTGACCGGGCTGACCGTCCTCGTCGTCTCCTGCCCGTGCGCGCTCGGGCTGGCGACGCCGATGGCCGTCGCGGCCGGCATCCGCGACGCGCTCGCGGCGGGCGTCGTCATCACCGACAGCTCGGCGCTGGAGACCGCCCCCGAGGTCGAGACGGTCGCCTTCGACAAGACGGGGACCCTGACCACCGGGTCGATGACCGTCCGCGAGGTGGTCGGCCACGAAGACACGCTCGCGCTCGCGGCGGCCGTCGAGCAGTTCGCGACTCACCCGGTCGCCGAGGCCGTCGTCGCGGCCGGGACGCTCCCGGACGACGCCGTCACCGACTTCGAGACCCACCCCGGACAGGGCGTCGAGGCGACCGTCGGCGACCGGCGCGTCCTCGTCGGGGACGCCGGGCTGTTCGACGAGCGCGGCTGGCCCGTGCCCGACGGGGTCGCGACCACCTACGAGGACGCGCCGGCCGACGCCGTCCCGAGTTACGTCGGCTGGGACGGCCGCGTCCACGGGGCGGTCGTGGTCGGCGACGAAGTGCGCGACGACTGGGCGGCGGTGGTCGACAACCTGACCGCCGACCGGCGCGTAGTCGTGATCACCGGCGACGACCGGTCGGCGGCGAGCCGGTTCGAGTCCCACCCGGGCGTCGAAGAGGTGTTCGCCGGCGTCCCGCCGGAGGCGAAGGCCGCGGTCGTCGACCGCCTCGCGGCGGAGGGGCCGGTCGCGATGGTCGGCGACGGGAGCAACGACGCGCCGGCACTGGCCGCCGCCGACCTCGGGATCGCGATGGAACGCGGGACGCGCCTCGCTGTCGACGCCGCCGACGTGGTCGTCACCCGCGACTCGCTGGGCCCGCTGCCCGACGTCTTCGCGACGACCGAAGGGACCCGCCGACGCGTCCGCGAGAACCTCGGCTGGGCGTTCCTGTACAACGCGGTCGCGCTCCCGCTGGCCGTCGCCGGCGTCCTCAATCCCCTCTTCGCCGCCGTCGCGATGGCGACCAGCAGCCTGCTGGTCGTCCTCAACTCGACGCGCCCGGTCGGCGACTAGCCGCCACGGTCGTCCGACCCGGGTCCGCCGGTCTCGATTGGAGCGCCGACAAGACTGCCCCATTCGGTCCACGAGCCGTCGTAGTTCCGGACCGACGGGTAGCCGAGCAGCTCCGAGAGGACGAACCACGTCAGCGACGAGCGCTCGCCGATGCGGCAGTAGACGACGACGCTCCGGTCGGGGGTGACGCCGCGGTCGCGGTAGAGCGCGGCGAGGTCGGCTCGCGGCTTGAACCGGCCGTCCGCGTCGACGTTCGCCGACCAGACGACGTTGACCGCACCGGGGACGTGGCCGCCGCGCTGGGCGAACTCGTCCATCCCGGGCGGCGCGACGACGGTCCCGTCGAACTCCTCGGGCAGCCGCACGTCGACCAGCGCAGTCCGGTCGTCGATCGCTCGCCGCACGTCGTCGCGGTACGCGCGGACGTGCTCGAAGGGACCGGCCGGCTCGTACCTGCGGGGCGTGAACGACGGCACCTCCGTCGTCGTCGGTCGGCCCGATTCGACCCAGTGTTCGCGCCCGCCGTCGAGCAGGTACGCGTCCTGGTGGCCGTAGTAGCGCAACAGCCAGTAGAAGTGCGCGGCGAACCAGTTGGCGTTGTCGCCGTACGCGACCACCGTCGTCTCCTCGGTGATGCCGTGCGCGCCGAGCAGGTCCGCGAACGCGCGTGCCGACGGCACGTCCCGCCGCCGGTCGTGTCGCAGGTCCGACCGCCAGTCGAGCCCGACCGCTCCCGGGAGGTGCCCCTCGTCGTAGAACGCGGTGTTCAGGTCCACCTCGACGAGTCGCAACGATGGGTCGTCCGACCGGGCCTCGGGCAGCCGCTCGGCGACCCACTCCGGGGGGACGAGCGCGTCTGACCGCTCGGATAGCAGCGTGTTGCCGGTCATGGGTGTTCGGCGACCGCAGGCCGTTCCGCGCCGGCGGCCGCGAGGTGTCACTCACCGACGGAACTACCGGGAATAAGTACCAGCTTGTCCCGCGACAACCCTCGCGGGGGGCGCTCGCCGGTTGTCCTGCGACAAACCAGATTACAACCGACTGCACCCGAACGACACCCAATATGCAGGGTCTTGAAGCCAGTTTCGTGCTCGCGACCGGGTCGGGGAGCGGGTCGCTCCTGGCCGCGACGGTCGTGAGCGGGCTCGTCACCGTGCTCGCGGCGGGCGCCGTGTACTTCTACGGGTGGCGAACGCCGCCGGAACCGGCGTTCGAAGGGGTACGACGCGAAGAGAGCGCGGATCCGGCCGCCACGGTCGTCGCCAATCGCGGCGGCCCGATGTACGAGTCGGAGGTGCCCGAGGCCGAGACGGAGTCGGTGGACCACGACGCGTTCGACCCGGTCGGGGCGGCGGCGCTGCTGGCCGTCTACTTTCTCGTGGTCACGCTGACGTGGCTGTTCATGTACTTCGTCGAGTTCCTGGGGAACGGCCCGACGGTGGTGGGCTGAGATGCACGTCCACAGGTTCGAGCGGATCTGGCTCGTCGCCGCGCTCGGGATGATCGTCCTGTTCGTCGGGACGGTCACGTACGGCGCCGTCGTCGCCGGGTACGGCATGGTCGACGCCGAGGGCGGACAGGTCGACGCGACGGACCCGACGGACGGCGAGAACTTCCGCGAGCCGGGGGTCTACAACGGGAGCGAGCCCGGGCACTACGACGTGTACGTCGAGACGCGCCGGTTCGCGTTCGTCCCCGGGACGGCCGAGCCCATCCGCGTCCCCGCCGGCAGCACCGTGACGTTCCACGTCGTCAGCGTCGACGTGCTCCACGGCTTCGAGGTCGCCGGCACGAACATCAACACGATGGCGATCCCCGGCCAGAAGGCCGTCGTCACCGCCGAGTTCGACGAGGCCCGCGAGTACGGCATCGTCTGTAACGAGTACTGCGGCGAGGGCCACCACACGATGGCGGGGTCGCTCGAAGTGGTCCCGCCCGGCGAGTTCAACGCGACCGCGGAGGTGAGCGCGTAGATGGCCCACGCACACGACGAGCGGGCGACCGGGACCGCCGAGGGGCGCGAACTGGCCGCCGGCGAGCGCCTCGCGTTCGTCGACCAGTACCCTGCGGCCGCCCGTGTCACCCGTCTCTGTTTCGGCGTCTCGTTCACCGCACTGCTGATCGGGGCGGTACTGGGCATCGTCCAGGCGCTTCACCGGACGAACGTCTTCCGCGGCGTCATCAGTTCGAGCGACTACTACTCCGTGCTGACCGGCCACGGCGTCCTGCTCGCGCTGTTTTTCACGATATTCTTCCTCTCGGGGGCGTTCACCTGGGGGACGAGCCGCAGCCTCGGCCGGGACCTCCCGAACCCGCGGTTCTCGCTGGCCTGGTTCGGTCTCCAGCTCGGCGGCGCCGCCGCCGTCGCGGCGGCCATCTTCGGCGGCTTCGTCGGGCAGATCCCCTTCGAGGCTGACGTGCTCTACACCTTCTACGCGCCGCTGCAGGCCCATCCGCTGTTCTACGCCGGCCTCGCGGCGTGGCTGGTCGGCACCTGGCTCGCCGGCGCCGACTGGATCCGCTCGTATCTGCGCTGGCGGAGCGACAACCGCGGCGAGCGCGTGCCGCTGCAGACGTTCATGGTCCTGACGACGATGCTGATGTGGTACATCTCGACGGTCGGCGTCGCCGTCGAGGTGCTCGTCTTCCTGCTGCCGCTGTCGATGGGGCTCATCGAGAGCGTCGACCCGCTGTTGACCCGGACGCTGTTCTGGTACTTCGGCCACCCGGTCGTCTACTTCTGGCTGATGCCCGCGTACTTCGCGTGGTACACTATCCTGCCGAAACTCGCCGGCGGCCGGCTGTTCAGCGACCCGCTGGCCAGGGTCGTCTTCGTCCTCTTCCTGATCCTCTCGACGCCCGTGGGCTTCCACCACCAGTACGCCGACCCCGGGGTCGCGGAGGGCTTCAAGTTCGTCGCGATGACGAACACGATGTTCCTCCTGTTGCCGAGCTTCCTCACCGCTTTCACCGTCGTCGCCAGCATGGAGTACGGCGCCCGCCGGCGCGGCGGGAGCGGCTACTTCGGGTGGATGAAGGCGCTGCCGTGGGCCAACCCCGCCTTCGCCGGCATGGCGCTGGCCGGGCTGATGTTCGCGGCCGGCGGGTTCTCCGGCATCGTCAACGCCGGAATGAACATCAACTCGCTGGTCCACAACACCCTCTGGGTGCCGGGCCACTTCCACCTCACCGTCGGCACGGCCAGCGCGCTGACGATGATGGCGCTCAGCTACTGGCTGTACCCGCAGGTCACCGGCAAGCGCCTCCAGCTCTACGGGGTCGCGCAGGTCCAGCCGTACGTCTGGTTCATCGGGATGGCGCTGATGTCCAACGCGATGCACCGGGCCGGCCTGGCGGGCGTCCCCCGGCGGACCGCCGAACCCCAGTACGACCAGGTCTCCTTCGAGGCGGCGCTCGGGTCGATCCCGGAGATGCGCCTCCAGATCGCCGTCGGCGGGGCGCTGCTGACGCTGGGCGCGGCGCTGTTCGCCGCGGTGATGCTGGCGACGTGGTTCGCCGACCGCGGCCGCGGGCGCCTCCGCGTCGACAGCCACCTCCCGGAACCGATCTCCGGCCCCGAGGACGCCCCGCGGGTGCTCGACAACTTCAGGCTGTGGGCGGCCATCGCCGTCGTCCTCGTCGCCATCGCCTACGGCTTCCCGATATTCTCGATGGTCGCCGACGGGCCGTTCGACCCCGCCGCGCCGCCCGTCCCGGTCGGCGTCGTCGACGCGGCGCTCGGGGTCTTCCTCGGCTGAGGAGTGCGGTTTCGTCGACTCCGTCATTCCGTGACTCCCCCGCGACGACCGGCCTCAGGTCGCCGAGAGGAACCCCGCGACGAGTTCCGCCTCGGCGCGCCTGAGCCGGTAGGAGACGGTCGAGCGCGGACAGTCGAGTTCGGCCGCGAGGTCGTCGAGCGTCGTCTCCCGCGGCGTCTCGTAGTACCCCTTCTCCGCGGCCAGTTCGAGCACCTGCCGCTGCTCGGGCCGCAGCGACAGCGAGGCGAACGGGTTCGACGGCGGCTCGGTCGCGTCCTCCAAGTGCTCGAACCGGAAGGAGATCCCCCCTCTGAGCGTCCCCCCGAGGGTGTCGTAGAGCATCCCGACCTTCTCGTCGCTCTCCGCGAGGACCCGCCAGCGCGCCTCGGACTCGCGGCGGGTCACCTCCGCGAAGACGCCGCCCTCGAGGTATCGGCTGGCGATCAGCGAGACGGCGTCGCAGCGAGTGGCCTCTGAGACGCGGGTGTACACGACGGCCCGCCGCGCCGAGGCCGCGAGCACGTCGCTGTATCGCCGCCCCGCGCAGCCGCGGTCGCTGACCGACAGCAGGTCCCGCTCCTCGTCGGCGATCAGCGCCGCCGCCCGCTCGACCGTCTCCGGCGGTCCCGTGACCGTGTCGAGCCGCCGGACCTCCGACTCGGAGACCGGACAGACCAGCGCCGTCGAGCGCGCGTCCGGCGCGCCCGCGAGCGTGTCCATCAGCGGGTCGACCCCCGTCTCGTACGTCAGCGTGAAGACGAACTCCCGCATCTACCCCGAAGTTGTTCGGCCAGTAGCCAGTCAGTTTCGGTCGCGCTGTCGCGCCCCGCTCGTACCGCGATCTGTCTCCGCCGTTGTCGTGTGCCAACGGTGGGTTGAGGGGACCGCCACGACTACTGATCGTATGAGCGATACGCCCGCAGCCGACCGATCGATGCCGTGGTTCCTGAAAGCGATCATCCTCGTCGCGGTCCTCGTCGTACTGTTCATCGTCGCCGTGGACCTGTTGACGTTCGCGCAGTCGTTCTGAGCGCGAGCGCATCGGTCCGCTCGACCGGTCAGACCACGTCCAGCACGGCGACCGACAGCGCGACCTGTCCGAGGCCGGCGGCGATCATGACGACGGCCGCAACGCGTTCGAAGGCGCCCCCGTAGCGACCGAGCGACCGCCAGGCGTCCACACCCGCGCTCGCCAGCAGGGTCACGCCGACCAGCGGTGCCGTCGCTGCGCCTGCATACGCCGCCAGTACCGCCGTCGCCCCCGCCGGGGGGAGGGTCAGCGCCTGCGCGACGACGCCGAGGAAGACCGGGACCACGCAGCCGGCCGCCGCGAGCGCGTACGCGCCGCCGAAGAGACCGAACCCGACCACCGAGTCGGGCCGGTTCGGGAGCGGGACCGTCGCCGCCCCGCGGCCGGACAGCGCCGCCGCGCCGAACGCGACCAGCGCGAGGCCCACGAGCGGCTCGAACGCAGGCAGGAGCGACGTGAGCCGGCGTCCGAGCGCGTAGACGGCCCCCGCGACCAGCGCGAACGCACCGAGCGAGCCGAGTGCGGCCGCGGCGGCCGCCGCTCCCGGTGCATCGTCGCCGCCGCGTTCGAGGAAGTACCCGACGTAGCCGGGGACGAGCGGGAACGCGCAGGGCGCGAAGAACGTCGCGACGCCGGCACCGGCCGCGAACCCCACCGCGCCGCCGAGCGCGCCCGTCATCCCTCCAGCACCGCCTCGAACGCCGACCGCAGGCGCTCGCCGGACGCGACGCCCGAGTGTCGCCACCGAACCACGCCCTCGGCGTCCGTCAGCACCAGGTACGGGAGGCCGTCGGCGCCGATCGCCGACATGACGGCGCTCTCGGGGTCGACTCCGACCGCCCAGTCGCCGTCGCGGCGCGCCCACCAGTCGGCGATGTCCGCCCGCGAGAGGCCGCTGCCGACGCGCTCGTTCGTCACCGAGACGAAGTCGAGGCGGCCCTCGTACTCCGGATACAGCGCCGTCAGCGTCTCCATCTGTCGGTCGCAGGGACCGCACCACGTCGCGAAGCAGTCCACGAGTGTCGGTCGGTCCGGGCGAGGGACTCGCAGTCGCCCGGCGTCGGATCCGGGCGCGTCGATCCCCTCGACGCGGACCGGCAGCCCGTCGCCGTCGTTGAACGGGCCGGCGCCGCCCAGCGCGAACGCGCTGCCACCGGTGAGTCCGACGCCCGCGATGGTCGCGACCGCCGTTCGCCGGTTCATGCCTCGCGGACCGCCGCCAGGTCGTCGATCAGTTCGTCCGGATCGGGCGATTTCGTCCGGTAGGCGCGTTCGACGTAGCCGTCGGCGTTGACCAGTATCGTCATCGCCGTGTGCGTGAACATGTAGCCGTCCGTCTCCGGCGGCTCGGTCCGCTGGAACGCGACGCCGAACGCGTCCGCGACGACCGCCTCCGCCCGCTCGGCGGAGGCCGGCCGGAGGAACTGCCAGTTTGCCGCCCCGAGCGCGACGTTTCGTTCGTCGGCGTACGCGCGGAGGCGGTCGGCGTCGTCGCGAGCGGGGTCGAACGTCACCGGGTAGAACCGCACCGCGCCGCCGTACCCCTCGTTCAGCGCGTGCGTCTGGACGTTCCGGAGCGTCCCGACCAGTACCGGACAGACTGTCCTGCAGTGGCTGTAGAAGAACGTCAACAGTGCGGGGCGCTCGACCGCCCGGAGGTCGACAGTCCCGTCAGCGCGGACGGCCGGGAGGGACACGTCCGGCACCCGTTCGCCCCACGCGGGGTACGGCAGGTCGGCACTCTCGAACTCCCGGTCCGGTTCGGACAGGACCACGTCGGGATTCCCGTCACCGGCTGCACAGCCCGCGACTCCCGCCGCTGCCGTCGACAGCCCGGCGAGATAGGTGCGTCGCCTCATAGAACAGTGAGAGGGGGCTGATAACAATGAATAGAATGTTGTAGCACTCCAACGACAGCACAATATCGGGCAGATCGTGACCCGGACTCCCGGTCCGTATCGACGAACGAAAGTCCCTCCACCTGGGGTGGAGCCCGTCATCTCAGGCCGAGCCGGCGTCGAGCCCGCCGGGCGGCGTCTACAACACTGCGACGCCGGCGGCATACGCGAGCGCGAACGAGAGGCCGAACGACCCTGCCCACGCTCCCACCGTCAGGATGATTTTTCGGGCATCCACAGCCTCCCGACCGCCGACTGCCGCGCCGCTCCCGATGATGGCGCTGACGACGATCTCGTTGAACGAGACCGGGACGCCGAGCAGGACTGCCAGCTGCGCGATCAGGAACGAGGGGACGAGCGCCGAGATGGAGCGGCGCGGCCCGAGCGACGAGTAGTCCTGGGCGAGCGACTTTATCATCCGGGGCGCACCCGTCCACGAGCCGACAAGCATCCCGAGCCCGCCGCCGACGAGCACGGCGAACGTCGAGACCATCCCGACCTCGTCGAGGAGCGGGAGCAGCGGTCCGACGGCGAGTCCGACCTGACTCCCCCCAGCGGAGAACGCCACGAGCGACCCGAGCGCCAGCAGCACGCGCCGCAAGCCACCGGGTTCGTCGCGACTGACATCCCACCAGACGACCGCCGCGACCGCTAGCGCTGCGAGGCCGGTAATACTGACTGCCGAGGCAAGCCCGTCGACTGCGAGCACCTGCTGTCCGATACTGCGGAGTGTTCCTGACGTGCCTCCCTCACCCAGGAAGCTGAACTGGACGTTCACGAGGACCGCCCCGACGAGGCCGGCGAGGACGGGAATACTGTACCGTTCGGGGACATCGGGGCGCGGAAGGAGACTCGCGATGGTGAACGCGATGCCGCCGCCGACGAACGGCGTCAATACCCAGACGGCGGCGATCTGCTGGTACTTCGACCAGACCGGCGTGCCGCCGAGGGCGAGGCCGACGCCGATGACGGCGCCGGTCACGGTGAACGCCGTCGCGATCGGATAGCCGGTCGTGATGCCGACCGCCATCAGCCCCGCGCCCAGCACGAGCACGAGGATGACGCCGGCGATCGGCAGGCTGATGCCGCCGACGAGGCCGCTCCCGACGGCTTCCGAGACGTTGCCGCCCTGTGTGACGGCGCCGGCGAACCCGAAGATGCCGACGAGCAGCGCGGCCCGCATCGTCGCGATGGCGTTCGCGCCGACGGCGGGAGCGAAGGGGGTCGCGCCGCTCGACCCGGCGCCGATCACCCACGCCATGAACAGGCTGGCGAGCGCTGCACCGGCGAAGAGGACGACGAGAGCGGGGTCCATTGAAGCGGGTCAGTCCGCGCCCGTGGGGGCGGTATCTCGCGCGTGGTTCCGACTCCGCCAGTAGCCCTGGGCGTACGCGCCGAGGAACATCCCGGCGAGCGCCCAGAGGATCGTGACGTTGCCGACGCCGAGGCTCGCGTACGCCGCGCCCGGGCAGATGCCCGAGAGGCCCCAGCCGACGCCGAAGACGGCGCCGCCGACCAGGACGTTCCGGTCGAAGGGCTTCAGGCGGCGCTCGTAGGGGTCGCCCGTGAGGGGTGCCGCGTCCCGAATACGGGGCAACAGGGCGAACGCGATCCCGGAGACGATGGCGGCCCCGAACATCACGAACGGGAGGCCCAGATCCTCGAACTGGAGGAAGTTCAGCACCACCTCCGGGCGCGCCATGTGGCTGAACCCGAGCCCGAACCCGAACACGATGCCGCCGACGAAGACTAGCGGCTTGAACAGCGGGTGCCGGTCGCTCATGGGCTCACCCCCAGCGCGGCGACGACCTGTGCCGTCCCGATGGCGACGGTCAGGAACGTCAGGACGCCGGCCAGCGACGTCTTCGACGCCGAACCGACGCCGCAGACGCCGTGGCCGGACGTACAGCCCTTGCCGATCCGGGTTCCGATGCCGACCAGGATACCGCCGACGAACAGCCGCCACGGCTGGACGTCGGTCTGCCAGAGCGTCACGCCGGCGACCTCGTAGAGCTGGCCGGTCGTTCCGGGCTCGTACAGCGAACTCGTGACCAGGCCGGACTGAACCGTCGCCGCGAACGCTAGCCCGCCCAGCACGATGCCGGCCGTGAACACGAGCCGCCAGTCCCGCGAGGCGACGTACTGCTGGAACCGCGACTGGTCGGAGACGTACGACAGCGTCGACTCCAGGAACGTGCTCGCCCCGGCCGGGATACCCGTCCCGACGTAGATCAGGACGGTCCCGAGGCCGACGAGCAGGCCGCCGACGGCGTAGCGACTGATCCCGTTCGGGAACAGGTCGGCGGCCGCCTGGAGCAGTACTGGGTCAGTGACCATCGGCGTCGTCAGTCACCCGCGAGCGAGTCCTGACTGGCGGCGCAGTTGTTCGGCCCGAGCTCCAGCGTGAACGCCTCGTCGTCGTCGACGGCGTTCTGCCCGAGGTTCGTCGCGATGATGTCCTCGTAGTTGGCCGGCCGCGGCGGCATGTCCGAGAGGATCAGCTCGACGAAGTCGTCCTCGTCCATCGTGAGTGCGTCCATCTCATCGACGAGCTCGCCGATGGGCGCGGTGTAGGTACCGTCCGCAGCGGGCTCGGCGGCGTCGCTGAAGTGCGCGCCACCGACGAGCGTGTCGTCGGGCAGCGGTAGGACGCGGTCCTGCAGCGACTCGTAGAGCATGCGCGCGGCGTCCGGCGCGCCCTCGTCGCCCTCTTCGAGGTCGGGGCGGGCGACGCTCTCGACGAAGAGTCCGTCGCCGGTCGCGAGCAGACTGTCGTCGACGAGGTACGAGGTCATTCCGGTCGTGTGGCCGGGCGTGTACACCGCCTCGACGGTCGCGTCTCCGACCTCGAAGGTGTCGCCGTCCGCGGCCGTGGTCAGCTCGTCAGCGTACGTCACGCCGCGGTCGACCGCGGCCTCGGGAACGACGCCCTCGACGCCCTCGTCGTCGAGGTCGCGCACGCCCGAGATGTGGTCGGCGTGGATGTGCGTGTCGAGCGCGTACTGCAGGTCGACGCCGAGGTCGTCGGTGTCGGCGAGATAGCGGTCGGTGAACGCCCGCAGCGGGTCGATGATTGCGGCTTCGCCGTCGTCGTAGAGCAGATAGCCGAGACAGCCCGAGGAGGGGCGCTGGTACTGGACGAGCGTCCCCGCGCCGTCGTAGTTCTCGACCTTGACGGCCTCGTAGATGCGCGCCCAGCCGTTCATGCCGTCTTCGAGGTGGTTCACGTCGTAGCCGCGCTCGGCGAGCGTCCCCGCGACGAACTCGCTGGCGCCGCCCTTCGCGCACAGGACGGTTACCTCGCGGTCGTCGGGGATCCGGTCGAGCACGTCCTCGTCGATGTCGTCCTCGAGGAACTGGAAGTACGGGACGTTGATCGACGTGACGTTCTCGCCGTCGATGCGCCACTCCTCGTAGTCCGAGTTCATTCGCGCGTCGAGCAGTGTCACGTCCTCGCCCGCGTCGATGCGCTCTTTTAGCGTCTCCGGGGCGACCGTCTCCACGTCGGCGTCCGGAGTTGGGAAGTCTTCCGCGTTCATGTCGTGCACCCCCGTCTATCGGATGGACGTACTAAAGGGTTTGCATAGTATTCCATCTTATGCACAATATAGTATCCCCCTGCGACTCTGTCTGGAGCGGTGTATACGACTACATACCCGATACTGAGGGAAATTACGATTTCGCCACTGACCAGTAGTTGGCGTCAGTCACAAGAACCAGCAATCTTTTAACTACGGAGTCAATATTGTGCGTTAGCTCCAAGACAAATCAACGGAGCGGACACAACAATGAGTGCAGAATACGACATCGCGGAGACGCTCGACGTGAAAGGCGCATCGTGCCCGATGCCGGTCGTCAAGACCAAATCGGCCATCGACGACCTCGCCGCCGACGAGGTTCTGGAGGTACTCGCGACCGACTCGGGCAGCATGAGCGACATCGACGGCTGGGCCGACGGCACGGACGGCGTGGAACTGCTCGCACAGGAGGAGAGCGGTGACGTGTACAAACACTACGTGCGCAAGACGGAGTGAAAATGAGCACGGACACCTCAGACACGACAGCCGAGGACGCCCCCGACGCGGCCGAGGGTGACGCCCCCTCCCGCGCGGAGCTGGCCGCACGCGTCGCCGAGCTGGAGGAGTCGCTCGCCGAGTCGGAGGACGACGACGACCCGAAGAAGATGTCGATCATTGCGACGAAAGGGACGCTGGACATGGCCTACCCGCCGCTGATCCTCGCCAGCACCGCGGCCGCGTTCGGCTACGACGTGACGGTCTTCCACACGTTCTGGGGCCTGGATATCCTCCACGAGGAGCGCTCGAAGGACCTCAAGCTGAGCTCCGTCGGCAACCCCAACATGCCCGTGCCCAACGCGGTCGCCGCCCTGCCCGGGATGGATCGGGTGACGACGAAGCTGATGGAGAAGAAGATCGACGACAACGACACCGCAACCATCGAAGAGCTCGTCGAGACGAGCCTGGACATGGGCGTGGAGTTCCAGGCCTGTCAGATGACCATCGACCTGATGGACTACGACGAGGACGACTTCTACGACGGCGTCACCGCGGGCGTCGGCGCCGCCACCGCCCTCCAGGACATGGCCGACGCCGACATCCAGCTCCTCGTCTGATCCCCGTCGTCCGGGTCATCGCGGCTACCGCAGGGTCCAGCGATGTGAGCGGCCGAGCGCGGAGTAGTACTCGGAAGCCCGGTTCGGCCCGCACTGCTCACGGGCTGATCTTATGTAACAATCGGAGGCGTGCTCCGGGCTAGTGTTACATAAGACCCGCGCCGGGACGGTCAAGTCGTCTGGAGGGGATCCGGCATCCGAGTCGTGGGATCGGCCCTCGGCCCGCACGCGGGGATCGGAGCGGGGAGAGTGTTTTCCCGCCCGGCGTCGTACTCGCTCGCATGAACGACGACGCACCCGCCGCGCGGATCGGCGACATACTGGGCGAGCGCGGAGAGACGCTGGCCGTCGCCGAGTCCTGTACCGGGGGACTGCTCGGGTCGACGATCACGGGCGTCGCCGGGTCGAGCGACTACTTCGTCGGCGGCGTCGTCGCCTACACGGAGCGGACAAAGCGCCAGTTGCTCGCGGTCTCCCGGGAGAGCCTGGAGCGCCACGGCGCGGTGAGCGAGACGGTCGCCAGCGCGATGGCGCGGCACATCCGCGACGAGACCGGCGCCGACTGGGGCGTCTCCACGACCGGCTACGCGGGCCCGGGCGGCGGCGACGCCGACACCCCGGTCGGCACCGTCTACATCGGCATCGCGTACGCCGGCGGCGACGGCCGTGACCCCTACGCGACCGTCGAACACCACCGCTTCGAGGGCGAGCGCGCGACGGTCAAAGAGCGCATCGTCGAGCAGGCACTGCGGTCTGCGCTGGGAGAGATAGTGGAGTGAGCGACCGTTCGATAGATCCGACTGGAATCCGAGCACAGAACGACTGGCTTCGTGGTACTTACCTCGTTTCGAGAGCTCAAACACTGTCCGACGAGGCGGACGGACGTGTGAAAGGACGGCTCCCGTTCTGACGGCGCCTCGACCCGCGGCGGGGGCCACACGAACAGTCGATCACTCGGTCGTCGGTGGTGCCGACTCGGCCGACTCGCCGTTCCGTAGACACGCCGCAGGGTGATCCGCGCGCTCGTCCCCGCCCCCGTCTCCGTCGGTCGGTTCGAGCGCGGGGTCCTCGCGCTCGCAGACGCTCTCGAAGGCGTCGAGCCGGTCGGCCGCCTCGTCGGTCCGACCGGCCGCGGCCGCGTCGACCGCATCGTCGAGGAGCCGCTCGGCCTCGCCGTCGGAGAGCGGGTCCGGGACGCCGAACGCCTCGCGGACGGCCTCGGGGTCGTCGAACTCGTCGGCGCCCACGTCACCGCGCTCGACGGCGAGCCGGAGGTCGAGCACCCCCCGGAACTCGCCGTCCCGGAACTCGAACCCCTCGGGGGGTATCACGCGGTGACACCGCGGGTGGAACGAGCAGCCGGCGGGCGGGTTCGACGGGTCGGGCACGTCGCCGGTCAGCTCGACGGCCGCGTCGCGGGCGTCCGGGTCCGGCTCGGGGATGGCCGACAGCAGCGCCTCGGTGTAGGGGTGGCGCGGGTCGGCGAACAGCGCCTCGGCCGACCCGCGCTCGACGACCTCGCCGAGGTACATGACGCAGACGCGGTCGCAGACCTGGCGGACGACCCCCAGGTCGTGGCTGATGAGCACCATCGCGAGGCCCAGGTCGTCCTGCAGGTCCGAGAGGAGCGAGAGGATCTCCGCCTGGACGCTCACGTCCAGCGCGGAGACGGGCTCGTCGACGACCAGCAGGTCGGGGTCGAGCACGAGCGCCCGGGCGAGGGCGATCCGCTGTTTCTGCCCGCCGGAGAACTCGTGGGGGTAGCGGTCGGCGTCGGCCGCCGTCAGTCCGACGCGTTCGAGCGTGTCGGCGACGATCTCCCGGCGACGGTCGGCGTCGCGCAGACCGTGGATCGCCAGCGGCTCGGCGACCGACTCGCCGACGGTGAGCCGCGGGTCGAACGCCGAGTTTGGGTCCTGGAAGACGACCTGGGCGCGCCGGCGGAAGCGGTCGCGGTCGTCGCCCGCGAGGTCGGCGACCGGCCGGCCGTCGAAGCGCACCTCGCCGCCCGTCGGCTCCTCAAGGCCCAGCAGCGTCGTCGCGGTCGTGGACTTGCCGCAGCCCGACTCCCCGACGAGCCCGACCGTCTCCCCCGCGCGCACCTCGAAGCTCACGCCGTCGACGGCCTCGACGTGGCCGGTCACCCGCCGGAGCAGCCCCGACCGGACCGGGTAGTGCTTCTCGAGGTCCCGGACTTCGAGGAGCGGCGCGTCAGTCATCGCTCACCCCCAGCTCCGGGGGGAGCGCGTGGTCCTCGCCGTAGAGCAGACAGGCGACCCCGTGGTCGGTCGCACCCGCATCGGTGTCCCCCTCCGGACCTCCCTGCCCTCCGCTGTCGGTGTCGGCACGGCCCCCGTCGACGGCCCGGAACGCGGGCTGGTTGCCCCCGATACAGTCGTCGACCGCGTGCGGACAGCGCGGGTGGAACCGGCAGCCGTCGGGCGGGTCGGTCGGCTCCGGGATCGACCCGCCGATGGTCTCCAGCGCCGCGCCGCGCCCCGGGAGACAGGCCAGCAGCGCCCGCGTGTACGGATGGGCCGGGTCGTCGAACAGGTCGTGGACGCCGGCCGTCTCCATCACCTTCCCGGCGTACGTGACGACGACGCGGTCGGCGATCTCCGCGACGACGCCCAGGTCGTGGGTGACGAACAGAAGCGCCATCCCGCGCTCGGCCTGCAGGTCCGCGAGGAGGTTCAATACCTGGCGCTGGATGGTCACGTCCAGCGCCGTCGTCGGCTCGTCGGCGATCAGCAGGTCGGGGTCGGCCGCCAGGGCCATCGCGACGACGACCCGCTGTTTCATCCCGCCGGAGAACTGGTGGGGGTAGTCGTCGAACCGCGCCGCGGCCTCGCCGATCCCGACGCGGTCGAGCAGCGCGACGGCCTCCTCGCGGGCGGCCGCCTTCGACACGTCGCGGTGGATGCGGATCGCCTCGACGACCTGCTCCCCCACGGTGTAGACGGGGTCCAGGGCGTCCTGGGGGTTCTGGAAGACGTGGCCGATGCGCCCGCCGCGGTAGGATTCGAGCTCCGAGACCGAGCAGTCGGTGAGGTCGGTCCCGTCGAAGCGGATCTCCCCGTCGACGGCGGCGGAGTCGGGGAGCAACCGGGTGATCGACTCGCAGGCGACGGTCTTGCCCGACCCGGACTCGCCGACGAGACACACCGTCTCGCCCTCGCCCACGTCGAAGTCGACGCCGTCGACCGCGCGGACGACGCCCTCGTCGGTGTCGAAGCGGACCCGCAGGTCGCGGACGTCGAGGAGCGGGTCGGCCATCTACCGCACCTCCTCCCGGGGATCGAGCACGTCCCGGACCGTGTCGCCGAAGACGTTGAACGAGACGACCAGCCCGACCAGCAGGAGGACGGCGGGGACCGAGGTCCACCACTGGACGTGCCAGGGCATGTGCCGGCCCTGCAGGCTGACCCGGAGCAGTTCGCCGAACGAGGCCGGCCGCGTCGAGTTGAGCGCGAGGTACGCGAGGCCGACCTGCGCGAGCACGAGCAGGGGGATCCGCCGCGTGAGCGCGGTGACGATGGTGGCCGTCGAGTTCGGGACGACGTGGCGGCGGACCACGTGCAGGTCGCTCGCGCCGGCCGCCCTCGCGGCGCGGACGTACCCCTCGCTCCGCCGCTGCATCGCCTCGCCGCGGACCAGCCGGGCGATCCCGCCCCAGTCGAGCAGCCCGAACACGAGCACGAACGCGAACGCGCCGCCGTCGGAGATGCCCTCGACGTTGCCGAAAAACAGCGTCGCGAGGACGATGTAGACGACGATCGCCGGGATCGTCTGCTGGACGTCGACGTAGCGCATCACCAGGTCGTCGACCCACCCGCCGTAGTAGCCGGCGACCGTCCCCACCGTCGTCGCAACGGCGGCCATCACCACCGCGGTTGCGACGCCGACCTTGACCGCGACGTGCATCCCGCCGATGAGTCCCTCGACGACGTTCTCGCCGATGCGGTTCGTCCCGAGCGGGTACTGCCAGGTGCCCCGACAGACGCCGTCGACGACCGGGCCGACGCAGGAGTAGCCGTCGGTGGCGCCCATGTTTACACCGGCGAACACCGGCGGCTGGAGCCGCGCGTCGAGCTTCGCGTAGGTGAACTGGAACAGTTCCGGCCCGAGCACGCCGAGCAGGGCGAACAGGACGAGGTACCCGAGCGCGAGGACGCCCGCGGGCCGGGCGAGGAACGCCCGGACGTGCCGGGCGGTCCGGTCGCGGTCGGCCACCAGCGGGACGAGGACGTACCGGGCGAGGACGACCAGCGCGGCGACGACCAGCCAGCCCGACCGGTTCACGTCCCACCCGACCAACGGGATCGTCTTCTCGGGTTCGACCACCAGGTCGTAGGCGAGCAGGCCGACAACCGCCAGCAACGCGAGCGCGAACCCGGTCGTCCTCGCGGACGGCCGCCGCCGGCCGGGCGCCGTCGCGTCCCAGTCGACCCGCGCGAACTCCGGGGGATCGGAATCGCTGGAGGGCATGCCCACTCATGGCACACCCGGCCAAATCAAATTTTATACCGTGTGATGACAAAACACGGCACGACAGATGGCCCCGCTACCGTCCGCACGCAACGGTCCCTCCTGCCCCGGTTTCGCCGCGAATCGGCCCGTCCCCCCGGTGTTCCCCTCGGAGGAGGGACGGGTCCGATGAGCTACGCACGGTATCTCCTCCGGCGCGCCGCCTTCGCCGTCCTGTCCGCGTATCTGGTCGTGACGATCACCTTCTTCGTCATCGCGAGTACGGTCAGGCTGCGGCTGCAACAGCGCCTCGCGCTCGCGTCGTGGGGAGGGGCGACCGAGGAGGAACTCGAATCGATCCGGGAGGGGTTCGTCGCCGCGCGGGACCTCGACACGCCGATGCACGAGCGCTACGTCGGCTGGCTGGTCGACGTGACCACCCTCGACTGGGGGTATTCGTTCGCCTACGGCCGCCCGGTGATCGCGGTCCTCGACGGCCGCGTCCAGGCGACGCTCGGCTACGTCCTCCCGGGCGTCGCCGTCGCGGTCCTGGCGGGCGTGCTGCTGGGGCTGTTCGCCGCGCTCGCGAAGGACGGCGCCTTCGACTGGTCGGTCCGCCTGGTCGCCTACGCGCTGTTCGGCGTCCCGGTGTTCATGTTCGTGATCTACCTCCGGTACCTCTCCGGCGAGGGGATCATCCCCGTCGGCCTCGGCCGCTGGGCGCTCGCGACGACCGCCGTCGCGGCGAGCCTGCTGGCCGGACAGGTCAGGTTCGCTCGCGCGTCCGCGCTCGAACAGACCGGTCGGGCGTTCGTGAAGATGCTCCGCGCGAAAGGCGCCGACCGCCTCCGCCTGGCGCGTCACGTCCTCCGGAACGCGGCGATCCCGATCGTCTCGCTGTCGATGACGGAGCTGCTGGCCGTCCTCGTGTTGAACATCTACATCATCGAGGCGGTCGTCGGGATCCCCGGCCTCGCCGAGGCGAGCCTGCGCGCCATCCGCGAGAGCGACACCGCCCTGGTCATCTGGACGACGCTGGTCGTCGTCTTCATCGGGATCACCGGCAACTTCCTCCAGGACGTGCTCTACGGCTCGCTCGACCCCCGGGTCCGGACCGAGACCGAGCGCCAGTGAAGACGGGGTCGACACCGACCGAACCGGACGACCCGTCGGGAAACGGGCCTCAGCCGCGCTCGACGAACACCGCGTCGGCCGACGTGTGTCCCCTGTTGAACGACACCACCTTCGCGCGGATGGGGTCGCCGACGGAAACCCCGGAGGGAACGTCCTCGACGAACAGGACGAACCCCTCGACTTTGCCGACCGCGACCGTCCCGCCCGAGTGGTGGTCCGAGAACTCGGTCACCCCGACCGTGTATGACTCACCGATCTCGACGGGTGGCTCCCGCTCCTGTGCCGCCTCGTGGGCCCGCTCGGACGCTCGACTCTCCGACGACCGACGACGCCGAACCGCGATCGCGGCGAGCGACACCACCACGAGGCCCGTCCCGGCGGCGATCCAGACGTACTCCATGCCCGGCCCTCTCCGCGGACCGGCATGAAATCTGTGGTGTCGCGAACGGAGCGACGGGACACCTCCTCGAACCGGGGCTCCGACGATCGTTCCGGGAACTATATATCAGATTTCTGTCCTTCGAAATGAAGGGAAACGCATCGTTTGTTCCGGCCGACGATCCGATCGGTTCGTCGGCGAGCGATCGACCCGTGTTCGGGCTGTAAGGACGAGAATGTCCGGGTCTGACCAGCTGCGGCCGATACAGTCGGTTCACACGCGATCACTCGACCCGAACCCTCCGATCGGCACTCTCCCCGTCGATTTGCGGTTTTCTTCCCTCGATAGCTGCCGATCTAGGTCACCACGCCGGATAGATGTCTGTCGGTATCTGAATATAGTATCAGACAGGGATCGGATACGCGACAGTCACGACCGGGTGATCCTCCGAGAGCCGTTCCCTGCCCGGCATCGCCCCCCTTACAGTCGTATCTCTGTAATTTACGGTCGTCTCTCCGCGATCCGGGCGACCGGTCGCTCGGGTACCGGCGGATCGCTCGGGGAGTTCGCGCGAAGGAGAAGGGGCGAATGCGACGGGGACGAACGCTCGACGACAGTGGGTAACCGGAGTCTCGGAGCGAGTAATCGGACCGTGTGCTCCGCTGTTGCGAGTAACGGTGACTTTCCCCGTCGGGAGCGAAAGAACGGTATCGCCGGTTTATCACGACCCGCCTCGTAGGATGGACCGCGACGCAGGCGACGCGCCCCAGCGAGACACACCATGAGTTTACACGAAATCTCGGGCGGACGGGATTCGAATCGCGAACGCAACGATTTCCCTCGGGACAGCCCGGAGGCGAGCGGTCAGAGCGACCGCGCCGCCGCTCCGGAAGCGGCCAGCCACCGGTCGCCATCGAGCGGTGGACCCGACGGATCGACCGGAGCCGACACCGGGGAGTCTACCGTCAGCGCCGGCGAACGAGCGACTCCCGACGCGGCCGACGAGCGGGAGCCCGGACCGGCGACCGCCGAGGGACGCTCCGCCGACGCGGGCCCGACGGAACCCGTCGCGTACGTCCATCCGCTCGAGGAGTACGAGCGTTCGAAACCGGACGGCGCCCGGGAGAGCATCGGAATGCAGTCCCAGATGGGACGGTCTTCGACCGACCGTTCGTCGGCTCCTTCCTCGGGACTCCCCTCGGAGATCGCCCGGTTGCAGTCCTCCCGCGCCGACGAGGCGCAAGATTCCGACGGTTACGATCCGGCGTGTGCACAGGCCTCCTGGTTTCTCGCGATCCGCCAGCGAACGGACGTGCGTGTGCTCAGGGCTGACTCCGGCGACGAGTAGGAAGGACCCGACGCGCAGGGATCACGGCCCGTCGAACACCTGACCGGTCACCCGACATCGACTCTTAGCTCGACAGCCGTCCGTGCAGTTGTCGGCCCCCGGGGGGAATCGCCAGACCGCTCCGGAGGACCGACGCCAACTTCACGGACACCGTGTTTCCGGTGAACCGAGGGTGAGGATAGTCGAACCGCCGTTCGGGGACACCGGATTTCCGGTGAAACCCGAGTAACAGCCCGTTACTCGACCGAAACACACCGGATTTCCGGTGAATCGGGCAGTAATGTGGGATTAGTGGAACGAACGGGTGGTAGGCCGGACAGTCAGTGGACGGGACCAAGGAGGGGAGCCGACGGGACAGGACGGGTGCACAGAGACAGCCGGTGCCTCACTCGATCGTGTCGGCCAGCACGTCGCGAACGACCTCGGGGTCCTCCAGGAGTTTGTGGTTCGTGTAACTGCCTTCCGCACTCCCGCCGCTGTGGCGGGACTGCTCGATGATGTCGAGGAAGGCGTGTTCCTTCAGCAGGTCGCGAACTCGCCGCAGCGAGAGCGTGTCCGAGCTCTCCTGGCGGCAGATCTCCTTGTAGACGTCGTAGACTTCGGTCGTTCGGAACCCGTCCTGGTTGTCCTCGTTGAGCGAGAGGACCGTCAGCGCCTGGAGGACGTACCGGGAGTGGGGCGTCGAGCCGCGGATGAGCTCGCGGAACCGGTCGGTCTCGGCCCGTTCGCGGGCGTCGACGACGAACTCCTCGGTGACGCGGTCGGCCCCGCGTGACTGTGCGATCTCGCCGGCGTACCGCAGGATATCGATAGCCTGCCGGGCGTCACCGTGCTCGCGGGCGGCGAGCGCCGACGCCTTCGGGATGACGCCGTCCTCGAGGACGCCGTCCCGGAAGGCGTCCCGCCGGGCCTCCATGATCCGGTTGAGCTGGGTGCCGTCGTACGGCGGGAAGACGAACTCCCGCTCGCAGAGGCTCGACTTGACCCGCTCGTTGAGCTGCTCTTCCTTGTACTTGATCTTGTTGCTGATGCCGATGACGCCGATCTTGCAGCCCTCGATCTTGCCGGCCTCGCCGGCGCGGGAGAGCTGCATCAGAATGTCGTCGTCCTCCAGTTTGTCGATCTCGTCGAGGATGACGAGGACCACGTCGTAGCACTCGTCGAGGATCCGCCAGAGCCGCTTGTAGTACGTCGAGGTGGCGATCCCCTTGTCGGGGATCTTGATGTCGGTCCGCGACCGGTCGTTGAGCGTCGCGGCGATGGTCTGGACCGCCTGCGTCTCCGTGGAGTCCTGGGCGCAGTCGACGTAGGCGAACGTCGCGGCCACTCCCTCGTCGTTCGCCGTCGACGTGAGCCGTCGCGAGACGTGTTTCGCACAGAGGGATTTCCCGGTGCCCGTCTTGCCGTAGATGAGTACGTTGCTCGGGCTCTGTCCGAAGATGGCGGGATTGACGGCGTTCGCGAGGTTCTGGATCTCCTCGTCGCGGCCGACGATCCGGCCCTCGTCCGGAAGGTGGTTGATCTCGAGCAGTTCCTTCTGGACGAAAATCGGGTCTTCCCTGATGAACAGATCGTCGGAGCCTGACATGCGATTGTGACACCGTGTTTCCGGTGAAATCACTTTATTCTTTCCTAGAGCGCGGAAATTCGGTGGGGGATGGGTGAGGAGAGTGGTGAGACACACACACCGGGTTTCCGGTGAAACGGGGGATCGGGGTGGGGGAGGGGTGCAGTTGAAACGGGGGTTCGGGACCGGGCCCGGACCCGAACAGGTCCGTGAAGTCCACGAAGGACAGCACGACGCGCGACGCGAAGGACAGCACGACGCGCGACGCGAAGGACAGCACGACGCGCGACGCGAAGGACAGCATGGATTCGACCGAACTCCACGACGGCTACGCGAGTACAATAGATTCGGCCAGTACAATCGTCAGCGGTGGCTGAACATCCGTGGGGACGGTAAAACGAGAGCATTCCAGTGAATGCCGCAGTGTTGACTGCGAGCAAGAAGAGGGACTGCGAGTAAAAAGAGGAACTGCGAGCAGGAAGAGGGACTGCGAGCAAGAAGAGGGACTGCGAGGGAACACCGGAACTGGTGGCGGAGATCAACTCGAATAGAAGTTGAATCTCCGAGATCGACGGAATAGGCATCGACGACGATCCGGCGATAGGTGAAGAGCAGTTCACCGGAAACCCGGTGTGCCACCACTCAACCGCTACGGTATCACGATTGATGGAATCAAACCACGAGAGAGTGATACACGAGGAAGAGGAAGATAGCGACACCGAGCACTCAGCTGAGAGAGACCGACAGGGAGTCGAAGACTGGTCTAACTGTATCTCGATGGGCTGTTCTACCTCGTTTCCCGTGGACTGCCCTCTGGACTCCACATTATTATATTATTATTATTAAACCTTTCTATAGTGTTAGTTAGTGTGTGAGTAGAGTATCTCAAGGTGGCGTTTTCAGCAACCGCTAAGAGATAGGTCAGTCCTTTATACTCTATCCGGTGTTGTCACAGTCATTCGAGTATTTTCACGGGCCGCTCACGGTCAGGCGGAGCGTCGATTGTCGGTCGACCCGTCTCCATCCCACAACACGTCTGTAGAGTCGCTGTCTAGCGAGATTCGGGACCCCGTGGAAACGACTCGAACTCCCCCGTCCCCTTCGCAGCCCGCCAAGCTAACCCCACCTGCTCCCCCGTTTCACCGGAAACCCGGTGTGTGTGTCTCGTCCTGTAACCGACTCGTCAGGGGTCCAGGATCTGGACCTCGTCAGACTCGTCACCGTGGCCCGTTCGTGATGACTCCCTACCGAAGACTCGTCGCCACGGTAGCGCGAACTAACCGGTCGACGGCGCTCGCCCGACTTACTGATTTTCGACGTACTCCTTCCGGAGGGTCCCATCGTCGTCGCGGTAGTATCTGTACTCGTACGGGCCGTGCATATCGCTCTCCGCGCCCGAGGCGCACTTGCAGCCGTCTTTCCCGCACTTCACGAGTTCCTCGACGACGTATCCGTCCGGGCCGTCGTCGACGACCGTCGCGTCGTCGGGTAGATCGTCCGACTCGACCGGCCGCTCCCGCTCGGCGATCAGTTCCTCGACGAACTCTCGCGTCGCCTTCAGTGTCGACGCGTCCTGCTTCGGGAGCCCCTCGGCGAGGTACTTCGGCAACGACGGTGGGGGTGAGATATCGCCCGCCATGTCTTATGTAACATTATGCCCTCCAGAACCAAGAATATTGTTACATAAGAATCCCGGCGACCAGGAACGGCCCAACGCCGGATCGGGGAGGGTTACCTCGAGAGTAGGGTCGCGTTTTCCGGCCGAATACGGGCGCTTCGCGGTCGAATACGGCGAAAAACCGAAGTAAGGCCGGGTTAGCGGAGGAAACTATCGACCGGTATTTGTGGCCGATCGGTGAACCGTCGGACGGGTAGCGACCCGGACAGAACCATGACACAGCACCTCTCACAGACGGAACAGGGGCAGTACGCACAGTCGGCCAATCAGCAGCCCACCACACAGCAGATGCAACCGACACAGGGGTCGATGCAGTCCGCCGGCGGATCGATGGGATCGGCCGGGATGCAGTCGACAGGCATGCAGTCGGGCGGGATGCAGACCGGCGGGACGCTGCCCCAGCAGTACCGTACGTCGCTCGCGAGCGTGGCCGAGGCGGTACAGGTCTGCGGCTGGTGTGCCGACCAGTGCATCCAGGAGGCGGACCCGATGATGACGGAGTGCATCCGTCTCTGTGAGGACGTCGTCGAGCTCGGTGAGGCCGTGCTCGCGACGGTACCGCGCAACTCGCGGTTCGCCGGGGAACTCGTCGAGACCTTCCAGCGGGCGGCCCAGGCGTGCGCCCAGGAGTGCAGTCAGCACCAGCACTCGCACTGCCAGGAGTGTGCGTCCGTCCTCGGAGAGACGCTCACCGCGACAGAGCAGCTGACCGGCGCGGGCTCACAGCAGCGGATGTGACACCGCGGAACGCGGGGTCGTCTCCGCCTGATCCGTTCTCTCTGATCCGTTCTCTCCCTCTCGAGGGGGCCGCAGCTACCGCGTTCACTCCCTCTTTTCGCGACGGGTTCGCGTCCCGACCCACGCGCCGAGGGTGATCCCGTAGAGGACGTGCCCGACGTGGAAGGCGAACCTGTCGTCGGGCTCGGTGCGCAGGAGCCGACCGAGGACGAGCCGCTCGCCGACGACGGACAGCGCGACGCCGTAGAGCAGTCCGGCCATCGTCACGGTGATCTCGCCCGAGCGCTCGGGGGGTCCGCTCACGCTGTCGGCCAGGAACGACTGCGTCCGCTCGCGGTCGAGCGACGCGCGGCCGGAGACCAGCGCGCCGAAGGCGCCGCCGGCACCGATCCCGTAGGCGACGTGGAGTACGAGCGCCGCGAGCGGGTGGTCCTGTGGTCGCCCGCCCGCGACGAACGTCGCCCAGAACTCCGCCGACGGCGGGAGCGACCGAGTCACCGGGAGGCGGTAGACGGTCATCACGAGCGTCGCGAGCGCGCCGCCCTCCATACCGCGACGGATCCGGCCAGTCACGTCCGAACCCTCCGGTGCGGCAGCGTCGTTCGCGTCGGTTCCCTCTCGATGCCGGTCGCCAAGTGCGGTGAACGTTCGACCCATGTTCTGTCTCATACATGGCAACAGTGTGGGTAAGCGCACGGCGCGCGATGTCCGGGGGTTCCCGGGTATTTCAATGCCTTACCGTCTAGGGCGGCCTTTCCGCGGACCGGTTCGATGGAGCGAGTCGGCAATACTTACGCGTCGGGATCGAACGATCGGGTGGCGATCTCCAATGAGCGACAGTGAAGTCTACGACCAACAGGAGCAACGCGAGGACGACCACGACAGGCGGGAAGTCGACACGAACCCGACGGAGGCCGGCAAGTGGGTGTCCGCCCTGGTAGCCCTGCTCGGGCTGTGGATGCTCGCCGAGGCGTTCATCCTCAACCCGGTCGCGGGGAACTTCTGGAGCGACATCATCGTCGGGGCGGCGCTGGTCGTCCTCGGCGGGTACAACTTCTACCGCCGTTCGAACGAGCAGCTGGGCAGCGTCGGCGTCGGCGCGTTCGTCGCGCTGCTGGGCCTCTGGCTGATCGCGACGCCGTTCATCCTCGGCTCGACCGAGGGGTTCGCGGCCGTCGAGACGGATCTGGAGTTCTGGAACGACATCGTCGTCGGACTCCTGGTGTTCGTCCTCGGCGCCTACAGCGCCTACGAGGCGCGGGACACCGACGTGGCGACGCCGACGGCCCGGACCTGACGGAACGGCCTCGCGACAGTCACGTCGCGGCGACGACCGGGTCCGACGCCCGGCCCGGTACAGATCCGATGCCCGGCCCGGTACAGATCCGACGACCGGTCCGGTGAGGAGCTGACGACCGGTTCGTATTTTTCGGACGCGCGCTGCGTCACCGACCGTACCGGGACAGCCGCGCGAGTCTCACCGTTCGGGAGGCGGGTCGTCCTCGCCCGATCGACTTCCGTTCCCCCGACCGCCGTCGCCGGCACCGAGGTCCACGGGATCGAGGTCGTCGACGGCGGGGGTATCGAGGACGCTCCCGTCGACGTCGAACCGCGAGCCGTGGCAGGGGCAGTCCCAGGAGCGCTCGCCGTCGTTCCAGGAGACGAGACAGCCCATGTGCGGGCAGACAGCCGAGACCGCGTGGACGGCGCCGTCCTCGTCGCGGTAGACGGCGACTGGGTCGTCGCGCTTCTCGGCGACGGTCGCCTCGCCGGGAGCCAGCCCCGAGAGGTCGAGGTCCGGCCGGCCGCGGACGCGGTCGGAGAGCAAGTGCTCCATCGCGTGCCTGTTGTGCGAGACGAGGTCGGACTTCGATGCGCCGAACTCGAAGCGCGTCGGGTCGTACACGTCGCTCCAGGGGTTCGACCGGCCGGTGATCTGGTCGGCGAGGACGACACTCGCCGCGACGCCGTTCGTCATCCCCCACCCGCCGAAGCCGGTCGCGACGTAGACGCCGTCGAGCTGCGGCGCCGCCCGACCGACGAACGGCACGCTGTCGACCGAGACGTAGTCCTGGGTCGCCCAGCGGTACTCGATCGCCTCGACGTCGAACCGCTCGCGGGCCCGCCGTTCGAGCTTCCGGTAGCGGTCGGTCGTGCTGTCGGCGTGGCCCGTGCGGTGGTTCTGGCCGCCGATCAGGACCAGCGACTCGGAGCCGGCATGGGGACGAACCGAGAAGTACGGCTCGCTTGGGTCGTAGTACATCCCGTCCGGCGTGTCGCCGGACAGCCGGGCGGCGAGGACGTACGACCGCTTGGGCGAGAGCCGCGAGAAGTACAGCGCGTGGTCGGAGACGGGGAAGTGGGTCGCGAGGACCACGTCGTCGGCGACGACCTCGCCGCGGTCCGTTTCGAGCCGGCAGGGGTCGCCGTCGTCGACCTCCGTGACCACCGTCTCCTCGTAGAGCCCGCCGCCGGCGGAACCCGACTGGCCGCCGGCGCCACCCCCCTCGCCGGTCCCCTGGTCGGCGACTCGCTCGGCGAGCGCGAGGAGGTACTTCCGCGGGTGGAAGTACGCCTGGTCGTCGAACCGGACGGCGCCGGCCACCTCGTAGGGGAGTTCGGTCGACTCGACGAACGAGGCCGGGAGACCGAGTCGCCGGGCGGCGTCGACCTCCCTGCGCACGTCGCGGCGGTCGTCCCGGGACTCCGCGTACGTATACGCCGGCGCGCGGCCGAACTCGCAGTCGATGCCGAGCCGGTCGACGGTGTCGGCGACGCGCTCGATGGCGGCCCGGTTCGCGTCGGCGTACTGCCGGGCGCGCTCGACGCCGAAGTGGTCGATCAGGTGGTCGTAGACGAGGCCGTGCAGCGCGGTCACCTTGGCGGTCGTGCGGCCCGTCGTCCAGTCGAGGATCCGCTCGCGCTCGACGACGGCGACGGTCCGGCCCCGCTCGACGAGTTCGAACGCGGTCGCGATCCCGGCGATGCCGCCGCCGACCACCGCCGCGTCGACGCGGATGTCGCCGTCGAGCGGCCCGTAGTCCGTCGGTTCGGACGTGGCGGTCCACAGCGACTCGTGGCGACCGGCCGGCTCGCCGCCGTCGGGCAGAACGACGTCGCCGGCGGTGTCGGGGTCACCGACAGTCGCGGTCCGGTCGCTTGCGGGGTCGGTCCCGCCGGTCGGCGGACTGGTCCCGTCGGTCGGTGGGTCGGGTGTCATCGAGGGTTCCTCCGAATCGGAAGAGACACGCCCGGCGGCGGCATGAAGGTTCACCCGGGACGTGCGCGGGTGGCCGAATCCGGGACGCCCGCCCTCGACGGCGACATTGCGCCTTCGAACGCCGGCCGAACGACTACCGACCCGCCGCCCGTACTCTCGGGTCCATGAGCCAGCACGGCAAACAGCCGAGCGAGGAGGTCGACGACCGACAGCTGCGGCTGGCGCGGGAGGCGGGGGACGCCTACCGCGCGGCCGTCGACTACATGATCGAGGAGGTCGCCCACACCGGCGACACCCGCGAGGCCGGCGACTACGTCGTCGGCTTCGCCCAGGAGGAGGCCGAGGGGCTCTACGAACTCGTCGGCGAGGGCGAGTTCGAGTGGCGCGAACCGGACGACGAGAACGCCCACATCGAGGTGGCGGTCGCAGACGCCGACGACGGCCGGATGGTCCCCGGGGCGGAGGTGAGCCTCCGGATCTCGGACCGCGACGGCGAGCAGGTCGAGGCGGCGACGCTCCCGCTGCTGTGGCACCCGGGCCTGTACCACTACGGCGCCAACGTCCGCCTCCCGGGCGACGGGACGTACACGCTGGAGATCCGCGTCGAACCGCCCACCATGCACCGCCACGACGAGGAGAACGGCGACCGCTACGGCGAGCCCGTCGAGGTCACCTTCGAGGGGGTCGACGTAAAGACCGGACAGGGCTGAGCAGGGCGGCCGGCTACGACGCAAAAGCGGCTCACAGCCGGGTAACGGTCGGCTACCGGCCACGGCGTTAAGTGTGTCCCGGTCCAACGACTCCCATGTCTCGGATCGGGACCGATCCGGCCGCGGGAGGTGTGGCTCCCCGATGAGCCTCGCAACCGGGCGGCCGGTCGGTCGGGCCGTCACGTTCCTGCGGAGTCTGGTCTCGGTGTACCGGAAGCGGGACGTGCCGTTCATGGCGGGGAGCATCGCGTACGCGGCGTTCGTGTCGCTGGTCCCGCTGCTGTTGCTCGCGCTCGTCGCCGCCTCGGTGCTGGGCGGGGAGTCCCTGCAGGGGTCCGTCCTCGCCGCGACGGAACAGTACCTCACGCCCACGGCGCGGGACCTCGTCAGCCAGTCGCTCGACCAGGCCGAGAGCCGCACCCAGTTCTCCATCATCGGCGGGGCGGCGCTGCTGTGGGCGACGCTCAAGGTGTTCCGCTCGCTCGACACCGCGTTCTCCGAGCTCTACGCGGTCGAGACCGACGTGGGCATCGTCGAGCAGATCTCGGACGGGCTCCTCGTGCTCGGCGGGATGGGGGTCGCGTTCCTGGCGATGGTCGCCGCCGGGGCTGTCGTCGCCTACGCGCCGACGTTCTCGCCCGGCGTCGAGACCCGGCTCCCGGTGGTGCAGATCATCGGGTTCGTCGGGCTGATAGTCGGGCTGATCGTCGCTTTCCTCCCGATGTACTACGTCTTCCCGAACGTCGAGATGACGCTCACGCGGGCGCTGCCGGGCGCGACCGTCGCCGCCGTCGGCTGGACGCTCCTGCAGGCGCTGTTTCAGGTGTACGTCTCGATGAGTTCGACGGGCGAACTGTACGGGGTCCTCGGCGGGATCATCCTGCTGATCACCTGGCTCTACTTCGGGTCGGTGGTCATCCTGCTCGGCGGGGCGACGAACGTGGTGCTCTCGGGACGCCACCGGATCCCGGGCTACGGGGCGTCGAGCTGACGTGACCCGGGACTGCCGACTCCCGTCGCCCCCGGAGCGTCGCCCTCGTTCGTCCGGGGAGCGCGGACCGCTCCCGGAGGGTCCGCACGGGTGACCGACCCCCTCGGGCTGTCCGGCCGGCGGGTCGCAACCGCGGCGGACAGGGTCAACACGCTCTACCGCCGGATCAAGTCCAGCCGCCCCGTCTCGTGGGTTCTGTTCACCGGGTCGCGGCCAGCGGTGACGGCAGTGCTGCTGGCCGGAGTCTTCGCCTTCCTCGTCGTGCTGGCGCTGCTGCGGCCGGTCGACATCCAGCAGCTGCTCACGGACACGAACACGCTCCAGACGCTGTTCACGACGCTACTGAGCGGCGCGATCCTCATCGTCTCGATCGTCTCGTCGATCAGTTCGATCGTGCTCTCTCAGGAGATCACGGACATCGAAACCGAGCAGTCGCGGATCGACGCCTCCATCGAGTTCCGGCGGCGGGCGGAGAGCCTCGCGGAGGTCGAGGGCAGCCCGAGCCAGCCGGCGGCGTTCCTGGAGGTGATCCTCTACTCGATCTACCGGGAGGCGCGCGCGCTCCAGCGGACGGCGGACCACTGCGACGACGAGGAGTGTCGCGAGCAGATCGACGCGCTCACCGACGAGATCGTCGACGAGGCCCGGAACGCCGCGGAGACGCTGGACGGCGCGCGGTTCGGTACGTTCAACGTGCTCTCGGCGGGGCTGCACTATGACTACTCCTGGCAGCTCAACACCGCCAGGCGGATCCGCAACCGCTACGAGGACGAACTGGACGACCGGACGACCGACGCGCTACAGGAACTCATCGACACGCTGAAATTCTTCGCCACCGGCCGGGAGTACTTCCAGTCGCTGTACTACAAGCGGGAGGTCGCCCGGCTGTCGAGCAACCTCCTGTACGTCTCCCTGCCGGTCGTCGTCTTCATCTCCTACCTGTTGCTGGCGCTGAACACCGGTATCATCCCGATCTTCCGGGTCGGCCCGCTCACGTCGCTCCCGTTGTTCATCATGTTCGCGTACACGGTCTCGATCGCGCCGTACGTGGTGCTGACCGCCTACGTCGTCCGTGTCGCGGCGATCACGCTGAAGACGCTGGCGGCCGGTCCGTTCCTCGTCCGCCAGCCGAAACACGACGACATCGTCGAGCTGCAGGTCGAGATCGAACCGGACTCGTGGGACGAACAGGTCGACGACGAACGGGACGAGGACACCGACGCCGGTTCCGGCCGTGACACCGACGCCGGCCTCGACCGTGACACCGACGCCGGCCTCGACCGTGACACCGACGCCGGCCCCGACCGTGACACCGACGACACGGGCGGCCGCCCGGAGCCCGACGACGACGGCGTCGAGCCGGCGAGTGCGGACGACGACGGGCGACACGCCGCCGACGGCGGCGCCGAGAACCGGTCCGAGACGTGACGCCGGCGCGGCCGGGTGGAGACGCCGCCCGGGAATCCGATAGATCGGGCGGAACACACCGATCTGACCGGCAAAAGCCCCTTTCGTGAGCGTCCCCAACACGTCGTATGGCCGTGTACGACATCGTCCTCCTGGTGGTGAGCGTCGCGATCCTCGGGGCCGTCGTTCTGCCGCGCGTCTTCGCCGACAAGCCGATGTCGTTCCCGCTCATCTACGTCCTCGCGGGGGCGGCGATCTTCTCGCTCCCGCTGGGGATCCCGACGCCGGACCCGGTCGAGTCACCGGCGCTGACCGAACACCTGACGGAACTGGTGGTCATCATCGCGCTGATGGGCGCGGGGTTGAAACTCGACAGGCCGTTCGACTGGCGGGCGTGGGAACCGACCTGGCGGCTGCTCGGGATCACGATGCCGCTGACGATATTCGCGGTCGCCGGGCTGGGCTGGGCGGTGCTGGACCTCCACCCGGCGACCGCCGTCCTGATGGGCGCGGTGGTCGCGCCGACCGACCCGGTGCTGGCCTCGACCGTCGAGGCGACGCCGCCGACCGCCGAGACCGACGCCGAGATCGACCCGAACGACCAGGAGGGGGAGATCCGGTTCGCGCTCACCTCGGAGGCCGGGCTCAACGACGGGCTCGCGTTCCCGTTCACCTACCTGGCGATCGTCATGGCGGGCGCGAGCCTCGGAGCGACCGGGGAGGCGGGGAGCGCCGAGGCCGCGCTCGGGTCGGTGTGGCCGTGGCTCTCCGAGTGGTTCGGCTTCTACGTCGTCTACAAGATGGCCGTCGGGGTCGTCGGCGGCGTCGTCGTCGGGTACGTCATCGCGCGGTTCATCTTCGGGCGCCCGTCGAGCACCGACCTCGCCCGGGTCATGGAGGGCGCGGAGGCGCTGGCGGCGACGCTTCTGGCCTACGCGGCGACTGAACTCGTCGCCGGCTACGGGTTCATCGCGGTGTTCGTCGCGGCGCTCGTGCTCCGCCACTACGAGTGGGAACACGAGTACTACCAGAAGCTCCACGACTTCGCGGTGCTGGTCGAGCGCCTGCTGATGGCCGCCGTGCTCGTCCTGTTCGGCGGGACCCTCGTCGGCGGGCTCCTCCAGGCGCTGACGGTCGAGCACGTCTTGATCGGGCTGGCGCTGCTGCTCGTCATCCGCCCGCTGGCGGGCGTTATCGGAATGGTGGGGTCCGACTCGCTGTGGCAGGAACGGGCCGTCATCTCCGCCTACGGCGTCCGGGGGATCGGCTCCTTCTTCTACCTCGCGTACGCCCTGAACACCGCGTCGTTCGCCGAGACCGAGATCGTCGTGGCCGCAGAGGAGCTGTGGGCGTTCCTCGGGTTCGTCGTCGTCGCGTCGCTGACGCTCCACGGGGTCTCGGCGGCCCCGGTAATGAACTCTATCGACGAGTGGCGCACCGAGCACAAGGAGGGGTTCACGGAGCCGGAGGAGGCCGATTGACGCGCTGGCCAGGGGCGTTCGGTCGCTGCGAGGCCGCTCCCGGGCCGCTTGCGATGGCCTGCCGTGCGGTTTCCCGCGGGACCGTCCAAAGGCGGTCACATGACCGCAGTCAAGATCGTCAAAGTGCTCGGGACCTCCGAGGAGTCGTGGCCGAACGCGGCCGAGGAGGCCGTCGCGCAGGCCAGCCGGACCATCGACGACATCCGGGGCGTCGAGGTCGAGGACTGGACGGCGAACGTCGAGGACGGCGACGTGACCGAGTACCGCGCGACCGTCGAGGTGGCGTTCCCGGTCCACGAGGACAGGCAACCCTCCGGGTGACCGCCCGCCGCGACTCGCAGTGAACCCCCGCCGCGGCCGACGCTGGCGGCCCGCAGGGCTGTCGACGGCACGGCGCGGACGGGGGAGCAAGGACCACCGAGACAGATGCACACGACAGCTACCTGATAGACCGATGAGTTCCGAGACCGAACTGGCGGCGACCGAGGGGGCGAGCGAACGGACAGCCGACGAGGTCGAACGGCTGATCGGGGACCGCGCGGTCGGCCGCGACGACCACGTGAACGCGCCGGGGTTCGTCGTCCGCCCGGACGAGGTGCAGTCGGTCCTGTTCGACCTTCGCGACGAGGCCGGCTACGACCACCTCAGCTGCGTCACCGCCCAGGAGTACCAGGACCGCTACGAGACCATCTACCACCTCACGAGCTACGACGAGCGGACCGACGAGGTGGACATCGTCGTCCCGTCGCCGAAGGACGACCCGCGCAACGAGTCGGCCGCGCCCGTCTACAGCACCGCCGGCTGGCACGAGCGGGAGGCCTACGACCTCGTCGGCATCGAGTACGAGGGCCACCCCGACCTGCGGCGGATCCTCCTGCCGGAGACCTGGCAGGGCCACCCGCTGTCGATGGACTACGACCAGACGCAGTCGCAGGTGGTCCCGTTCAACGAACACCAGCCGATCCAGTCGGCGACCACCTCGCCGGAGTCGACGGACGACGAGTGGGAGGCCGACCCCGGGACGATGTTCATCAACATCGGACCCCACCACCCGGCGACCCACGGCGTCCTCCACCTCAAGACCGTCCTCGACGGCGAGCAGGTCGACGACGTGGACCCCGACATCGGCTACCTCCACCGCTGCGAGGAGCAGATGTGCGAGCAGGGCACCTACCGCCACAAGATTATCCCCTACTCCGACCGGTGGGATTATACCGCGAACATGCCCAACGAGTGGGCGGTCGCCCGCGCCATCGAGAGCCTCGCCGACATCGAGGTGCCGGAGTACGCGCAGGTCCTGCGGACGATGGCCGCGGAACTGGGCCGGATGATGGGCCACTTCCTCGCGGTCGCGACGTTCTCGCTGGACATCAACGGCGACTTCACCGCCGCGTTCCAGTACGCCTTCCGCGACCGGGAGATCATCCAGAACATCCTCGAAGATCTCACCGGCCAGCGGATGATGTTCTACTACTTCCGCGTCGGCGGCGTCGCCTGGGACCTGCCCGAGCCCCGCGAGGACTTTTTCGAGAAGATCCGCGAGTTCACCGACGAACTCCCCCGGCGGGTCGCGGAGTACCACGACCTGCTGTCGAACAACGAGATCTTCCAGCTGCGGACCGTCGACACGGGCGTCCTCGGGCCGGAGGTCGCGAAGTCCTACGGCGCGACGGGCCCGGTCGCCCGCGGGTCGGGCGTCGACTACGACCTCCGCCGGGACGACCCCTACGGCTACTACCCCGAGCTCGACTGGGACGTGGCCGTCCAGGACGGCTGCGACAACTACGCGCGGGTGCTCGTCCGCCTCCAGGAGGTCGAGGAGTCGGCCCGCATCGTCGAGCAGTGTCTCGACCTGCTGGCCGACTGGCCCGACGACGAGCGGACCATCCAGGCGAACGTCCCGCGGACGCTCCGACCCGATCCCGACGCCGAGGTCTACCGCGCCGTCGAGTCCGCCAAGGGCGAGATGGGCGTCTACATCCGCAGCGACGGTACCGACTCGCCGGCCCGGTTCAAGATCCGCAGCCCCTGTTTCCACAACCTCGCGACGCTCCCCGAGATGGCCGAGGGCGAACTCGTCCCCGACCTGGTGGCCGCCGTCGGCAGCCTCGACATCGTCCTCGGGAGCGTCGACCGCTGACTGGCCCGAAGGTGCGGTCACTGGCCGAACGTACCGCGAAAATAGCGAGGCCGAAGCCCGGAGATCGGCACCGAGCGCGCCACGGGGCTGGCTACGCGAGCCGGATCTCGTCGTCGGTGACCGTCGCGATCTCGTCGTCGGCCAGCGGGTAGTCGTCCGCGTCGGCGTCGCTCCAGCCGAGCCGGGATTTCACCTTGTCGGTCACGCCGGGGTCGGGGTCGACGTGGGCGGTCCCGCCACGAACGTCCGAGACGACGCCGACTTTCTCGCCGTTGTCGTCGACGACCGGCTTGCCCTGGTCGTCGTCGGAGAGGGTGGTCCCGTCCGCCATCGTCACCGCCCCCCGGAGCTGTAGTGCTCGCTCTGGCGCTCGTGGCGATCATCGCCCTCCCGGCGCCGCTGATAGAGGCTCTCCTGACCCTGCCGGGGCTGCTGGTTCATGCCGCCCTGTTGCTGGTGCTGCTGGCGTCCCTGCTGCTGGTGTCCCTGTTGCTGGTGCTGCTGGTGTCCCTGTTGCTGCTGTCCCTGTTGCCGGTGCTGCTGGCGTCCCTGCTGCTGGGGATTCTGTTGGCGCTGTTGCTGGTCGTGTTGGTTGTGACCCTGCTGCTGGTGTCCCCGCTGCTGTCGAGGACGCTGTCGGTGCTGCTGTTGGTTGCTCCGCTGGCCGTGTTGTCGGCCCTGCTGCTGCTCGCTCTGTCGGTGCTGGCCCTGCTGCTCGTCTCCCTGCTGGCCGCCGTAGTCCTGCTGGCTGCCGTACGGGCCCTTGTCGTAGTCCTGTCGGCCGTACTGGTCGCGCTGGCCGCCCTGCATCCCGCGCTGGCGGCGTTCGCCCCGCTGCTGGGACTGTTCGGGGCCCTGTTGCTGTGTCCCCTGCTGGTGGCCTCGGTGCTGTCCCTGTTGGCGTTGCTGCTGGTTGCCTTGCTGCTGTCCCTGCTGCTGGTGGCTCTGTCGGCGCTGCTGGCCCTGGCGCTGTCGGTGACCCTGGTGCTGGGACTGGCCCTGCTGGCCGTGGTGCTGTCCCTGCTGGTTCACCCGGTTGTACTGCTGCTGGGCGCGGCGGTGGTGCTGGAACTCGTGCTGTTGCTGGCCGTGCTGGTGCTGCTGGTCTCCCTGCTGGCTCTGTCCCCGGTGACCGCCCTGCTGGTGCTGTGCTCGATTCGAACGTCGGTCGTACTGGTCGCTGTGTCCGTTCATGAGTGGATGACGGGCCCGTCCGTCGATACGGTCGGCCCGTGTGAGACGAGCGGCCGGACGCGCATAGTTAGCCGGCGCTTAGTCTCCCGTCCCGTTCCTCCCGGGCGCCCGCGTCGGTCGTCGCGGGACGGCGCGGGATCCGCTCCCGCGCTGCGCGGGATCAGACGACGGCCTCGTCGGCCAGCCGGACGGTCCCGGAGTCGGGATCGAACTCGATCACGCCGTGGTCGTCGAGCATCGGCAGCTGCCCGTGGTAGAACCAGGTCTGGACGCGCTGTTTCACGTCGTCCGAGACGTTCTCCGGGTCGTCGTCGGTGATCTGGGAGACCACGTGCGTCGCCACCTCGGCGACGCTCGCAGGTTCGTCGGTCTCCCGGAGGTACGCGAGCAGGTACCGGCAGTGCGGGTCGTCGAGCATATCGGCGATCCGCTCGCTACGCGCTTCCGCGTCGGTCCCGTGTCTGTCGACTACCGCCGTTTCGTCAGCCCCGTGAGTCATGCAAGACACGTTTCGCCCCGACACCCATGAGGGCGGCGCCTAAAGGAATAGCCCCCCGTCGCGTCCGGCGGTTGTCGGACGGGTCGGCTCCAGCCGGTCTACCGGCGGCCTGGGGTCTTTCCGGCCCGAGCGCGTACCCGTTTTCGTGCACGACCGACTCGCCAGAGCGAGGGACGCCGTCGACGAGGCCAGGGAGATAACCGACGACGCGACCGCCATGGAGCAGCTCGCCTCCGTCCGGCAGGGGATCGAGCGCGTCGACGACGCGCTCGCCGACGACGCGGCCGACGAGGGGGAGGTCGCCGACCCCGAGGCCGGGGACCGACTCGAATCGATCGAGCGACAGCTCGGGACGCTGGCCGACGACGTGGACGACCTTACGGTGTCGCACCTCTCGACCGCGCGCGACCAGCTCGACGCCTTCCGCCGCGAGTCGGCCGCCGACTGGACGGCGCCGACGGGCGACGACCGGGTCGACTCGACCGACGAGCGGGCCGACTCGACGTGACTCCCCGCGTGGACCCGCGTCAGTCGCCGCCTCCGCCCTCGGTCGCTGACGGGTCGGTCGGTGCCGGGGTCTCGCACCGGCCGTCGGTCGCCGCCCCGCCGTCGGTCACCGTTCCGCCGTCGGTGGCGGCCGAGCCGCTGGGCTCGGGCGTCGCCGAGCGGGCGGTGCCCATCCAGCGGTCGATGTTCTCGGCGACGTAGGAGTGGCCGCCCCAGCCCAGCGCGACGCCGGCGCCGATCGCGACGGCCGCGGCCAGGCCCCAGGCGAACGCCTCGGCGAACGTGTAGAGGATGCCCACGTCGATGCCCATCGTGTCGAGGCCGATGACGATGGCCGTGAAGTAGAGGAACATCCGGGTCCCGGCGGCGAACCACGAGGTGTATGCGGTCTCGGTGGCCGCCCGGGTCCGCATGATCGCGTCGCCGATGAAGTCCGCGACGATGAAGCCGAAGACGATGACGGCCAGGCCGGCGATGAACGCCGGCAGGTACGAGACGGCGGTCTGGACCCACTGCGAGAGCAGGTCGATCGCCATGACGTTCGCCGCCGCGAGGATCGCCAGCGCGATGACGAACCACTTGGCGAGCGCCCCGAAGGTATCCGAGACCGCGCGTCTCGACCCGCCCATGATACGTCCGAGCGGGGTGTCCATCGCCATCGTGTCCAGTCCGACCCTGTCGGTGAGCGACGAGACGGCCTTCCCGACCGCGGCGGCGACGAGCCAGCCGACGACCAGGATGAGCAACGCGCCCAGCAACCGCGGCAGGAACGCGATGATATCGGCGACGGTCTCCTCGAGGAACGCTGGGATCTCGATCTGTGCGACGGTGTGGGAATAGCTCGTCATGAGTGACACCGCCGATCTGTTCGGCCGCGCGACCCGAAAAGCGGGAGGCTGCACTCGCAACCCGCCTGCCGGAATCCACGGCCAAACGGCCGGTATGCCGCCGATACCGAGCGCGCGCCCGGTGAACTGACTGTGGCCTTTTCCGGCGTCCGCGCCGACGTTCCACCGATGTCCGAGAAACGAGACGCGTCACGACAGAGTCAGATCACGACGGACACGGATACCGTCCGCGACTGGGGCGACAGCCACGGGCGAGTCCCGGTCCGCTACGAGGAGGGCGGCGAGACACGGCTCGGACTGTACCCCGAGTCGGAGGTCGAGGAGCGCCACAGCCGGCTCGACTGGGAGGAGTTCGACGAGCACATGCGCGAACACGACATGGTCGTCGTCCGTCACGGCGACGAGGGGGAGTTCGAGGTGATGGACCGCTCGGAGGTGGCCAGCCACGCCGCGGTCAGCGACCAAGAGGTCGAGGAGACCCTCCTCGAGGGCGAGACCGTCGAATCGAAGTTCACCGAGCGGGCGGTCGTCGAGCACACGGTCGTCGAGGAGGTGACTGTCGAGAGCGAGGTCTCCGACCGCGAGATGGTCGAGTCCGACACCGTCGACGTCGAGATGATCTCCCGCGAGGTCGAGGACTGCGAGGTCACGGACCTGGACACGACCGACGTGGGGATGGAGGCGCTGAACACCTTCGGGAGCGGCACGCACACCGAGGTCGATTGCGAGGTCGAGGTCACCGTCGACGAGGCCTGGACGGTCACGAAGGAGAACGTCGAGCGGGTCACGATCGAGAGCCGGGTCGTCGACACGGACGTCGAGGAGACCGAGACCGTGGAGACCGACACCATGCGGGAGACCGTCGACCTCGAGGGCGTCGAGCAGACGGTCCTGGAGGGCGAACTCGTCGCCTCGCCCCACGCCGCGGAGCAGGCCGTCGAGGAGGGCCACGTCGAGAGCCGGTTCCGCGACGACGACGTTATCGAGACCCACCTCTTCAGGACGCAGGTGATCGAGGAGGACCTGTCGGTCCGCCGGATGATCACCGGGGAGATCTCCGACGCCGAGACGCTCTCCTCGGAGACCATCTCCCACGCGGTCGTCGAGAGCGACATCGTCGAACCCGCCGAGTACGAACGGGAGCTGGTCGTCGAGGACCGCGAGGCGACCGGCAGCGCGGCGGGCGTCGAGGACACCGAGACGCTGGAGGCGGACGAGCCGGCGACCGAGGAGCCGGCGGCCGCCGAACGGTCCGGCGCAGCCGACGAGACGGCACGGATCGAACCGACCGAGGACGACGTGGGCAAGACGGTCGTCAACGCAAGCGGCGACGAGGTCGGGATGGTCGCCTCCGTCGAGAACGACCGGATGTACGTCGACCCCCACCCCTCGATCACGGACCGCATCCGGACGGCGCTGGGGTGGGGCAACGACGACGACGACACCTACCCAGTCGACGAGGACCACGTCGCCCGCATCGAGGACGACGAGGTCGTCCTCGGCGTCGACCGGCAGGGATAGGCTGTCAGGCGGGTATCCAGGAGACGACTTCCGCCGACGGCGGCCCGGCGCCGGCGGGACAGCCGACCGTCGCGTTGCGGCGGGCGTTGGCCGGGACGTTTTCGAAGGTGACCCGCCGGCGCGGCTCGGGACAGGCGACGCTGACGGTCGCGGAGACGAGCCCGGCGTCGCCCTCGTTGCGCAGCACCACGCCGTAGTACGTCGCGTTCGCGCTCGTCCCGCGCTCGCCGGCCACGCTCGCGGTCGGCTCGGCGGCCGACGCGCCGGCGAACGCCGACCAGACGGCGAAGCCGAACAGTCCCACGGTCAGCGCGACCGCGAGGACCATCACGACTCGCTCCATCGTCGAGACGGCGGCCTCCTCGGGGGTGTCGTCGGCGTCCGCGTCGGGGCCCGGCCCGCTGTCGTCGGCGTCGGCGGCGTCCCCGTACCCCTCGTAGTCGTCGTCGCCGGCCGCCCGGCGGTCCCGGTCGTCGTGTTCGCGGTCGCCGCCGCGGTCGGCTCCCCGGTCCCCGTTGGCGCGGTCGCGCTCCCGGTCACCGCCGCGGTCCGGCTCGGACATCAGAGCACTACCTCGCCGGCGCTGGCGCCGGTCGCGGCGGGGAACCCGAGGACGATGGTGAGCTGGACCCACTCGGCGACGCCGCGGCCGCTGAACTGGCCGAACCCGGCCAGCAGGACGACCGAGACGGCCAGCGCGACGGCGTAGGCGGTCGCTGCGGTCCCGACCTGCAGCAGGTGGGTGCGGCCCTCGATGCGGTCGCGGTGACCGCGGAACTCCAGCTCGTGGAGGACGAGGTGGACGACGCCGACCGAGAGGACGACGACGAGCGCGAGGCGCGGCCAGCCGGCGTTGCGCGCGATGACGACCACCTCCTCGGTGGGCGCCACCGGGACCGAGAGGAAGACGGCGCCGAGCGCGAACACGGTCAGGTTGTGCGGGAACGCCTCCTCCTCGATGGGGGCGTCGGTCTGGCCGAGCAGGCGGTTGGCCAGCGCGGCGCCGAACCCGAACGGGACCACCAGGACCAGCGCCATCCGGACGACGGTCGAGGGGGAGTCGCCGAGCGTGACGACGCCGAACGCGAGCACCACCACCAGCGCGGCGACGACGCTCTGGGCCACCAGCTCGGCGAAGTCGGTGACGACCCGGAGCGTGGGTTCCCGCTCGTCGCCGTCGAGTCGGCGGAAGCCGACGCTGCGCACGAGCAGGAACACAAGGGCGAGTCCGACGGCCGCGAACGCGACGAGGTGGGCGATCGGGAGCCGCCAGCTGAGCCACCACGTCTCCATCGTCACCAGCATCGAGACGCCGACGACCAGCAGGGCGCCGGCGACGCCGCGGCCCTGCGTGCGCAACTCCGCGAGGACTCCGTTCGACATACTCCCCGGGTGGGCGGCCTCCGATAAATGAGTCCCCGTCGGTTACCGGCGAGCCGCCGGTGTAACGGCCGCTTACCGTCGATGTGGCCGGGCCCGAACCGGACACGGACCGGACCCGAACCGGACGAGCTAGTCCTCCCAGACGAGTTCCAGCGAGAGGTCGGCCGTACACCCCGGTCCCCGTACCTCCCCGGCGTTCTCTTCGACCTCGACGTCGTCCTCGTCGAGGTAGTTCGGGCAGTGGCCGTCCTCGATCACCTGCATGACGGTGACGGTGGTCCCGCAGGCCGGGCAGTCGAGGGCGATACCCTCCTCGTCCTCGTGGATCGCGTCGGGGCCGAGCGTCATCCGGGCGCCGCTCGGCGCGTCGCCGCTGGCGCTCTCGCTGTCGGTCATCGTGACTGCGCTTGGGGCCCCCGCCGGAAAAGGGCCCGGTCGACCCGAGGTTTACGGGGCGGGCGGTCCAACCCGGGAGTATGGAGATCAGAGACGCCAGAGCGAGCGATGCACAGGGGATCGCCGACACGGCGCGCGCGTCGCTGCGGGAGTCGTACGACTTCCTCGCCGACGGGACGATCGACGAGGTGGTCGCGGAGTGGTACGACGGCGAACGCGTCGCCGAAACGGTCGACGACGAGGAAAGCGCGTGGCTCGTCGCCGAGGACGGCGACGCGGTCGTCGGGTTCGTCCAGGGCGTCCTGGTCGACGCCGAGCCGCCGGTGGGCGAGATCCACTGGCTGCACGTCGCGCCGGACGCCCGCGAGGAGGGGCTGGCGCGGCAGCTGCTCGGGCAGGTCCAGGAGACCTTCGAGAAGCGCGGCGCCGGCCGGCTCCGCGGGACCGTCCTCGCCGGGAACGAGGCGGGCTGGTCGTTCTACGAGGCCGACGGCTTCGAGCGCGTCGACGAGCGCGAGGTGACCGTCGCCGGCGACGCCTACGACGAGTACGTCTACGAGCGGGCGATGGGGGAGGCGGCCGAGGACCTGGTCGTCGAGCCGGTCGAGACGCCGGCCGGGGAGCTGTTCGTGAACTTCAGCGAGGGCGAGCGCGGGTCGAAGGCGCCGTTCTACGCCGCCTACCGGACTCGCGACCTCGAGGAGAAGTACGGCTGGTACTGCAGCAACTGCGAGTCGGTCAGCACGGCGATGGACTCGATGGGCCACATCGAGTGCAACGACTGCGGCAACCGCCGGAAGGCGACCCGCTGGGACGCCTCGTACCTGTAGGGCGGTCCGGAGCCGGGTCCCGGCCGTCGACGGTGATATCGGCCGGTAGGGCGGACTTACCCCCGAAGGGTTTAGGCGGGTTGCGGTCGTACCCAGGGAGAACGAATCGCCCGATGACAGTCGAATTCAGCGGCCGAGCGCGACCGGGCTGTGAGACCTTCGGCCGCCGTCGACCGCGGGCGACCGCACACCCATGACGCGTTCGAGAAACACGCAAGCGTCACTGTCTGATTCACCGCTGGTATCGGCGGACCGGGCCGACGGCGCTCGGCTCGACGAGGCCTCCCGCCGGGCGTGGTCGGAGGCGATGACCGTCCGGCCGTTCGGCGACGCCTACCTGGTCGACTGCGACGACGGGACACACTACGTGCGGCTGGGACCGAGCACGTGCTCCTGCGGCGATTCGCCCGCGGAGGACCGCTGTGTGCACGTCCGCCGGGTGGCCATCGAGATCAACCTCGGCAGGGTGCCGCCGCCCGCCGAGCGGACGGTCCCCTGCGCGGGCTGTGGCCGTCAGGTCGCCGTCTCCGCGGCGGATTCGCCGCCGCCGCTGTGCGCCGACTGTCGGCTGGAGCCGGGCGACCTCGTCGTCGACGAGGCCGGCGACGGGGAGACGCCGCTGCTCGTGGTGTCCGAACCCGGTCGACCCGCGGACGTGGTGGCGCTGCCGGACGACGACCGGTCGGTCGCGGACTACCCCGGCAACGACGGGTACGCGGCCGACGAGCCCGTCGTCGAGGTGGTGTACCCGCGAGCCGTCTCGACGGACCGACCGCCGCGCCGGTACCGGTTCCCGCTCGCCCGGCTGGAGCGGCCCGACCGCGGCGACAGGCCGCCCGAACGCGGCGGCGGCGAACGGCCGAACGAGAGGGACGGCCGCGATGGCGAAGCCGCCGTCGTCGACGGCCAGTGACGGCGGGATCGCGGCCGAGAGGGATCCGTACATCCGCGACCCCGAGGGCGCGCGGCGATCCGGGCGACCGCTCCCGGCCTCCGCCGAGTACCTGCGAGCGCAAGGAACACCTTTACCGTCGACGCCGTATGGTAGCCCGACCTTTTCGGGGACGTAACCCGGCACTTGCAACGGTGGGCTGTGTATACTATTGGGGACGGACGAGCAACGCCGAGACACCCGAATGAGTACCATCGTGAAAGCCACGCTGCCGGTCGAGGAGTTCGCGCTCGCGGAGACGTTCGACGCCGTCCCGGCGGTGGAGTTCGACGCGGTGCGGCTGGTGACACACGGCACCGACCGCGTCGTGCCGCTGCTGTGGGCGACCGACGCCGACTCGACGGCGGTCGCGGAGGCGCTGGCGGCCGACGAGTCGACGGACGAGGTGGCGCTCGTCTCCCGGCGCAACCACGACTCGCTGTTCCGGATGCGCTGGACCGCCGACGTCCGGTTCGTCACGCACGTCCTCGTCGAGGAGGACGGCGCCGTCGTCAGCGCCCGCGGGACGAGCGACGGCTGGACGTTCCGCGTGCTCTTCCCGGAGCACGACGCCGTCTCGTCGACCTACGCCGCCTGCGAGGACCAGGACGTCGACATCGACGTGACCCAGATCTACCACCTCGACGACGCGCCCTCGCTGGGCGGGTTCCACCTCACCGACGAGCAGTTCAGGACCGTCCGGACCGCGCTCGAACGGGGCTACTACAAGGTCCCCCGCGAGACGACGCTGGAGGAGCTGGCGGACGAACTGGACGTGTCCCACCAGGCGCTCTCCGAGCGGCTCCGCCGGGGGCACCTCGCGCTCATCGAGAACGTCGTCAGTCCGTAGCCGCCGGCGAACGGGCCGGGGCCGAGCGGGGTCCTACTCGTCGGCGCCGGGCGAAGCGGCCGACTCGCCGGCCCGCGCGCTCCCGGTTCCGGTCGACCCCGGGGTGTGTTCCGTTCGTCCGTCTTCCGTCCGCGCCCGTCCGCCGCCCTGCTGCTCCTCCTCGAACTCCGACCACGTGGACTGCTCGGTGTCCGAGCGCCGTTTCCGGACGAGGTAGGCGGCGGCGCCCGTGGCGGCGACGCTCAGGAGGAGCAGGCCGACCTTCGACCCGCCGCCGTCGTCGCTACCGTCGGATGTCGAGCGATCGGCGGGCTCCGTGCGGTCGTCCGGTCCGGACCGCCCGGCCTCAGTTTCGCCCTCGCGGTCACGGACGGCGACGGCCTCCTCCGCCAGCGCCTCCCGGACGGCCTCCTTGACCGGTTCGCGCACCAGTTCGGCGACGACGTAGCGCGCGCCGTCGGTCATCGCCTCGCGCTTCGAGTTCGCGGCTGACTGCTCTGTTGCCATGCGTTCCCGTCGAGTACCGCTGCGCCCGATACCGTTCGGCTTGCGGATACAGGGGACCGAAACGGCCCCGTCTCCCCGCGGTCGCCCATCGGCCGCTCCGCTGACGCGGCTGTCCTCGGCGCCCCGCGGAGGCCGAGCGCAGTCGTGGACGCGGTCCGCCGGAGGTAAGACTGTCGTACCCTCGATAGCGGCGGGTTACCGGCGGCCGGCCGAACGGTGCGAACCCGGCCGAGAGAGCCCGCCATCCCCGTCCCGTCCCCGATTTGGCACTCTGTACCGAACGCTCCAGCAGGAGAAAGGCTTTTAGTAGTCGATGGATAATGAGAGGCTGTCACAACCAATGTATCGCAACCAATCGTACGTCGAACCGACCGGCCAGCGCGGGCAGACGGTCGGTGACGCGGGGACGTACTACGTCAAACACGACTTCGGGGGGGCCGCGGAGCTGACGACGACGCTTGCACACGCAATCTCGGACGTGACCGGCGTCGACGTGACGGACACGGGCTTCACCCTCAACGACCACGTCGACCCGGAGGCGCTCGACCGCCTGTTCAAGCCGAAAGACGACGGGACCGCCCGGGTCGACGGCCACCTCTCCTTTACGATCTGGGGCTACCAGGTGACCGTCTACAGCGACGGGCAGATCGCCATCGTCCCGCCGAACCAGCCGCCGGCCCCCCAGCAGGGCCCGGGTCGCGGGCGGTAACGACTCCCTCGCCCCGCGGTCTTTCTCTCAGGTTCGATTACTCCGGGGCCCCGGCCGCCCGCGCCGCGAACGGCGTCTCCGGCGTGTCGGTCGTTTCGACCGTCGCGTCGCTTGGAACAGTCCCGTTTCCGGCGCGTAGCCCCGCCGAAACGCGGCGGCGTCGCTGAACGGTGGGCGCGATTTATGGGTGGCCCGCGGTTCGCCCCGAGTGCAACGGCGGCGCTCGCGGGGTCGCGCTGTGGTTCCGAACGCCCGAGCTCGCCGTCGGTACTGCACGTTCGCCCAGATCTACCCATGAGCCAGACAGACCAACTCGTCAGTAAAGCGATCGAACTCCAGCGGAACACACTCGAGAACAGCCAGCGGGCCATGGAGCAGGCGGTCGAGCTGCCGCTCCAGCAGTCGGTGGCGCTCCAGCGCAACGCCGCCCAGCTCGTCCTCGACGGGCTGGAAATCGGCAACTGGATGGGCACCCGGAGCGTCGAGTTCACGCGCGACGCGCTCGACTCCTACCTCGATACGGTCGAGAGCGCCGCCCGCGACACCTCGGAGCTGACAGAACGCGGGATCCGAAACGTGGAGACGGCCGGCCAGCGCGGCCTCGACTCAACCCAGCAGTTCGCGTCCGGGATGGCCGGCGACGGACAGGCCACGGCGAACGCCGGGGCGGAGGCGGGGGCGCCGCCCGGCTACCGGACGCCGGCGGAGTCGGTCGCGGCGTCGAACCCGCAGCCGGCTCCGCAGGGATCACCGAACGCGGGACCGCCCGCGGACGCCCCCGGTCCGGCGGGATACGCCCAGCCGCCCGCTCAGGCCCCGCGGCCACCGGCCCAGTCATCCCAGCCCCCCGCACAGCCGCCACAGCCCCCGGCGCAGCCCTCACAGTCGTATCAGCCCGAACAGTCGCCGGCGCAGTGGATCCCGTCCCGACAGCTGCCGACACAGGGGCCGCCGGGTCAGGGACCGCCAACTCGGCAGGCACCCGCCCAGCAGACACCGATTCAGGGCACGCCGCAACAACCGCCGAGCCAGCAGGGGCCGAGCCAGCAGGGGCCGAGCCAGCAGGTCCCACTCCAGCGAGCGCCGGCGGGACAGCCCTCACAGGAGGTAACCCAGGTGGGACAGCCGGCACCCCAGCCGCGATCGCCGATGGCGACGGGACAGACGCCGACGCCGGCCGGGCGGGCACCGACGGCCGATCCCCGGCAGGTCGCCGAGCAGCAGCCGGCCGCCGAGCAGCCGCCGAGCGGCACGATGCAGGACAGCCAGCGGCCCGCCGCCCGGCCCGCGGTCGTCGGCGAGGGCGAGCGCGAGGCGGAGCCGCCGGCGGACAACGCCTGAGTGCATTTCGGCAGTCTCACGGCCGATAGGGCGCCCTGAGGGCCGTCCCACCGCCATCGGCTCGGGGCGAATAGAGTAACCCGACGATACCCGTCGGCGACGGGCGTGCTAGCTCGCCGATACTTATGCGTCGCGCCGGCCAAGCGCCGGTGGTGTCTCACGATGCAAGTTGTCTGTAAGGACGGCACGGCCATCCAGTGTACCGACTTCGAGGCGATCGACTCGGGCGTCCTGCTGTACCAGGACTCGCCCGGCCGCGAGACACGCGGCGAGGACGAGGAAGAGGCGGAAGAGGAAGAGCGCCGGGCCGCCGGCTTCGTCCCGATCACCGAACTCCGGTTCGTCGTCCCCGACGAGATGCTCCAGGCGAGCGGCCGGGGCCAGCGGGCGCCCGCGCCCGAGTCCGGTCGGGGCGGCGCGCCGCCGGGCGCCCCGACCGGCCAGGGCGGCGGGATGGCCCAGCAACAGCAGGTCCAGGGGTTCCCCGGCGGTCAGTCCGGCGACCCCTACGGACCCGGCGGCCAGTAGACGACACCGCCGGTCCGAAACGCGCTCGTCGAACCAGAATCACGGTCCGGGTTCGACCCTCGTTTCGAGTTCTCCTGTCGCGAGTCTTCGAGCGACGGCGCGGCTGACGGGGCTGGAACGTCGGAGAACGGCGTCGAATCGATAGCTCGCTCCGGCCGGTCAGTCCTCCGTCCAGTACATCAGGGCCTCCTTCTCGGTGCCGCAGCCGGGACAGCGGTCGGGCAGCCCCTCGTCGATCTCGCCCATCTCGCCGCAGACGGTGCAGCGCCACATCAGCTCCGCCTCGCCGAACGAGTGGCCCGAGCGGGCGTGCTCGACGCTGAGCCCCTCGACGCCCTCGCGGGTGGTGACGAAGACCCCGCCCTCCTCCATCCCGCGGACGTTCCCGACGGGCTGGCCCCCCTTGTCGTAGAGGGTCTGTCCGAACGACAGCGAGGTGGCTTCCTCGGTCGCTTCGGCGTCCGATTCTTCCGTCGGTGTCTCTCCTCGTCCGCTCATACGTCCCGTTGGAGTCCCGCGTGGATAACTCTGTTTGCGGGCCACTCACGTCGCCCGCGACCGCCGCCGGATCGCGGTCAGTCGACCGCGACGAACCGCGCCGTGCCGTCCTGGTCGACCGTGATCCGGTAGCCCTCGAAGGTGAACTCGACCTGCACCTGCGCGTCCTTCGAGGGCGGCGTCGAGAAGAGGTGGTCGATCATGTGGTCGACCTGTTCGTACATCGTCGCGAGGTCGGTCGTCTCCTCCCCCCGGAGGTCCGCGACCGTCTCGGCCACCGCCGTCGCCGGGTCGTCCTGGTCGGTGTCGAACTCGCGGTGGACGATCTTGTCGCCGTCTGAGGCCTCTGCCATGCCCGGTGGCTGTCGCGCCTCGGTCAAGTTCCTTGTGTCCGTTCGGGTGCGGGACCGGGCGTAATCGGGGGATTACCGGAACGAGGGGAGCACCTGGGACTCGTAGAACTCGAAGAACGCCGACTGGTCGGGGCCGACCTGGTGGACGTACACGTGGTCGAAGCCGGCGTCGACGAACCCCTCGATCTGCTCGATGTGGTCGTCGGCGTCGGGCCCGCAGACGACTTCCTCGGCGATCAGGTCCTCGTCGACGCGCTCGGTGGCTCCCTCGATGTCCTTCGGCGTCCGCAGTTCCCAGTTGATCGACCCGGGCGAGGCGCCGTTGGGCCAGTACTCGGCGGCCGTCTCGCGGGCCGACGCCGCGTCGTCGGCGTAGCAGACGGTCACCTGGCCGTAGCGGGGTCCCTCCCCGTGTTCGCGGAACCGCTCGACGAACTCGCCGACGGGCGCCGTGCTGACCAGCCCGTCGCCGATCTCCCCGGCCATCGCGGCCGACTTCGGACCGGTGCCGGAGACGAAGATCGGCGGCGTCTCGTCGGGGAGAGTGAACAGCTTCGCGTCCTCGACGGTGACGCGGTCGCCGCGGTAGGTGACGTTCTCGCCGGTCCAGAGCTCGCGTATCGCCTCGACGCTCTCCTCGAGGCGTTCGGCGCGCACGTCGAAGGCCGGCCACCCCTCGCCGGTGACGTGTTCGTTGAGGTTCTCGCCGGTCCCGACCCCGAGGAAGAAGCGGCCGTCGAACATGTCGGCGACAGTCGCGCCGGCCTGGGCGACGACCGCGGGGTGGTAGCGCTGGTACGGGCAGGTGACGCCGGTCCCGACGCGCAGGTCGTCGGTCTCGCGGGCGACGGCGCCGAGGACGCTCCAGGCGAACGGCGCCTCGTCCTGGCGCTCGACCCAGGGGTGGTAGTGGTCGGAGACCAGCGCGTGTTCGAAGCCGGTCTCCTCGGCGGCGACGGCGTGGTCGACGAGGTCGTCCGGCGGGTGTTCCTCGCTGGACAGCGCGTACCCGAGGTCAACCACGGCACTCCTCCCGTGCGGGCGGCCCGGTGGCTGGTCGGCGGTGCGGTCGCGTGCTGTGAGACGGCGGGTGCATCGGTGTCGGTGGCTGTTCGGTTCGGGAAGGGGTGCGGTTCGAGCGGCGGGGCGATTCGAGCGACGGCCCGGTTCGAGCGGCGGTGAGGGCCCAGTCGCAGTCGGGTTGTTACTGGGAGTTCGGCGAGGGCTGGCCGGTCATCGCGCCCGTCGAGATCCCGGACGCCTGCTCGTACTGCTCGTGCGTGCCGGGCGCCCCCTGGAGGTGCGCCTCGAGGAACCACAGCGACTTCGACACGTCGCGGGACACCTCGTTGAGCAGGTCCGCGGTGTCGAGGTCGCCCCCCTCGTCGGCCATCCGGATCTGCTCGGCGAGGTTGGCGTCGAGCGTCGCCATCCGGTCGGCCAGCGCGGCGACCAGCGCGATCCCGTCGTAGGTGTCCCGCGGGAACGGCTGGACGGCCGTCGCCTGTGCGACCTCGTGGACCGTGCCCGGCGGCCGGCCGCCCAGCGCGCTGACGCGCTCGGCCACCGCGTCGATGTGGGGATCGAACGTCTCGATCAGCTCCTCGAACAGCTCGTGGAGCTGGTAGAACTCGTGGCCCTTGACCGTCCAGTGGGCCGTCTTGAGCTGCATGTTGATCGCCGTCAGGTCCGCGAGACACTGGGTGAGCGCGCTGATGCTCGTCGTCCGGACGGCCTCGGGGAGGTAGTTCCGCGTCGGGAACACCTGTCCCACGGGGCCGGCGGCCGCCGACTGGCCGCCGGCGGGTGTCTGCCCGGAACTGCTGCCGGACTGGCCTGACTGCTGGTGCTGGATATTCTGGCTCATAGGCACTCGCCCGCTACGTAACGACCTGTCATCAACATTGACGGTGGGTGTGCAAGCCCCGAGCGCCGCGCGAGCGGCGGGGTACCGCGATCACCTACCGCGGTCACCACGGTTCCGGCTCCGACATCCCTGAGTCGTCCGTTCTACGCCGACCCTCGGGCTCGGCCGTGGCCCTAAGTGGCCGCCGCCCCACCGTCGAGACATGGCGTCAGACCACTCCGAGGAGTCGGCCGTCCGGCACACGACCGACCCGACGCTCGCCCGCAGCGTCATCGAGGAGCGCGACGGCTACCCCGCCCACGTCCCCGGGAGCGAGGGCGAGGGCGACAGCGGACTGCTCCGCGTCGGCTTCCGCGACCGCGACGAGGACCTCAAGGAGATCTCGTGGGAGCAGTTCCGCGAGGAGTTCGAGGGCAAGGACCTGGCCGCGATCTACCGCGAGGACGAGGCGGCCGTCGACGAGAACCGCCCCGTCGTCCTCGAAGACGAGGAGACGGCGGAGGAGGACTACGGCGGCGAGGCGGCCTGACGCGGACGGGGTCGTGACCGGTCGCGTCAGATCTCCGCTTTCAGCCGGATCGCCTCGTCGCCGATCCCGGCGACGAGTTCGCGCTGGAGCGGGAACGCCTCCTTCCCGTGGTCCTCGACGCCGAGCTTCGCGGCCACGGTCTCGGCGACCCCGGGGTTGGGGTCGACGAACGCGGTCTCGTTCTCGTAGTCGACCACTCTGCCGACCCGCTCGCCGTCGTGGACGACCGGTTTGCCCACGTCCGCCTCGGTGAGGTGGTCGCGGCCGCTCACTGTCCCTCCCTCGTGTCCCCCGCGTTCCCCCCGCCTTCGGCGCTCTCGTCCTCGGGGTCCGCCCGCGGGTCGACCGGGGTCGTCCCCTCGCGCTCGATGCCGCCGTCGCGCTCGTCGTCGTCGATGGGACCGATCGGCCGCTCGTCGTTGTACTCCTCGGGGCCGGCGGCCTCGCCGGTCAGCTCGTGGTAGATCGCTTCGCGGGCCTCCGCGGCGGACTCGAAGCGCTCGTCGACGAGGCGGTCGAAGACGGAGCCCAGCGACTCCGTCTCGTTGGCGAGGTCGATCTGCTCGTCGCCGTACTCGACGGCCAGCTCCTCCGAGGTGGTCGGGTACTTGGCCTCGCCCAGCATGTCGCCGACGCGGCCGAGTTCGTCCTCGACGATCTCGTCGCGCTCGCGGCGGCGGTCGACCGCGCTCTCCTGGACGCGCTCCGGGTCCGGGTCGTACGAGTCGCCGTCGTCTGGCATCGATCCGGCTAGCCGAGCGACGCGGAAAGGTCTGGTCCCGGGCATCGCCACGGCGTGGCGCGGCGGTCGGCGGCGACGGGGCGCGACCGTCCGCGAGGCAGTCGCCGCGCTCGACGGGAGGGGACGGAACGACTGGCTCCCGCCGGCGAAAGCCCGTTTACCGTCGACGCCCAACCGGGGACGTGTCCGAGCTCGACTTCGAGGCGACGTTCGCCGCGGAACTCGACGTGGTGCCCGACGAGCACCGCGACGACGAGCGGTTCGTCCCCGCTGCGGGCCCGCTCGACGCCGAGATCGCCTTCGTCGGCGAGGCGCCCGGCGCCACGGAGGTCGCGGAGGGCGAACCCTTCGTCGGCCGCGCCGGGAGCCGGCTGGACGGCCTGCTGGAGACGGTCGGGATCGACCGCGAGACCGTCTACGTGACCAACCTCGTGAAGGTCCGGCCGCCGGAGAACCGCGACCCGACGGCCGACGAGCGCCGCGTCTGGAAGCCGCTGCTGGACGCGGAACTGACCAAGGTCGACCCGGCTGTCGTCGTGACGCTCGGGGCCGTCGCCAGCGGGGCGGTCCTCGACACCGACGAGGCCGTCGGAGACCTGCGCGACGAGACCTACGAGGTCGACGGCCGGCTGGTCCTGCCGACGTACCACCCCGCGGCGACGTTCTACGACGACGGTATCGAGCCGATGCTCGAACGCGACCTCCGTGTGGCGAAGGACATCGCCGACGGCGAGTGAGGCGACGGGCGCCGGCTCAGTACTCGGGGTCGCGGCCGACGCTGGTCAGCCAGTCGGCCAGCAGGTACAGGAGGAAGAAGGGCAGCAGCGGCAGCATCGCCAGAGCGATCAGCGCCCCGATGACGTAGCCGATGATAGCCATCTCGCTGTTCGGGTGCAGGCCGCGCATCTTAGATACTGTGTCCATTGGTGTATTGAGTGTCGTCGACCGGGCGAATCGAGTCGTCGAGGCCCGAATGTGATTGTGTGCGGAACGAGGCGCGAGTCGGTCGTCAGGCTTCGAGCCACCAGCCGAGCAGCCGCTCGGCGTCCTCGGCGGAGCGCTCGCCGCGGCGCTCGCCCATCGTCTTGCCCTTCTCGTCGAGCACCGTGCGTTCGAGGTTGTCGCGGGCGCTCCGGATCGCGGGGGCGTCGCCGTACTCCTCGCCGGTACCGGCGAAGCGGCCGCGGTCGGTGAACAGCCGGATCGTCGCCTGGATGAGCGGCGACCCGCGCTGGCGCTCCTTGTGCCGGTGGAGGACGACGTAGGCCTCGATCACGTCCATCTCCTCGAACTTGTCCGTCACGCCGTCGATCAGGTCGGCCACCTCCTCGCGGGTCATGGTGGTGAGATAGCGCGCGCCGAACACCTGCAGGCGCGTCCCCTCGTCGGGGGTCCAGGTGAGCGAGCGTAACACGTCGGTCAGGGTGACGATGCCGTCGACGCCCTCGGCGGGGACCTCGACGACCAGCGACGAGTAGTCGTCGTCGAGCATCTCGCCGACGGCGTCGTCGAGGCCGGTCGTCGGGCCGGTCGTCGCAACCGGCTCGTTCATCACGTCGCGGGCGGGGATGTCGAGCAGTCGGTGCTCGACGCCGGCGCGCTCGCCGTAGCCCTGGTCGGCCCGCTCGGCGTCGGTCGAGTTCGCGCCGCCCCGTCCGAAGCCCTCGACCGACCCGCCCTGCTGCTGGTCGGTCTGTCGGACGGCGAACTCGAGGAGGTCGAAGTAGCTCACCATCCCGACCGCGTCGCCGGCCTCGTCGACGACCGGGACGCGGGAGATCCCCTCGACGCGCAGCCGGTGGATCACCTCGCCGACGGTGGTCTCGGGTTCGACCGACCGCAGGTCCCGGGTGTACACGTCGCTCACGTCGAGCGCGTCGAGGAACGGTTCGGTCGCGGCGGCGACGCTCTCGGCGGTCACGACGCCCTCGAAGACCTCGCCGTCGTACACCGGGACGAGCGGGTACTCGCTCTCGACCATCCGGCGGGCGACCTCGCGGATGTCGTCGCGGCGGTCGACGCCCGGCACGTCATCGCGCATGACCGACCGGGCCTTCTCCTCGGGGTCGTGGCGGGAGCTGACCAGCGCCTTCCGCGTGACGACGCCCGCGACCCCGTCGCCGCCGCCGATCAGGAGCGCGGGGTCCCGGTGGGTCTGGAAGGCGCCGAGCAGTTTCGACACCGGCGTCTCGGGGTCGAACTCGCGGTACTCGGTCGTGAGGGCCTCCGAGATGTCCATTCGTGGACGGTTCGGGCGCTCGCCGGATAGCCCGCCGGCTTGCACGCGCCAGCGACGAGGGCCGCGCCGTCCGGCTGTGGGCCCCGGGTCTCCGGCGGTCGGCCCATCGATCGTCTCGCGCCAGCACGGTCACAGTGCGACCGGATCCCGCCGGCGAGCCGCGGCCCAGCGTCGCGGGTAAGCCGGCCCTATCGTCCGGCACCGGCTCGGCGGGAATCGCGCGACGGGCGGGCGAATCGGGCCGATCGATTCCGGCTTGCGTAGGCGCCGTGTTCTTTTCTTGGTGCCTGCGAATGCCTACCCGATGAGCACGATCGTCGAGGCGACAGTCCCGGCGGACCAGTTCGCGCTCGCGGAGGCGCTGTCGAGGGTCCCGACGACGGAGATCCGCATGGTGCGACTCGTCGCGCACGGGTCGGAGTACGTGATGCCGTTCGTCTGGGCCGGCTGCGACGACGCCGCCCGGGTCCGCGACGCGCTGGCCGACGACCCGACCACCGAGTCCGTGACGCTGCTCTCGGAGTTCGACGGCGAGGCGCTGTTCAGGGTCGACTGGGCGGCGAAGGTGCGGGTGTTCGTCTCCATCGTCGCCGAGGAGGACGCGACGATCCTCGACGCCTGCGGCCGCGACGGCACCTGGCACCTCCAGGTCTTCTTCCCCGACCACGAGCTGGTCTCGGCCACCCGCGAGTTCTGCGAGGACTTCGGCATCGACCTGGAGCTCGAACGGGTCAACCGCCTCTCGGAGGCCTCGGAGTACGGCCACCTCGGGCTGACCGAGCGGCAGTACGAGACGCTTGTCGACGCCTACGAGGCCGGCTACTACGAGGTGCCCCGGACCGTCAACCAGGAGGAGCTGGCCGAGCACTTCGACGTGTCCCACCAGGCGCTCTCCGAGCGGCTGCGCCGGGCCCACGAGACGGTCATCACGAACGCGCTGTACCACAAGATCCACCGCCGCGACCACGACGTGTCGCCGCGCATCCGCCACGAGGCCGACTGACGACGGCGCTTTCCTCCGCACGGTGTTCACTCTGCCACCGCCGGGGCGTCGGTCGCCCGCTCCGAACCGCGCTCCGTCCCGGCGGCGCAGGGGCCGGGGGAACACCTAATCGGGTCCGGCCCCAACCGCGCCCATGGCAAGCGCCATCCCGAAGTCGGGCTCGGCCGTGACCGGCGCGGCGGACGAAGCGACGATCGAACGCGCCCGGGCGGTTGCGACGCTGCTCGACGAGTCGGTCCGGATCCCGGTGGTGGGCTACCGGGTCGGGCTCGACCCGATCCTGGGGATCGTGCCGTTCTCCGGCGACCTGGTCGCCGCGGTCGCCTCGCTGTACGTCGTCTACGCCGCCGTCGCGGTCGGCGTCCCGAAGCGGACGGTCGCCGTGATGCTCGGCCGGATCGGCGTCGACCTCGCGGTCGGGTCGATCCCCGTCCTCGGCACGCTCGTCGACGCCGCCTGGAAGTCGAACGTGCGAAACGTCGAGGCCATCGAGGCCCACGTCGGCTCGGCCTGACGCGGAGCGCGGGCTGGTCGTCGCCCGTTCCCGGCTTTCCGGATCGCTCGTTCCCCCTCCGACGAGTCACGGCTGTCGCGGCCGGCCGGCGCCCCCACCGTGTTCGACGGGAACGCCGGTTGCCGGCCCGGTATCGACTCGTTCGCCCGTGAGTTGGACCTGCATCGGCACGAGGTGGAGCGACGGCGGGAGGGGGGACGCGCCGGACGCTCCCGATCGGTCCGGGGGCCGACCGCTGTCGTCCCCGACGGCGACCCGCGTGATGCGGAGCCGCGGCTCCGTCCGCGGACCCGCCCCGGACCGCCGGGACCCGGGGTCCGAGACGGAGCCGGAACCGTGGTCGGGGGCGGAGTCTCGGCCCGGCGGCTCCCGCTCCGTGGCGGCGTCGTCCCCGTTCGGCTCCGCCCCTGCCGTCCCGGTATCGGACTCGTCGCTGTCCTCGGTGTCCTCTCGCTGGTCTTTCGGCAGGAACTGTCCGGTCTCGGGGTCGCGGGGCTGGCCGCCGCTGTCGTCGTCGGCGTCCGCTTCGGACCGGCCGGCCTCGCGCTCCGCGCCGCGACCGGGGTCGGTGTCGTCGGAACTCATGGGTGAGCGCCAGCCGTGAAGCGCGCTGACACGGATCGGTTGCCCGCCGTGACGCATAAAATAGCGTGACGATTCGACCGGTTTGTCGGCCCCTACCGGATGCGTTCGGTGTCGGCGTCCGCACAGCGCCGCCGAGCGGTCGGAACCCTAGCGGTCGGGGTCGACGGGTGGTCGGGGTCGAGGACGGTCGGCTCAGCGCCGGCCGGGACACTCCTCGGGGAGGTCGTCTCTCGTGAGCCGCTCGGCGCCGCAGACGACACAGCGGTAGTACGACTCCCGGTAGCCGCGCTGGTCTTCGAACCCGCGGTGTGACTCGGGGTGGCGGCCGGGGACCCACTCGGTCTTGTCGATGACGAGGTGGGGGCCGACCGGCTCGGCGTCGGGGTAGGACGGTGCGACGGATCTGACCGCGTTGTTGTGGGTGCTCATGTTTCTCGATCCCACGGTGGACGCCGGCGGACCGCCGATCTCGGGGGCGGTCGCCGGTCGAGGTCCCTAGGGGATCGACCGGTATAAGCAACTCCCCTGGCAGGGTCCTGACCTGTCGCCGTCCGTTGGTTTCGACCGCGTACTCGCCGGTAAGCAGGGCCGGATCGATCCGTCGGGTGCGGGTCCGAGAGGGGGCGGCCTGCGGACGGTCTTCGGGGTTTATTGACCGGCCGGGCGGACGGGTTCCCGTCGGCCGGCGAGCGTCCGCGCCGACGATCACTATGTCACCGAATCAGGGCCGCGACCCGTCAGACCCGCGGGCACGACAGCAGCGAGGCAGCGCACAGCGACCGCCGCAGTTCACCCAGGGCTTCCCGCTCGGACAACCGCCCCAGCGATCCCAACAGCCCCAGCAACCGCAGTCCCACCAGCAGCCCCAGCAACCGCAGTCCCATCAGCAGTCCCAGCAACCGCAGTCACCCCAGCGGCCTCAGCAGTCGGGGAGCCAACAGCCGCCGGGGCCGGAGTACGGGGCCCGGCAGGGCCCACCATCACAGGGGAGCCGGCCCCAGTCGGGACAGCCCCAGCAGGGCGCACCGCCTCAGCAGGCTGCTCCACCTCGGCAACCCGCGGCGTCCCAGCAGGCCGCCGCTTCCCGGGGGACGGCCGGGACACAGCCGGGGACACCCCAGCGCCAGCCCCAGTCCCAGCCGCAGTCTCGCCCCCGGGCCCGGCCGGGGCGACCGCTCCTCAGGCCGGTCACTGTCGACGACGTGGTCGCCGAGGACGTGGTCACCGTCGAGCGCGACACGCCGGTCCGGACCGCGGTCTCGGAGATGGGCGAACGCGACGTGGGGTCGGTCGTCGTCGTCGACGAGGGGCGACCGGTCGGAGTCGTCACCGACCGCTCGGTCGCGCTCGCGCTGGCGGAGACGCCGGACGTCGCCGACCGGTCGGCCGAGGAGCTGACCGACGGCGACCCGATCACCGTCGACACCTCGACGACCATCTTCGAGGCGCTGCAGCTGATGAGCGACGAGGGAATCCGCCGGCTCCCGGTCGTCGACGACGACGGCCGGCTCCAGGGGATCGTCACGCTCGACGACGCGCTGGTCCTGTTGACGGGCGAACTCGACAAGCTCGCGACCACGGTGAGAGAACAGTCGCCCCGGATCTGAGGCGGGGCGACCGAAGCCGTTTTACGCGTCGATTCGAAAGCCGCCCTTAATGGCCGCGCGAGAGCAGCCGTCGTTCCGGCAGATGTGCCACGAGACGCCGTTCCGGACCGCGCTTTTCACCTTCGGACCGCTCGTCGTCGGCGCGGCGCAGGTGGCGAACGCGCTCGTCCACGGGTCGTATCTTCCCCTGCTCGCCGCCGTCGCGGCGGCCACGGTCGTCTACTCCGCCCTCGTGACGCGCTACCGGCTCGCGACGTTCCGCCGGCGGACCCTGACGCGGGCCGCCGAGTAACCCCCGTCACAGCACGAGCGAGGCGACCGCCAGCACGAGGAAGATGAGCACCAGCCACTTCGCGATCTCCATGCTCAGCCCCGCGACGCCGCGGGCGCCCAGGACCGCCGCCACGATGGCGAGCAGGAAGAACGCGATGGCCAGCGTGATGAAGTTCCCCGTGAAGAACTGCAAGGGGATCGTCCCGATTCCGACTGCCGTGGCGCCGACCGCAGTGAGTCCGTACATGGGTCTTCACCTCGGGCTACTCGCGTCGCCCTCTTTGTAATAGAGCTTATATCGAACATAACGGCGTGTTATCGGGCTGAGGGGTCGATATCCGGGTAACTCCTCCCCGGACCGTTCCCGCGCGTCGACACCCGACCGTATCCCAGCTACACCGACCGCTCAGACCCGGTGTCGTATTCAGAATCGAACGACGAATACGCCTGTTACGAGTTAGTATCAGAAACGAAGCTGGTAACTAAATACATAAAAACGCGCACACAGACGTAACGAACCGTACTTTCGATATTCGATACCTGTGTTCGAATAATTACAGCAGTCCGAGCGGAAACGCAACACTATTACGTTCACCTTTCGGAGAGTACGCCGACGCTACCGAACCGATGAGGGGACAATGACCGACGACGCGTCCGGGGACCCGCGACTGGGATCGGCGTATCAGACGACGCTCGAGGAGGGGGTGACGCTGGTCGGCGTGGTCCACGACCACCCCGCGAGCGTGGCGCGGGTGAGCGGGGTCGTGGAGCGGCGCCGCCCCGACGTGCTCGCGCTCGAACTCCCGCCGCTGGCGGTCGGGCTGTACGAGGCCCACGCGGCCGGCGGGACCGACCCGCTGGCCTTCGGCGGGGAGATGAGCGCTGCGATCGCGGCCGCGGAGACCGACCGGGTGGTCGGGATCGACGGCCCCTCGCGCCGGTTCTGCCGGCAGCTCGCGGCGCGGTTCGCGCGGGAGCGTCCCGCAGCGGGGACGGTCGCCCGCTCGCTCAGGGGCGTCGCGTCGGTGACGCGGACGGCGGTCGCCTGCCGGGTCGCGGCCGCCGTCGCGCGCCGGACGCCGCTGTCGCCGACCGTCGGCTCCCGGACGGAGTACGACATCACCGCCGCGGACCCCCCCGAGCGACAGGCCGAGGACGAACGTCGCCAGGCCGGGGCGGCGACGGCCGTCCTCGACGCTTTCGAGAAACCGCCCGCCTCGCGGATCCGCTCGGAGACGCGCGAGGCGCACATGGCCGACCGGATCCGGGCGCTCCGGCGGGAGGGCGAGGTGGTCGCCGTCGTCGGCCTCGGCCACTTCGACCCGCTCGTCGAGCGGCTGGGTTAGTCGGCGTCGACGACGACCGCGACCTCGTTACGCCGGAGCATCGGGAGCGCGCCGGGACCGTCGTAGCCCATGAAGAAGGGGTCGCCCGAGACCGGGACGCCGGCCCGCTCCAGCGTCGCAGTGAGCCGGTCGGCCTCGCGGGCGACCCGCTCGTCCGTGGGTCGCCAGCGGAACCGCCGGACCGCCAGCGTCCGCTCGGGGACGGCGACCAGTTCCACCGCGTCGGCGGTCGGCAGCGGCGCGGACTCGTAGTCGTACTCGGCGGGGAGGAAAAACGCCATCCGGACGCCCGCCTCGGTCCGCACCGCTTCGACGGGCGCGGTCACGGAGATGGTCCGGCCACCGCTCCGCCCGACCGCCCGTGGCCCCGTGTCCGTAGAGGCCTCGGGGTCGGCCACTTCGACCGGCGCGGCCATCGCGATCTCCGCGTCGCCCTCGTTCTCGCCCGAGATGTACCCGAACAGCCGCCGGAACGCGTCGCTCCGCGAGGGCGCGACCGTCTCGACCGCGACCGCGGCCGGATAGCGCCGGAGTTCCACGTCGTCGACGCTGGCGACCGTCGTGTATGGGACGGTGTCCGTCACCGACCGCTGGTAGAGCGTCCAGGCGCCCGCCGCGGCGGCGAGCCCGGCCAGACCGCCCGCGACCGTTCGTAGTCGAACCATGCACCGCGTACGGTGCACGCCGGGATAACCGCGCCGCTGGGGCCTGCAAGGTGAGGAAGCGGGCCAACCTTTAGGGCGCGGTCGGCCGTCCCGGCGGGTATGGTGCTCGATACCCACACGCACGCCTGGGGGCCGCCGAGCGAGGCCCACCCGTGGGTCAACGCGGCGCTGGTGGACGACGTCGACGGGTTCGACACCCACACGGTCTACACGGCCGACCGACTCCTCGGCGACATGGACCGGACCGGGATCGACGAGGCGGTCGTCGTCGGCTACCCCCTCCCCGAGTGGACGGACAACTACTACACTCGCCGGGTCGTCGCCGACAGCGACCGGCTGTACGGGGTCGTGATGGTCGACCCCTTCGCCGAGGGCGCGGCCGACCACCTGCGCGAGTGCATGGCCGTCGACGGCGTCGTCGGCGTCCGCCTCGGGGCGGCCTGTCCCTACGACCGCATGTGGGAGACGTTCGACCCCGAGGCGACGTGGCTGCGCGACGCCGTCGAGGAGCGGGCCTTCTGGGAGGCCGCGGTCGAGACGGACGCGGCCGTCCAGATCCTCTGCAACCACCGCCAGCTCGACCAGGCGCTCGAACTGGTCGAGGCCTACCCCGGGCTGACCTACCTCTTCGACCACTTCGCCCGCGCCGGCCCGGCGACGCCGACCGACGAGGGGTCGTTCGCCCGCTTCGCCGACCTCGCCGAGTACGACGGCGTCGCGGTGAAAGTCTCCGAGACGCCCCACGTCTCGGACGCGGCGTTCCCCTACGCGGACGTGCACGACCACGTCCGGTGGCTCGTAGCGGAGTTCGGCCGCGAGCGGGTGATCTGGGGCTCGGACTACCCGAACGTCAGCGACGTGGCGACCTACGGCGAGAGCCTCCGCTGGCTGGACCGCGTCGACGGCCTCTCCGAAGCGGACCGGACCTGGCTCGCCGGCCGGTCGTTCCGCCGGCACGTCCTCCAGTGAACGGCTGGCCGGGACCGGCATGTACTGCCTCGGCCCCGACGACTGGCGTCCCGGTTCACCCGCAAGGTATTAGCCGTTCCGAGGGGTCGTTGCGTGTAGTTCTCGGTCGGACCAATGAAGGCAATCGTCCACACCGACGCCCGTTCGGTCGAACTGCAGGAGCGCGACCGCCCCTCGGTCGGCGCCGGCGAGGTGCTCGTCGCGGTCCACTCGGCGGGCGTCTGCGGGAGCGACGCCCACGCCTACGTCTACGACAGCGGCTACGAGTGGATCAAGCTGCCCCGGGTCATGGGCCACGAGTACAGCGGGCGGGTCGTCGAGGTCGGGAGCGAGATCGAGGAGTTCCGGGCGGGCGACCCCGTGGTCGAGGAGCCGATCCACGAGTGCGGGGCCTGTTTCCAGTGTCAGAACGGCCAGGCCAACGTCTGCCGGAACTTCTCGATCACGGGGATGCACCGCGACGGCGCCTTCGCGGAGTTCGTCGCCGTCGACCCCGAGCACCTCCACGCCGTCCCGGCCGACGTGCCGCTGGGCCACGCGGCCGTGACCGAGCCGACGAGCATCGCGACGCGGGCCGTCCTCGAACGGTCGGCGACCCGGCCGGGCGACGACGTGCTCGTCGAGGGACCGGGTCCCATCGGCGTGCTCGTCGCGGCCGTCGCGGACTCGCTGGGCGCCAACGTCGTCGTCTCCGGGCTCGGCCGGGACGCCGACTACCGGCTCCCGCTGGTCGAGGACCTGGGGATCGCGACGGTCGACCTCGACGATGCGGACCTCGGCGAGCGGACCGAGGCGGTCACCGACGGCCGCGGGTTCGACGTGGTGTTCGACGCGACGGGCCACCACAGCGGCGCCGGGACGGCCGTCGAGCACGTCCGCAAGGGCGGCCAGGTCGTCGTGGTCGGCATCCCCAACGAGACCAGCGAGGTGGCGCTCACGGAGGCGGTCCGCGGCGAGGTCGACATCACCACCTCCTACGGCTCGCTGTGGCGGGACTTCGAGCGGGCGCTCCGGCTGATGGAGCGCGGCGAGGTCCCGGTCGAGGCGGTCGCCGACCGGTCGTTCGACGCGGACGACCCGTCGGCCGCGTTCGAGGCCTTCCTCGCCGGCGAGACCTGCAAGCCGGTCTTCCGCTTCCCGTGACCGAGCGGGCGACCGCGCCGGCCGACCGCCGGCGACGGCCGCTCGTCCCCGCGGCTACAGCGCGGCCGTCCGCACACGGGCGACCGCGGTGAGCACGGGATAGGTCCACTCGGCGTCGGCGTAGACGTACTGACAGAGCTCGTGGCCGTCCGTGCCCGAGAGCGGGTCGCGGCGCTGGACCAGGTCCTGGCGCCGCTCGGCGAGGTCGTCCAGGTCCGACTCGACGCCCTCGGCCGGTCCGGGACCCTCCCAGCGGTCGAGCAGGTCCGCGACCGCGTCGCGGCTCCGGTCGAGCGACGCCAGCTCCTCGTCGAGCTGGTCGACGAGGCGCTCGCGCCACCCGACGGCCTCCTCGACGGCCGAGACCAGCGTCGACTTGTAGAACTCGGTGAACCGGGCGCCGCCCTCGCGGCGGAACCCGGTCGCCACGTCCGCCGAGAGCTCGGCCGCCGCGTGCTCGACCAGCGACTCGCCGTACACCTCCTCGTAGTGGTCGACGCTCATCACCGTCTCCCTGAAGGCGCTACGGACTCGCTCGACCCGCCGCGGCGACGAGTCGGTCAGCTGTCGTGTCCGGTTCGCTCCCGCAGGTTGCCTGCTCACCGTGTCGATTCCCCCGACTCGATCGGCGAACCGCACGTACGCCCGCCGCTCGGCTTCGACCTCCGCACGCTCCGCCTCGACCACCTCCTCGGCCGTCGAGAGCGGTTCCAGGACGTGTTCCCGCAACGTCCGCGAGAGGGGATCGTCCGTCCGGTGTGAGGTCTCCATCGTCTTGGTATCACACCGCACGGTCAAAAGCGTTTCCGGGGGTCGCGGTCCGGTGCTCGCGGCCGATGGCGTCGGTGTGTCCTCCCGAGACGACGGGTCGTCGCTCCCCCGGGAGCGGGTGCTACGTGTCGTCCCTCGGGGTCGGGTCGATCTCGTCGAGCGCCTCCGTCGCCACGTCGCCCAGCTCGCCGGCTTCGATGTGGGAGTAGCGTTCGCGGACCATCTCCTCGGAGTTGTCCAGGTAGCGGGCCGCGACCGTGTAGCCGAACGCGCGGACGAGGACCTCGCCCATCCCGCGGCGCCCGCCGTGGGGTGCGAGGTAGTCGTGTTTCGGGTGGTCGACGTCGACGTCCGCCTCGTCGGAGAGTCGCCGCAGGATCGACCGCGCGCCGTCCGTCGTGATCGACGGCGGCCGGACGTCCTCGTCGAGCGCCAGCAGGAGGTCGCGAGCGTGCGCCCCGCGCCGCTCGGCGATCGCGTCCGGTCCCAGCCCCCGGTCCGCCAGCCCCTCCCGTACGAGTTCCGACAGCGTCCGCCGGTCGAACGTCGGGAACACCGGCCACCGCTCCGTCGGCGGGGACGTCAGCGTCCGGTAGCTCCGCAGCGGCGAGATGGCCGGGTCGGGGAGGCTGGCGGCGTCCCACTGCTGTTTCTTCCGGTAGACGTCCATACTCCCGTCCTCGAGGTCGATGTCCTCCCACCGGACGCCGCGCCGGCGGGGGTCGTCGGGGTCCCGGAGGAGTTCACCCACCCGTACAGCGGTGTACGCGAGGACGACCACGAGCGCCCGGTCGCGGGCCGCCTTCAGCGCCTCGTAGCGCGCCCGCTGCCTGTCGAACGGGTCGGTGTCCTCCGGGAGTGTCGTGTATGCCTCGATGGACTCGCGCGCCTGCTCGTCGACGTGGCGGGTGAGCGCGTGACGCTGCTCCGATGTCCAGGCCTGCTGGTCGCCCGGCTTGCGGCCGTCGTCCTCCGGAATCGGCGCGGTCGCGCTCGCCCGCTGGGCGTAGTGGGCCTCCAGGTAGCCCTCGTTGACACACCAGCCGCACCACGCCGAGATGTACCGGTAGTAGGTCTGGACCGTGTTCTGCTTGAGTCCGCGGTCGCCGGAAAGGTGGCGGGCGTACTCGCGGAAGACGCGCTCGTCGAGGTCCTCGAACGTCGGTTCCCGGTCGGCGTCGTCGGGGACGATCCCGGTACAGTCGTCGCCGCGGTCGCCGGCGGCCCACTCGGCGAACCGTCCGAGTTCGCGGGCGGCGTTCCGCCGGTAGTTCCCGCCCTCGCCGCCGCGACCCTTCCCCTTGTCCTGAAGATAGCGGTCGAAGGAGCTTCGCAACGGTCGCATTGCGGGCTCTCGTCCGGTTGTCTCGTCGATCATGCGGGGTCAACGGCCTCCGGGTTGTCCAGGTAGGAGATCGTGGCCGCCGTGACCTGTTCGGTGAACTCGTCGGTGACCGAGCCCTGCCGGCCGACGACGTGGATCCCGTCTTTCAGCGTGGCGACCGTCCAGGGCAAGACGTAGCTCTGCTGCCCTGGTTCGCCACGGACCCACGCCTCGCTCGGCACGGCGAAGCTGCCTGCGTGGTGGGACTGCGTGGTGAATGCGACGGCGATCGACTCCTCGTCGGGGTAGGGCATTCGCTCGCCGGAAACGACCAGCCACGGGCGGGGGTTGCCGCCGTCCGTCTCGAACGGATCGGGGGCCCAGACTACAGTTCCGCGGTCAGCCATCCGATATCACGACTCCTCGTCGTCCTGGTCGGCCGTTGAATCGACAGGGTCGACCGCGGTTTCCATCCAGGTCTCGACGTCGTCGACGGAGAACCCGCCGTCGATGGCGTCGGCCGTGGCGGCGCCGTGAAACCCTGCCGACGCGACCGCGTGCTCGGCGTCGGCGATCGTCCAGAACCGGTCGCGGTGGTCGACGAGCCCGTGTTCCTCGAGTCGCTTCAGTGTGGGGCCGACGCTCCCCTCAGGCACGTCGACGGCGTCGACGATCTCCCGCTGGCGAAACGCCTGGTCGGCGTGCTCGAGGAGGAAGCGATACACCGCACCCTGCGTGGTGTCCGGCGCGAGGTCGGGGAGCGACGGTCCGTCCTCGTCGATAGACCGGAACTCGTCTTTCGAGATCGGCATCTTGAGTATCGGTTTGTATCAGAAGCTATTATGTCTTATTGGCAGTGCTCTCGACACGGACTGGTGGATGGTGATGTTCGCTGGTTTTTCCCAGGGCTGGGGACCTCCTCGCGCGGTTCCACGTTTCGTGCTCCCCCGACGGCGGCGGGATACTTCAAAGTGGTCGTGATTATTGGGGTAATCACGACCACTCTATAATTCTACGTTTCGCTAGAAAACGGGGTCTTCAACCCTCGTCAAGGCGAATCCTGGGACTTCTTGGATTTATAAATATTATACCGCTATATGGAATGTGGACAGCCTCTGTTGCATAAGTTCCAGCGCAGATAGAGAGAACGGTGACAGTGGGTAGCACCGTCCGCGTTCCCGGGGTTCGGCACGGTCCCCGGCGTGTTCTCCGGCCGATGTCTCGTCGTCAGACCCGTCTCCGAGCGTCTTGTCTCCTGGCATCGCCTATTCGGGCGTGTCCGTCGGAGTCTCCGTTCCCGGGGTCTCTCCACTGTCTTCAGGCGTGTCCGTCTCCTCGTCGTCGCCCTCGGGGACTTCGATATCGGGGACTTCGACCTCCTCGCCTTCGCCGGCGGGGACGAGACGGAACACCTCGCCCGCCTCCTGGAGGAGGCGCCCGGTCCGGCTGGCGAGTACGTACACGTCGCCGTCGGCGTCGCGCCCGAACGCCTGGACGTACCGGTTCAACTCGCCGTTCTCGCCGCCCTCGACGACGAGTTCCGACCACTGCCAAGGCTGTTCATCGGGCGGCGTGACCTCGACATCCGGTTCGGTGTTCTCCCCTGCCCCCTCGCTGGCCGTCTCCGTCGCGGTTCCGTCGGCCGTCGGCGTGGCGGTTGGCGACTCGGTCGGAGTCTCCGTCGCTGTCGTTTCGGCCGGCGTCGCAGTACCGGTGGTCGTCTCTTCTCCGTCAGCAGCCGTCTCCGAGGGCATCGCGGCGAAGAGTCGGCCCTGCGGCTCGACGAAGCTGGCGCTCCAGTCGCCGAAGACGTACTGGCCAGACAACTCACTGATGGCATCGCCGTCGTAGACGTACCCCCCGGTGATGGAGATGCCGACCGACTGGTTCTGATACTGGTGGGGGTACTCGAGCACCGGGTCGACGAACTCGCTCCCGTCGTACGGAGCCTCGTCCGGTTCGCTGTCCGGACACTCCGCGGGCACTTCGGTCGGGGTTTCGGGAGAGAAGCAGTGGAACCCCTCCTTCACGTTCCAGCCGTAGTTGCCGCCGTTCTCGATAACGTCGACCTCCTCGAACAGCGCCTGCCCGACGTCAGCGGCGATGAGCGTGTCGCCATCGAACGACATCCGCCACGGGTTCCGAAGGCCGTAGGCGTATATCTCATCGTAGCCACTCGTGCCCACGAACGGGTTGTCGGACGGTATCTCGTACGGCAGGTCGCCGCCGGCGGTCGTGGCTGTCCCCTCGCCATCCGTCGGCGGGGCAGTCGCCGTTTCGGTGCCCGTCGCCGTCCCCGTCGTCTCTCCGGCCGCGCCCACGTCGATACGGAGAACCTTCCCGAGGAGGTTCGCCTCGACGTTCTGGGCGTTGCCGCCCTCGTTCTCGTCGTACCAGTCCTCGACGTGGCCCAGCCCGATGTCGTGAGCGTTGCCCCCGTCACCGATGGTCGTGTAGAGGTACCCATCGGGTCCGAACACCACCTCGCCGCCGTTGTGGTTGAACTGCGGCGAGGGAACCTCGAGGATGACCTCCTCCGAGTCGGGGTCCACAGACGTGAACTCTTGGTCTCCGTCGGTCTCGAACACCGAGAGCACCTCGATGTGGTCGAAGTCGTCGGGGAACTCCCGGTCACCGGGACCGACCAGACCGTCACCGGCGGGTTCCGCCGCGCTGTACCGCACGTAGAACTGGCCGGTCTCTTCGAAGTTCGGGTGGAAGTCCAGACCGAGGAACCCCCGTTCGTCGAACCCATCGCGCTCCTCGGGTTCCATGAGCACCCTGTCGGCGATGTCGAGGACCGGTTCGTCCTCGAGACCGTCCTCCCCGTGGACGTACACCTGTCCGGGCTGGTCCACGAGGACGTACGTGTTCTCTTCGCCGGGCACCGACCGGAGCGTAACGGGGTTGACGAGGGGCCCGTCGGCGACCTGCTCGACGCCCACGGACGGCCCCTCCGGGACGAACCCGTCGGCCCCAGCGGGCGTCTCTCCGTCGCCGGTCGGCGTGCCGTCCTCGGTCGGCGTCCCGCCCGCGCCGGCGCTCACCTCGATGTCCCCGACCATGCTCGTCGGGTGGACCGTACAGATGTACTCGGCCATCTCCTCGCTCGCCGTGAAGGTGAACGAGTGAGTCTCGCCTTCCTCGCTGAACACGTCCGTCCCGACGAGCTCCTCGCCGTTTTCGTCGCGGATCACGAAGTCGTGGGGCTGGCCGTCGAGGTTCTCCCACGTTATCTCGTACTCGGTGCCCGCCTGAAGTTCGAGCGTGGGGTTCGTCTCGTCCGCGATCTCGTCCGGCGACTGCCCCTGCCAGCCGGCGACTTCCCCGCCGAACTCGTAGGCGGTCTGCTGGGACCCATAGGCGAGGCCGCCGGCCCCCGCGAGGAGTCCGGCTGCGCCCGCGACGCTGAGGAATCGCCGCCGCGAGGTCGGGAGTACCTCGTACTCACTGCTCTGTTCGGGTTCTTCTGGTGGTTGCTGGTCGCTCATCTCCACCCGGCGTTCGCCCGAGTCGGCAATAAGAAATCACAGGGTGTTTCGACGCCGGCGAGGGAAACGCCGCGTTATCACGCACGCGCCAGATCCTTCGCGTTCATCCGTCCGGTCGCGGCGTCTCGCCCGCATTTCCGGAACTGGCCCGCGACGCACGCGCCGTCCTCCGGTACTCCGAACGAACTACCCCCCAGCAATCGTTTCTCCCGTAGTTCCTCCGCGCAAGCTCGTCTTACGCAGGTGGGGTACTCACCGCCAACTCGTCCTACGTACCACTTCTCCGTTCCCCTCGACGGCGAGGTCGGCGAGGGTCTCCAGCGGGTCTACGATACTGACCTCGACGGCGCGACGATCGAGCCGCCCACGGTAAAGCGGGACGGCTGGCACGAGACGAAGGCGTTCAAGAGCTACGCCACACTCTCGGAGTTTCAGTCGGTCTGCGAGGAGAATGGCATCACGGCCGACCTCCAGTCGATCACCAACGGGCTCGTCGCCGACGATGGACGGTCCGCGTTTGGACTCACAGACCGCCAGGAGGAGGCACCAACGCTCGCTCTCTCCCGAGGGTACTACGAGACGCCGCGAGCAGTGTCGGCAGACGAACTCGCCGACGAGCTCGGCATTCCGCAGCCGTCGATGTCTGACCTGTTGCGACGCGCCGAACGGCAGCTCCTGGCGTCGACGCTCGGCAACCAGCGCGAGAGACCGATCGTCCCCTGACCGGCCGGCAGCCGAAACAACCTCGCGACGCCACATGCCGTCACTGGATGCATTGAAACGATCGGTCTCAACTTCCCGGCCGGGGTTACCGTCGTCTTTCAGCGGTCGGCACCCAGCCCCGGCCTTGAGCGGTGGTGGCCCCTGGAGTCCTCTATTCCCGGTAACGCCGGACTAGGTCCGTGACGGTCGGGCGTAACCGATAGAGCGGGTGTCCCGACGGTTCGTCCTGACTGCGCTATGTCCGGCGTGACCACGGGCGGTCTCCCGCTACGGCCGCGGTCGCCACGGCCGGTGATCCCCCGAGACGTTCCGTGCAGTAGTTCCGGTCAAATCGATCGGATATCTGAGTAGGGGCGCTCACTGACCGGATCGTTCGGGTTATTCACTGAATGACGACTGTTACTCTTCTGCAATGATCTCGGATCGAGACGCGGATCAGCTATGACAGAGATCCCGACGAATCGGCGACGTCGAGCGAACGGACAGAGGAATCGGACGGGACCTGGCGGCCGTCGCGTCGTCGCGTTCTGGAGGCCGGCGCGGCCATGGGTATCCTGGGAGGGATCGGGAGCCTGGCCGTCGCGGGCCAGCAGCAGACCTTCCGGCTGGGCGGGGAGATCGCGGCCCGGATCGGTCAGGAGCCCGCCGCCATCGCGGACCGGGAGAACCCGCCGCTCGAGCTGACGGCCGGCGTCGAGTACGAGATAACGTGGGAGAACCTCGACGGCCAGCCCCACGACTTCCGATCCTGGACGCGGACGGGAACGAACTCGCCGCGACGGAGACGATGTCCGAGCGGGGCGCCGCGCGCTCGCTGACGTTCACCGCGACCGAGGAGATGGTCGAGTACGTCTGTACCGTCCACCCGACGACCATGGTCGGGGACATGGAGGTGAGTGCCGGGACGGCCGCGGACGGCACGGCCACCCCGACCGACGGGGCGGGGACCTCTACCGGGACCCCCTCGCCGGACGCCGGCTTCGACGACGGCGGCGAAGGAACGTCGACGGACGTCGGGGCGCCCGGCGAGTAGGCGACTTTCTCCCTGTCTCCCTCCGTCTCTACGGGACTGGTCCGCGCTCACCCCATCGCCAGGGGGGTCCGTCGCTGTGGGCTCTGGCCCAGTGCCGCCGCGCTGTGGGCCCGGATCAGTACCGCCGCGGGCCTTCCCCGTCGGTCACGACCGGCCGGTTCGTCCGGGTCAGTTGCGCCTCGAAGGAGGCGGCCGACGCGGTTTCGTCGGCGGCGAGTGCGCGCTGCTTCTCGACCTCCGCCTGGACGGCGTCCGTCACCCGCGGGTGGACGCCGAGCGGGTCGGCGTACTCCACGCCGCCGCGCTCGGGTTCGAGCTCGGCGGGGATGCGGCGCTCGGTCGCCTCGGTCCGGGACAGGAACAGCGGGACGGCGACCGCCCGGTCCCCGGTGGTGTTGTACCGCACGCAGTCGACGGTGGGGTTCTGCAGGAGATAGCAGGTCACCACCTCCCCGTACTCCGACTGTTCCCGCAGTCGGGCGGCGTGGTAGTCGGCCGTCTGCCGGTGGTACGGCTTCGAACTGCTCCCGAACCCCACGAGGACGAGCGAGGCGTCGTCGCCGGCCGGGACCAGGCGCGCGCCACGCTCCTCCAGTACCTCGGTGACCGCCGGGCTCCCCCCGATCGGTTCGCAGTAGTGGACCTCCCCCGGAACGCCGGCGAGCGCGGCGGGGATCCCGTCGATCGTGTCGTGGCTGTGGGCGGCGCACATCGGGACGGCGTACACCGTGTCGGCGGCGATCCGTTCGAACCCCTCCCGCAGTTCGCGGACCGGTTCGCTCCCGTAGGTCGCTACCTCGACGGCGTCGACGACGCCGCGCCGGCGGAGCCGGTCGGCGTGTGTCTCGAGTACTTCGCGGGCGTTTCTCGTCTCGCGGGCGATGAGCAGGAGTGCGTCGGTTGTCATTGGTCGGCCACGTGTTCAAACTGATTTGGTCTATTCCAACCAGGGTTGTCTTACGGGTTGCGAGCAACCGGCAAATAAGTTTTGGTGACCCCGGAGCCGCCGGGCCACCGGTCGGGACGAACCCGATGTCGCTGGTCGGTCCCGTCGTTCAGGGGAGTTCGACCTCGCCGCGTCGCGCGTCGCTCGCGACGTGGACGAGTTCGTTCGTCAGACCGGCCGCCAGCCCGCTCCCGCCGCGGCGGCCGACGTTCGTGATCGCGGGGACGCCGTGGGCTCCGGCGACCTCCCGGAGTCGCTCCCGGCTGTCGGCGGCTTTGACGAAGCCGACCGGGGTTGCGACCACGACGGCGGGGCGCGTGCCGTCCGCGATGCAGTCCGCGAGGGCCAGCGCCGCGGTCGGCGCGTTCCCGACGACGGCGACGGCGCCGTCGTAGGCCCCCTGTCGGTCGAGTTCGAGGACGGACGCCGCCGTCCGCGTCATCCCGGTCTCCTCGGCGAGGTCGGCGCCGTTCCCGATGGCTTTCCGGACGGAGCAGTCGTGTCCCCGGCCGGTGATGCCGGCCGCGGCCATCGTGATGTCGGCGACGATGGGGCGCTCGTCGAGGACCGCCCGCGCGCCGGCGACGACCGGCTCCGACTCGCGCTCGCCGGTGAACCGCACGAGATGTTGAAACTCGGGGTCGCCCGTCGCGTGGACGCTCTTCTGTCTGACGCGGTCGGCCAGCGTCTCGTCCGGGACGAGCTCGCGGACCCGCTCCATGCTCGTCTCGGCGATCGCCATCGCGTTCTCGGTGGTCGCACCGAGGTCGGCGTACTCGTCGAAGTCGCCGGTGGCCCCGGTCTCGGTCTCATCTTCGGCGCCGGTACCAGCCGGCTGACGGCCGTCGCCGCCGTCGTCAGTCGTCATCGCCCGACACCTCCGCAGGGCTCGCGCTCCCGGCGCGGGCCTCGATGTCGCCGTCGGCCCGGAGGTTGATGTCCCGGAGCCGGTCGGCGGTCGCCCCGTCGGCGTCCCACAGGCCGCGGTCGACCGCCTCCAGGAGCGTGTCGCTGATACGCTCCAGGGCCCACGGGTTCACGTCGCGCAGCCACTCGCGGCGGTCCTCGTCGAACGCGTACTGCTCGGCCACGTCGGCCCAGAGCGCGTCGCTGACGACGCCGGTGGTCGCGTCCCAGCCGAGGACCACGTCGACCGTCGAGGCGAGGTCGCCGGCGCCCTTGTAGTCGTGCTCTTCCATCGAGTCGAGCCAGTCGGGGTTGAGCACGCGGGCGCGCATCGCCTTCCGGACCTTCTCCTCGTTGGTGTAGACGGCGACGTTGTCGGGGTCGCTGGAGTCGCCGACGTAGGAGGCGGGCTCCTCGCCCGCGGTCTCCGCGACGGCGGTGACGAACCCGCCGTGGAAGGCGTACCAGTCGGAGCTGTCGAACTCGTCCTGTTCGGCGGTGTCCTCGATCTTGACGGTCGCCTCGACGTTGCCGAGGCGGCGCTCGAAGGCGTCGTGGGCCTCGGTCGTCGTCCCGCGGGAGCCCAGCGCGTAGCCGCCCCACTGGACGTACACCTCGGCCAGGTCGGAGCGGTCGTCCCACTCGCCCTCGTCGACGGCCTTGTTCGTGCCGGCGCCGTAGCCGCCGGGTTTCGTCGTGAACACGCGGTGTCTGGCGGCCGAGGCGGCGTCGTCGGGATCCATCCCCTCGGCTTCTAGTTCGGCCGCGTCCGCCTCGACGTGTTTCTTCACGTAGTTGCGGTCGTGAGGCTCGTCGAGGCCGACGACGGCGTCGACCGCGTCGTGGATCACCGACGCCGCGGCTGGGAACGCATCGCGGAACAGGCCCGAGACCCGGGTCGTCACATCGATGCGCGGGCGGCCGAGCTCGTCCAGCGGGATCGGTTCCACGTCGTCGATCCGGCCGGCGTCGGTCCAGACCGGTTCGACGCCCAGCAGCGCGAGCACCTGCGCGACGGTCTCGCCGCGGGTGCGGACGGTCGGAGTGCCCCAGGCGACGACGCCGACCTCCTCGGGGTACTCGCCCTCCTCGTCGCGGTGCCGTTCGGCCACGCCGTCGGCCACCTCGCTGCCGACCGCCCAGGCGGACTTCGCGGGGACCTTCCGGGGGTCGAGCGTGTAGAAGTTCCGCGCGGTCGGGAGCAGGTCGACGCCGCCGCGGGTGGGGGCGCCGCTGCCGCCCGGCGGGACGTACTCGCCGGCGAGCGCGTCCGCGGTCCGGGGGATCTCCTCGCTGGCGCCCCGAACACGTGGCGCGACCTCCTCGCAGATGAAGGTCAGCGCCTTCCGCAGGTCGTCGTGAGCGCCGGGTTCGGCCCGCGCGTCGCCGATGGGGTCGACGTCGACGACGAGCAGGTTCATCGTGGTCTCGCCGGGGGCGGCCTCGCGCTCGCTCGCGGGCAGGTCGAAGCCGTGGTCGGCCAGCGTCTCGACGAGGTCGAGACTGGTCTCGTAGACCGCGTCGGCGGCCTGCGCGTAGGTCGTTCCGAGCGCCTCGTCGTAGGCGCCCGGTTCGTCCAGCATCCGGTCGTAGTCGACGCCGAGGACGCCCGCGACGCTCTCCCGGAGACTCGGGCCGCCGGGGTTCTCCAGGCGCGTCAGCGCGACGAGGTACTCCGTGAGGCGGTCGCCCTCTGGGGGTTCGCCCATCGTGTGTAGCCCCTTGCGGATCTGGGTCGTCTTTACGTCGGTGAGGTACTCGTGGACCCGCTCGACCAGGTCGTCGATGTCCAGGTCGTCGCCGTCGACGGCGCCCTCGGCGAGTTCGGCGCCGGCCTCCTCGGGCCCGCGCACGTCCGCCCGCTCGTCGATCTCGCCCTCGACCCCGAGCTCGACGGCCAGGTCGAGGTCCGCCACCGTCTCGCGGATCAGGTCCGCGAGGTGCTCGCCGTCGTCGGTGCGCGCGTCCTCCATGCCGGCCTCGCGGTACCGGTCGGCGAGGTCCTCCAGGTCGGCGAGGTCGTCGTAGGTCCCGGCCGTGTCCATCACGGGCGTCAGGTAGTCGACGACCGCCGCGTACGACCGGCGCTTGGCCTGCGTGCCCTCGCCCGGGTTGTTGACGATGTAGGGGTAGACGTTCGGGAGGTCGCCGACCAGCTGGTCGGGGGCGCTCTCGCCGTCGAGGCCGACGGTCTTGCCGGGGAGCCACTCCAGGCTGCCGTGGGTGCCGAGGTGGACGACGGCGTCGGCCTCGAAGGCGTTCCGGAGCCAGCCGTAGAAGGCGACGTAGTCGTGCGGTGGCTGCAGGTCCGAGTCGTGGTAGACCTTCGAGGGGTCCATCCCGAAGCCGCGCGGGGGCTGGACGGTGACGAGGACGTTGCCGAACTCGACGCCGGGGACGGCGAACGGCCTGTCGGGCGGGTCGCCCCACTCGTCGACGACGTTCGAGCGGAATCGGTCGTCGAGCCCCCCGAACCACTCGCGGTACCGGCTCGGCGACACGGTGTCGACGCTGCGCTCGCGCACGTCCTCGGGCGCGACCCAGCGGTCGTCGAGCGTCAGCTGGTCGGTCAGCCGCTCGACGAGCGCCTGGCCGCTCTCGGGCCGGCGGCCCCCGAGGTCGTAGCCGCGCGCCCGGAGTTCGTCGAGCAGGTTGACGGTGCTCGCGGGGCTGTCGAGGCCGAAGGCGGTCCCGATGCCGTCGTCGCTGGGCGGGTAGTTGTGGAGGACGACCGCGACGCGCTTCTCGTCGTCGGGGGTGTGGCGCAGCCTCGCCCAGTTGACCGCGAGGCGCGCGGCGTGGTCGACCCGGTCGTCGATCGGGAAGTGCTGTTTCGGCGCGGTGCCGATGTCGGCGGCGTCGTCGGTGCGCTCCTTCCCGCTGATCGGGTGGGTGATCACGTTGCCGTCGAACTCCGGGAGCGCGACCGACAGCGCGAGTTCGAACCCCATGACGCCGGTGTCGCTGCCCTCGTACCGCGAGCGCGACCGCATCGTCGTCACGGTCTGGAGCACCGGGACGCCGAGGCGGTCGAGGAACACGTCCTCGGCGCCGTCGCCCTCGTCGGCGGCCGACCGGCCGCGCTCGTCCATCGACAGCGAGAACATGAACGAGGAGAGCACGGCGTCGACGACCGGCTCGCCGTCCGCCAGGAGCCACTCCTCGGTCACCCGCTCTGCGTCCCACTGGCCGTCCGTGTCGGTCGCGGGCTCGCAGAACACCGGGAGCGCGTCGGCGCCCGCCCGCTCGATGGCGCGGACCTGCGCGTCGACGTAGCGGGTGTTCTCGTGGGTCCAGTGGGACTCGTAGAACCAGACGGCGACCGTCGGCCGGTCGGGGTCGTGGGTCGCGCGCAGTTCCTCGTAGGTCGCGCCGGGGTGGTCGGGGTGGTAGACGCCCTCCGTCGGCAGCGCCACGGGGTCGTCGTACGCCCGGCTCTCGCCGGCGTACTCGTCGACGAGGAACCGGAGGCAGTTGGCGACGTTGCTCGTGCCGCCGCGGTCGAGGTACTCGTAGACGCGGTCGCGGACGGCCGCGTCGACGGACGTGTCCTCGACGGCGTAGGCGTCGCCGGTGGACTTCACGACCAGCGGGACGCCCGCCTCGCGCAGGCGCTCGACCGCGTGGTCGTAGCCGGGCATGCTCTCCTCGGCGCCGTGCAGCCAGAGGACCGCCGCCGCGGCGTCGTCGATCTCGTCGACGAACGCCTCGGCATCCGTCCCGTCCGAGAGGTCGCTCTCCGAGCGGGCGACCACCTCCGCCTCGCACTCCCCGGCGGCGCGCTGGACCGCCCCCAGTTCGTTCTCCGTCGCGGTGTACAGGCCGATGGTTGGCATAACGTTGTTAAACCTCCATTGCACTAATTCAACTATGATTGGTTTCGGCGGGCGGATAAACGCTTCGCTCAGCGGTCCGGACGGGCCGTCGTTCTCGGAGATAGTGGGACAGGAGGAACTCAAGCGAGCTTTACTGACGGTCGCGGTCGACGACGGGCTGGACGGGCTGCTGGTGCGGGGCGAGAAGGGGACGGCGAAGTCGACGGCGGTCAGGGCGCTGGCGGATCTCCTGCCCGAGCAGTCGGTCGTCGCGGACTGTCCGTACGGCTGTCCGCCGGACGAGCCCGCCCGCCAGTGCGAGGCCTGTCGCGAGCGGACCGACCCGCAGGTCGAACGGCGGCCGGTCCCGCTGGTGACGCTCCCGCTCGGGGCGACCCGCGAGCGGGTGGTCGGGTCCCTTTCGACGGCGGACGCGCTGGACGGCGAGTTCTCCTTCGAGCCCGGCCTGCTCGCCCGCGCCAACCGCGGCGTCCTCTACGTGGACGAGGTGAACCTGCTGGACGACCACCTCGTCGACGTGCTCCTCGACGCGGCGGCGAACGGGGTCAACAGGGTCGAACGCGACGGGGTGAGCGTCGCTCACCCGGCCGAGTTCACGCTCGTAGGGACGATGAACCCCGAGGAGGGCGACCTCAGACCGCAGCTCCGCGACCGGTTCGCACTGCAGGCGACCGTCGAGGGCTGCCGGACCGTCGACGATCGGGTCGCGATCATCGAGCAGGCCCTCGGAGGGGAGCGCGGTCGAACCACGACTGACGGCGACGACGGTCCGACCGACCGGGAGCGTCGTCGTCAACTCACGACCGCTCGCGAGCGGCTCCCGGAGGTCGACCTGCCCACCGAGTTCGCCGCGGAGATAGCGCGGCTCTGCCGGGAGGCGGGCGTCGAGGGCCACCGCGGCGACATCGCGACGGCCCGCGCGGCCCGCGCGCTCGCGGCGCTGGCCGACCGGCCGACAGTGATCGAGTCGGACGTGCGCACCGCCGCACGACTGGCCCTGCCCCACCGGCTGAAGTCGCGCCCGTTCGAGGACGCGCCCGACCCCGAGGAGCGCATCGACGAGAGGTTCGACGGCGGGTCCGGGAGGGACGACGGATCCGAGGGGAACGACGGGTCCGACACGGAGGGAGGGGCCGACGCCGACGACGAACCGACCGCGGAGGGGGAGACCGACGGCGACGGAACAGACGGCGGAGCGGAGACGGGTGACGCCCCGTCCGACGACCCGGGGGAGAGAGACGGCTCGAACGGCGAGGCCGGACCCGGTGGCGGGGACGGCGGGGCGAGTCAGGGGGGTTCGGCGAGGGGCGGATCGACGACCGACTCGGGGGCCGAATCGGGCGAGCGGGAGGCCGATGGATCCGGGAGCGACGGCGAGTCGGACCCCGAACCGGACGACACCGACGCGGACGAGGCGGAGCCCGGGAGCCCGGTCGTCCCCGGCCAGCGGCGTGCGGGAGTCGGCGACGCCGACGCGCCCGACCTCTCGATACCCGACGCAGTCGACCGGGCGGGGTCGACCGCGGAGGGGCGAGCGCGAGCGCGCGCGACGACCGATGCGGACGGCCCGCGCCTGCGGACCCAGCGGACGGACCCGTCGGGCGATGTGGACGCCGCCGCGTCGGTCCGCGCGGCCGCCGCCCGCGGCGGGTCCGCCGTCGAGCGACGGGACCTCCGGGAGTCCGTCCGCCGCAGCGAGACGGCGGCGCTGGTGGTCTTCGCAGTCGACACGAGCGCGTCGATGCGGGCGGCGATGCGCGCCGCGAAGGGCACGGTGCTCGAACTGCTCCGGGACGCCTACCAGGGGCGTGACGAGGTCGCGTTCGTCGCGTTCGCCGGCGAGGACGCCGAGGTGTTGCTCCCGCCGACCGACAGCGTCGCCCGCGCCGCCCGCCACCTCAAGGACCTCCCGACCGGCGACCGGACGCCGCTGCCCGCCGGACTGCGGACCGCCTCGGACGTGCTCGACCGGGCAGACCCGGACGCCGGCGTCGTCGTCCTCGTCACCGACGGCCGGGCGAACGTCGCCGCCGAGAGCCCGGTCGGCGAGACCCGCGAGGCGGCCCGTCGACTCGCCGAGCGGGACCCTCACGTGGTCGTCGTCGACGCCGACGAGCGAGTCGACGGCCTCACCGACACCATCGCCGCTGAGACCGACGGCGTCTGCGTCTCGCTGGCGGACCTGACCGCCGAGCGGATCGACGCCGCGGTCGCCCGGGAAAGCGAGCTTTAGCTCGTCCGCAAGTTTTACAAACTCAGTTGTTTTTGTACAAACATACTTTCGAATGACGCTCGCCACAGACACGGTCGACGGACGGATCGAACAGGCCCGCGTGGAGCTGACGCCGACGCAGGTGGCGGTCGGGCTCGGCCTCGTCGCCGCGCTCGGGTTCGCCCTCCTCTTCCTGGGCGAGCCGACGGCCCACGACGCGATGCACAACTTCCGACACGGCGCCGGCGTCACCTGCCACTGACGATGCTCGTCGAGTACGTGGCCCGCGGGATGAAGGCCGGCCTGGTCGCGGGGCTGGCGTTCGGACTCGTCGTCGCGCTCGTCACGAACCCGCTCGTGGCCGCGGCGGACGGCCTCGCCGGCGGCGACCACGCGGGTCACGGGCACGACACCGACCACGCTCACGAGGGCGCCGAACACGGCCACGGGGCCGCCGTCGGTGCCGCGGTCACGAACGGCGTCAGCGTCGCCGCCGGAGTCCTCTGGGGCCTCCTGCTGGGGGCCGTCGTCTTCGGCGTCGGCTTCTACTTCCTCGAGCCCGCGCTCCCCGGAGGGGGCGAGGTCGGGCGCTACGTGCTGGCCGGACTGGGCTTCCTGACCGTCTCCGGCGCGCCGTGGCTGGCGCTGCCGCCGCGGCCGCCGGGCGCCGAGCAGGCGCTGCCGGCCGAGACGCGCCTGCCCGTCTACGCGGGGATGATCTGTGCCGGCGCGCTCGCTAGCCTGCTCGCCGTGGCCGCGTACGGGCGGGTCCGCGCCGACCGCGGCCCCGTCGTCGCGGCGGTCGCCGCCGCCGTTCCGCTCGCGCTGCTGGCGGTTCCCGCCGCGCTCGCGCCGTCGAACCCGGTCGCCCACGACCTGCCCGCGGGGCTCGCGGCCGGGTTCGTCGGCCAGGTCGTCGTCGGCCAGGCCGCGCTGTGGCTCGTCCTCGCCGCGGCCCACGTCCGACTCTCCCGGCGCTCGACCGCGGACGCCTCGGGCGGAGCGACGAGCGGGGCCGACTACGCGGTCACCGTCGACTGATGCGCGACAGAACCGACGAGGTCCGCGAGCGGGGCTTCACCGACCACGTGCTGGTCTGCACGAACGACCGCGACTCCGAGTACGCCGCCTGCGCCGAGGCCCACGGCGACGAGGTCTACGAGGCCGTCGCGGCGTGGCTCCGCGAGCGCGACGTGTTCTGGTCGTCGGTCCACGTCGCCGAGACGAGCTGTCTCGGGCTCTGCTCCGCCGAGGGGACCGCCGTCGCGGTCCACCCGCGGGGCCGCTGGTACTCCGACGTGGTCCCCGCGGACGTGCCCGCCCTCCTCGAAGCCGAGTTCGGTCCCGGCGCCTCGCGGCTGGGCGTGCCGGCGGACGACTCGGTCGCGGCGCCCGAGCCGTAGTGTCGTCACCGTCGTATCGAGACGCTGATGTGGCAGCCGCCGCAGGCACCGCCATGACGGTCGACGAGTGGACGCCCGCGAGAGTCCGCGAACTGCACGAGGCGCTGGTCTCGCTCCACGGTCCCGCCGAGCGCGACGGCGAACACGGGACCGACGCCGCGCCCGGCGACGGCGTGCGACAGCTCCTGACGACCATCCTCTCGCAGAACGTCGCCGACGAGAACACCGACCGAGCGGCGGCGAACCTCTTCGAGACCTACCAGGAGTTCGGGGACATCGAGTCGGCGCCCCGCGAGGAACTGGCCGAGGTCATCCGCGTCGCCGGGCTGGCCGACACCAAGGCCGAGCGCATCCAGCGCGCGCTGGCGGCGGTCCGCGAGGAGACCGGCGGCGCCTACTCGCTGGCGTTCCTCGACGCGATGGACGCCGACGACGCGAAGGCCTGGCTCACCGACATCAAGGGGGTCGGCCCGAAGACGGCCAGCGTCGTCCTGAACTTCCACTTCGGCAAGCCGACGATGGCGGTCGACACGCACGTCGAACGGGTCTCCAAGCGGTTCGGGCTCGTGCCCGAGTCGGCGTCGAACGCCCGTGCCCACGACGAACTCGACCGGGTCGTCCCGGACGGGCTCACCTACTCGCTGCACGTCCTGCTCATCAGCCACGGCCGGACCTACTGCAGCGCCCGCGACCCCGACTGCGACAACGCCGTCTGCGAGGCCTACTGTGATTGCGAGGGGTGCTGAGCGGCCCCGAGGGGGTCGCCGGCGCGGTTCGCCGAGTGTCAGTCTCGCCAGGAGGGGTCGGGGCTGCGGTCGACCCTGTCGGGGTACGAGCGCCGCCAGATCCCGTTGACGAACATCGCGACGAACGGCAGCGCGAAGACCGCGAGGAAGACCGCGTCGGCGTCCAGGCCGGGCGACAGGAGGACGGCGACGACGCCGGCGGCGTAGACGACGGCGAGCGCGACGGCGGCGGCGACGGCCCGCCGGTCCAGCGGGTCGAACTCGGTGTCCGCGACTGGCAACTCGAAGGCGTCGACGAGTCGTTCGTAGTCCGCGACCGGGCCGATCTGCCGCTCGGTCTCGTCGTCGCTCCAGCCGTGGGTGAACCGGACGGTTCGCGTCCCGGTCAGCCGGTCGGCCAGTCGGTCGGTCAGGACGTTCAGGTTCCGCATTTCCCGCACCGAGACCGACCACTGCGGTTCCTCCAGCCACGCGTCGTGGGCGACGATCCGGTCGTCGTAGCGGCGGTACTCAAGCGGGGCGAACCGGAGGTACGACGACCCCACGCGGACGGCCAGCGCACCGAAGTACAGCAGGACGACCCCCGCCGTGATGCCGGCGACTACCGCCAGCGGTGCGTCGTCGCCCCCGACGAACGCGGTGCCGAACACCCAGATGAAAAAGCAGAGCACGGCGTAGCCGGGCGCGGCCCGTCTCAGCGTCCGCAGCGACGCGGCGACCAGGACGGTCCGCCGGTCGGTCGGGAACGAGGCGACCGGGTCGCCGTCGGGGACGGTCACCGGCTCGGGCCGTTCGCCGCCCCCGTCCGGACCGGCCAGCCAGCCGGTGAGTCCCCCGGTTTCCCCGTCGTCCGCTCGGTGGGCGGAGTACTCGACGGCGACCTTGCCGACGACCAGCGCCGCCAGGAGCACGAGGCCGCCCGACTGGGCGACGGGCAAGACGAGGAAGACGAGGAAGAACACCCGCCGGGCCGGCGTCTCGATGACGCCGTACGGCGAGACCTCCTCGTACTCCCGCCGGGCGAAGTAGCGCCGAGCGGACCCGCCGACGCCGGTGACGACGAGGCCGGCGAGGCTGAGGAGCACGTCCGTCCGGGCGAGGGCCGCGCCCGCGTCGACCGTCGAGACCGCCACCACTCCCACGAACAGGGTGAACCAGCCGACGCCGGTGACGACGCCCGCGACGAACGGAACCGTCCGCGGGTAGACCGGCGGGAGCCACTCGACGACGGTGACGCTGCCGCGCTTGTCGATCAGCTCGGCGTCGCCGACGCTGACGACCCCGTCGCGCTCCTCCGGCGGGTGACGCTGAGCGAACAGCGCCTCGAACCCCGCCAGCGCCAGCGAGAACAGAACTTCGACGGCGTAGAGAACCGCGAGTGCCGCCGCGTCCCAGCCCAGCGCGACGACGCCGACCAGCGGCGCCAGGTTGGCGAGCAACACCGGCGCGAACGAGTCTTCGAGCGTCTCCGCGGGTCGGAGGGCGGACATCCTCGTCTCGAACTCCGCGGTCGTGTCACATAAGCGAACCGAACCCGGCCGGACCGACGCCGTCGCTCACTCTTCGACCGGGAACGCCTCGTGGAGCACGTCGTGAGCCTCGCTGAGACCCTCGAAGACGCTCCCGCCCTGCGCGGTCAGTCGGTGGACCGCACGTTCGGCGTCGCGGACGGCGACGAGGCGACCCCGAAGGTAGTCGTACTCGGGGTCGTCGGCGTCCGTCGCGGCGATCTCCGCCTCCAGGTCGACGAGGGCGGCGTCGAGGTGGCGCTCGACGGCCGCGAGCGTCTCGGCGTTCGCCAGCGCCTCGATCGGCCCTTCCAGGTGGCCCTCCAGTTCCTGCTCCGCGTGCTCGCGGGCGTGGTCGTCGTCCGTACCGAGGACGTTCAACAGTCCGAGTCGCAGCGCTTCGATCTCGTAACAGCTCATGGGTGTGTGGTGGAGTCGTGTTGCGGTGTGGTTCGCGGGCGGTTCAGAGCGTCTGGTCGACGAGTTCGGAGACGATGCGGTCGCGGTCGAGGTGGCCGGAGACGATCCGCCCGGCGTCGTCGGCGTCGACGCCGCCGTACCAGACGCCGTCGGGGTAGACGGCGACCATCGGCCCCTCGCCGCAGCGGCCGAGACAGGACGACCGCGTGATGCGGGCGTCGCACTCGTCGCTGTCGCGGGCCGCCTGTCGCAGGCGTTCGAGGACTGCGGGCGCGCCGTCGGCGGCGCAGGTCTGGTTGGTGCAGACGGCGACGTGTTTCTCGGGCGCGTCGTGGACGTGCGGGTCGTCGTCGACGTTCTCGCGGTCGGCGTGTTCGGCCTGGTGGGTCAGCGCCCGCAGCATCGCGCGGGCGCCGCCCTGGTCGGCCTCGTAGCCGTCGAGTTCGACCTTGTACTTGCAGGTGTCACAGGACATGTCGACGCTGTCGGTGCGGGCCTCCTGCCAGCGGTCGCCGAGCACGTCCAGCAGCCGCGGGTCGGTCCCGAGCGGGTCGCCCGCCGCGGCGTCGACGTAGGGGTACTCGTCGTCGAACTCGTCGGCGCCGTCCCTGATGCGCCCGGTCAGGACGCCGTCGCCGAGCATGTACGGCAGGACGACGACGGCGTCCGGACGGGTCTTGGCGAGGTCGTGGAGCGTCTCCGCGAGTACCGGTTCGGTGACGCCGACGAACGAAGCCTCCACCCGGTCGAACGCGCGGCCCTCGTAGAGCAGGCGGGCGAGCTTGTGGGCGTCGGCGTTGGCGTCGGGGTCCGAGGAGCCGCGGGCGCAGAGCACCACGGCCACGTCGTCGGTCTCGCGGTCGACGCCCAGCCGCTCCTCGACCGCGGCCGCGCGGTCGTCCAGCAGGTCCACGATGGCCGGGTGGACCCCGAGGTGCGCGCCGCTGTGGACGGTCGTCCCCTCGTGGGCCGCACGGGCCTGCTGGACGGCCAGCGGCACGTCCGTCTTGACGTGGCTCGCCGCGAACAGCGACAGCTGGACGACGGTCACGGTCGAGACCGAGGCCGCGAGCCCCGCGACGGCCTCGTCGATGGCCGGCTCGGCGAGTTCGAGGAAGCCTGCGTCGACGGGGACGCCCAGCCGCTCCTCCAGGTCCGCGGCGAGCGTCCGGACCTGCTCGTTGGACTTCTCGCGGCGCGAGCCGTGGCCGACCAGCAGGACGGCCTCGTCGTCGAGACTCGCCGGGGCGGACTGGGTGGCGGTCACCCCAGCTCACCCACCTTCCGGCCGGTCGCCCGTTCGACGCTCCGGCGGAGTTTCGCCCGCCGATCGTCGGCGTACAGGCCCGAGTCGCCGCTGCCGGCGTAGACCCACTCGGCGAACGCGGCCGCGTCGGCGTCGTCGGCCAGCCCGAACCAGTGGCCGCCGGAACTCGTCTCCGAGAGGTCGTCGGTCGGAACCGTCGGGTCGGCGTCGGCAAGTAGGGTCCGGACCGTGCGGAGCAGGCGCTCGTCGTCGTGGACGAACGAGACGCCGACCGACTCGGAGGACTCGCGGAAACAGACCGTACCGCAGGCCTCCAGCAGGCCCCGCACCAGTTGCGGGCGGTGCTCGGCCAGCGCGTCGAAGCGGTAGCCGCCGGGCTGGCCGTCGATGGGGAGACCCAGCGCCGCGCCGGCGCGTTCGCCCGGCGCGCCGAACACCTGCACCTCGTACTCGTCCTCGAAGCGCGTGACCGAGGCGTCGTGGGCGGACTCGCGCGCCCGCGTCCGGCGGTTCGCGACCGCCCCGTCGGCGCCGGCGACGGCGCCCAGCGCGTCCGCCGCCGTCTCGTCGCCCGTGCGTACGGTGATCCCGTCGCCCGTCACCTCGCCGTCGCCGGCGACGCGACCCCAGAAGTACGCCGTGGCCGGCGTCGCCGCCAGCAGGTCCTCGGCGGGGTCGGGCCGCGGCGGGTCGGCCGCGTCACTCATCGGCGGCCTCCACGGTCGTCGCGTCGGCCGGCGTCGCTCCCTCCTCGACCGTCGTCACCTCGATGGCGTCGACCGGACAGGCCGCGGCGGCCTGTCGGGCCGCATCGATCCTGTCGTCGTCGAAGGGAGCGGCCACCGTCTCGCCGCCGTCCGGTGCCACCTCGCTCGACCCGTCGTCCGGGAGCCCGTCCGCGCGCTCCGCGTCGCCGTCGATGGCGGCCAGGCCGTCCGCCGCCTCGACGAACCGGTCGTCGCGGACGAGACAGGCGAAGACGCCGTCGCAGGCCGCCCGGTCGAGGGACACGCGGTACTCAGTAGTCATACTTCGACTCGTAGCCCCGCGGCGTGACCATCCGGTCGTCCCAGACGTACGTCTCCTCGTTGCCGACGATGATCGTCGTCGTCATGTCGACCAGGTCCGTCTCGCCGAGTTCTTCGAGGTCGCCGAGTTCGACGATCTCGACCCGTTCGTCCTCGCGGCCGGCGCCGTGGACGATGCCGACCGGCGTGTCGTCGGCGCGGTGCTCTTCGAGGATCTCGCAGCACTTCTCGAAGTTCGCGCGGCGCTTGCGGCTCCAGGGGTTGTAGATCGAGATGGTGAATCCCTCCTTGGCTGCGGCGTGAAGCCGCGATTCGATGGTCGGCATGTCCGTGAGGTGGTCCGACAGCGAGATGCTGACGGTGTCGTTCACGAGGGGGGCGCCGAGGCGGGCGCCGCAGGACTGAGCCGCGGGGACCCCCGGCACCACGTCGAACTCGACCATCGAGGCGGTGGCGCCCTTCGACTCCAGGATTTCGAGCGCGAGCCCGGCCAGCGCGTAGACGTTGGGGTCGCCGCTCCCGATGATCGCGACGTGGTTGCCGGCCAGTGCGCGGTCGATGGCCTCCTCCGTGCGGGAGACCTCGCCGCACATCGGCGTGTCGTAGAGTTCCTCGGCGTCCTCCCGAACTCCCTCGGGCAGCAGCTCGACGTAGGTCGTGTAGCCGACGATGTGCTCGGCGTCCAGCAGCGCCTCGCGGGCGCGGGCCGTCATGCCCTCGGGCTGGCCGGGGCCGAGCCCGACAGCGACAAGCTGGCCGGGGTCGGCGTCGAAGTCGTCGACGGTCGCGCCGACTTCCTCCTCCTCGTCTGTCGACGAGGCGCCACACCCCGAGGACGACCCGGACGACGAGGTGGAGGACGCGGACCCGCCGCACTTCGAGGACGAGTCCTCGCTCGCCGCGGCCTCCCCGTCCGGTGTCGAGGCGGCGCCGCACTTCGTTTCGGTGTCTGTGCTCGCGTCCGTCGTGGTGTCGGTGGTGTCGTCGGTGCTCATCAGAAGTCCTCCACGTCGCGCCCGCCGCGGGGCGTGACGAGGTGTTTCCCGTGGTCGTTCTCCCAGACCGCCGTCTCCGCGTTGCCGACGAGGATGGAGGTGCCCATCCCGCCGACCTCGTCGTCGTGGTCGGTCGCCTCGCCCAGCGTCGTGATCGTGTGGGTCTCGTCGTCCAGATTGCGGCCGGCGTCGCCGCGGCCGGCGTCGTTGAAGATGCCGGCGGGCACGTCGTCGGCCCGCTCCTCGCGCAGCACGTCGATGGCCCGCTCGTAGTCGCGCCAGCAGTTGTAGAGGACGACCACGAACCCGGAGATGGCGGCCGCGCGCAGTTTCTCCTCGATCTCCGCCCAGCCGCGCCACTTGTCCGACAGCGAAACCGTGCAGAAGTCGTTCGACAGCGGCGCGCCGAGGTTCGCGGCGCCGCCCAGCGCCGCCGTGACGCCGGGGACGACCTCGATGGGCACGTCCTCGGCGCCCTCCGCCTCGGCCATCGTGAACAGCAGGTCGCTCTTGCCGTAGACGTTCGGGTCGCCGCCGGAGACGTGGGCCACGTCCTGGCCGGCGCGGACCCGCTCGAAGGCCTCGCGGGCGAGTTCGACCTGCCGACCCATCGACGACCGGACGAGTTCCTGCCGGCGGCCGTCCGGCCGTTCGAGGACGGTCCCCGCCTCGCTCCCCGGGCTCTCCGACTCGGCGGTCGCGCCGCCGTCGGTCGCGGCCTCGACCGCGGCGCTCTCGGGCGGGAGCGTGCCGTCGCGCCGCAGGAACTCCTGGTAGAGGTTGGAGGCGACGACGCAGTCGGCGGTCGCCACCACGTCCTTCGCCCGCTGGGTCATCGCGTGGGGCAGCCCGGGGCCGATACCCACGACGTAGAGCGTCCCCATCGCGCCGTCGGCGGTGTCGGCGGCCACGCTACCGCCCCACCGCCACGGTCACGGCGTCGTCGAACCGCTCCTTCTCGCGGGCGAGTTCGTGGTCGCGGCCGCCGGCGATGGCCGACGCCTCGGCGATGCCGGGCCAGCCGATCAGCTCCTTCGAGCGCGACGGGGACGGCCCCTCGAAGCGCTCCAGCGTCTCCTTCTCGAAGGCGACGACGCCCGCGCCGATCCGGTCGGCCGCCTCGTGGAGACCGTCTTCGCCTTCCTTGCGGGTGCCCGTGGCGACGAATGCAACGTCCTCGACGGTGAGGTCGAGGTCCGTGAGCGCGCGCTCCCAGGCGTCGACCACCTGGTCGGCGTCGACGCCCGACACCGTGCCGGTGCCGAGGACGACACCGCCGTCGTCGGCGTCCCGGTTGCGCTTCAGCACGGTCACGTCGTCCTCGACGAGCACTGCCTTCGGCCCGACGAGTCGCTCGACGGGACCGAGTTCGTCGTCCAGCACGGCGAGGTTCGTCGCGACCGTCGAGTCGCCGTTGACGACGTGGGCGTCGAGGGCCTTGGCCCGCTTCTCGACGCCCTGCTCGTCGGCGGCCTCGCTGGCGGTGGTCATCGCCGGCACCGCGCCCATCGAGGCGAGGTCGTCGGCGACCTGGTTGGCGCCGTGGTGGCCGCCCGTGATGGGGATGGCCCACGTCAGTTCCTCGTCGACGACGACGATGGCGGGGTCGTCCCACTTGTCGTCGAGTAGGCCCGCCGTCTTGCGCATCGCGATGCCGCTGGCCATCAGCCCGACGAAGCAGTCGTACTCGCCCCAGTACTCCTCGAACACGTCGCCGTGGTACTCCAGGATCTCGACGGACTCGTAGCGGTCGCCGATGCCGTCGACGATGTCCTCCGCGGTGTCCATCTTGCGCTCGAAGGCGATGATGGCGATGTCTTCGGCCACCTCACCGTCGGAGTCGGGGGTCGAACAGTGGCCGCTCGACCCGTTCGATTCGGCCGTATCGTTCGTGCCGCTCGATGCGTCCGCGTCGGTCGTGTCGTCGCTGTCGGTGCTCATTGTCAGTCGTCAGCCTCCTGGGTCGTGTCGTCGCCGCTCCCGTCCGCGCCCCCGCCCGATGCCCACCCGTCGTAGAGGTAGGAGCGCTCGTAGCCGGCCTTCCGGGCGGCGTCGCCGACGACGACCATCGCCGAGGCGCGGTAGCCCGCTTCCTCCAGGCGGTCGCCGATGGTGCCGATGGTCCCCTCGATCACGTCCTCGTCCGGCCAGGAGGCGTGGTAGACGACCGCGACGGGCGTGTCGGGGTCGTGGCCCGCCTCGACCAGGCGGTCCATCGTCTCGGCGACGGCGTGGGTCCCCAGGTAGATGCAGGTCGTCACGTCGCCCATCCCGACGAACTCGCCGATGTGGTCGTCCTCCGGGTCCAGCGTCTCCCCCTGGGGTCTGGTGAACGCGACGTGGTTGGCCACGCCGTTGAGGGTCAACTGGGTCCGTAGCGTCGCGCTGGCGGCGAACGCCGAGGTGACGCCCGGGACGACGTAGGTCGGCACCCCCTCGTGTTCCAGCGCGTCCATCTGCTCGACGGCCGCGCCGTAGACGGCGGGGTCGCCGCTGTGCAGTCGCACGACTTCGCGGCCGTCCCCGTAGGCATCGCGCATCAGCGGGACCAGTTCCTCCAGATCCTTGCCGATGGACGAGACCTGCTCGGCGTCGTCGCAGTACTCGTCGAGGAGTTCGCTGTTGACCAGCGACCCCGCGTGGACGACCAGGTCCGCCCCCTGGACGAGTTCCTTGCCCGTGACCGTCAGGAGTCCGGGGTCGCCGGGGCCGGCGCCGATGAACGGGATCCCCTCCTGGACCTCCCCCGCGGTGTGGTCCGCGACGCGGGCGTCGCGCTCGGTCGCTCGCCGGGCTGCCTCGGCGTCGATGGCCGCCTGGGGGTCGGTCACCGGGCCACCTCCCCGGGGAACGCGTCGCCGCCGGACTCGCCCTCGGCCAGTTCCACCAGTTCGACCGGCCGGCGGTCGTCGCCGCTCGCGTCGTCCCGATCGAGGTCCCCGCCCGGCACGCCGCCGTCGGTGCGGACCTCACCCGTCGGGTCCTCGGCGTCGGCGAACGCCGCGGTCGCGGACTCGTCGTCGAGGTCGCGCTTCTCGGCGTAGGCGAGCGTGTAGTAGTCCCGGTCGTCGATCTCGCCCGGGTCCGCCGTGACGACCGTCTCGCCCTGCTCCATGTAGAGGCGGCGGCCGAACACCACGTCGTATCCCGCCTCGGTCAGTTGCTCGTGAGTCGCAGGCGCGTCGGTCACCTTGAACAGGACCATGCGGTCGGGGCCGGTCGGGGCGGCGCCGCGGGCGGCCTCCCGGAGCGCCAGGCTCGCACCCGCCGTCACCTCGACGTCCAGCGCCGTCGTGAACGCGGTGACGGCGCTGACCCCCGGGACCGTCTCGACGGCCACGTCGGGGTGGAAGGCGTCGAGCGTCCGCCGGAGGTGGCCGAACGTCGAGTAGACGTTCGGGTCGCCCAGCGTGACGAAGGCGGCGGTGCCGTCGCGAGCGCGGGGCGCTATCTCGGCGGCCGCCGCCCTCCAGGCGCGCCGGAGTTCGTCCTCGTCGCGGGTCATCGGGAAGTCCACGTCGCCGACCCGCTCCTCGGAGACGTGTTCGGTCGCCACCGACCGCGAGAGCCGCCCCGGCGAGTAGACCACGTCCGCCGCTTCGAGGACCTCCCGCCCGCGGACGGTCACGAGGTCGGCGTCGCCGGGCCCGAGCCCGACGCCGTACAGCGTCACTGTGGCCCTCCGTCCCCGGAGCCATCGGTGCCGCCGCTCTCGTCGTCCGACACGTCGACGCCGCCGACCAGCATGTACACCGGGTTGTCCGCGTCGAAACTCGTCGCGCCGGCCAGGTCGTAGCCGTGGCTCACCTGGAACTGGACGACCTCCGCCAGCAGGTCGCGCTCGCGGAACGCCTCCGTGGCGGCGCCCGCGACTTCGAGCCGCGAGACGTTCATGACGACGCGGTCGACCCCGGTCTCGACCGCGCGGTCGAGGACCGCCCCGTAGTTTCGGCTCCCGCCGAGAAAGAGGGCGTCGGCGTCGTCGGGCAACCCCTCGGGGGCTTCGGCCGCCCGGAGGGTCACGCCGTCGGCCGCGTCGTTGGCGGCGAGGTTCTTCCTCGTGGTCTCGAGCCGGTCGGGCTTCCGTTCGAGCGCGGTGACCCGCCCGGCGCGCCGCGCCGCCTCGACCGTGACGGCGCCGGTACACGAACCGACCTCCGCGAAGTGGTCGGCCGGCCCGAGGTCGAGTCTGTCGAGCAGGACGGCCCTGACCTCCCGCTTGGTCGGGCCGGCCTTCGCGTCGTGTGGCAGCGATACCTGTGCCATCGCCGAATACAACCACCGTAGGGCGTAAAACAATTTTGGTTGTTTTAGGGAAAGTGAGATTGCTCGATCTCCCACTCAGTGGCCGGCGTCCGCAATCTCGGTCGAGTTAGGGCAAAGTTACTTTAGTTACCGGACCCGAGTGGGGACGATGCCGAACGACGCGGCCGACCCGGAGGAGTTCGGGGTGCTCCGGAGCAAGCGCAACGCCACGCGGTACCAGATCCTGGTCGAGATCGCCGAGCGCCAGCCGGCGGTCAACCAGCAGGAGATCGCCGACGCGATCGGGATCACCGCCCAGGCGGTCAGCGACTACCTCCAGGACCTGGTCGAGCACGGGTACGTCGAGAAGCACGGACGCGGCCGGTACGAGGTGACCAAGGAGGGCGTCGACTGGCTCATCTCCCAGACGGACGAACTGCGCCACTTCGTCCAGCACGTCTCCGAGGAGGTCATCGGGCAGGTCGAGGTCGAGACGGCGATCGCCACGACCGAAATCGACGAGGGCGAGACCGTCTCGCTGACGATGCGGGACGGCGTCCTGCGGGCGATGTCCGGCGACGCCGGGAGCGCGACCGCGGTCGCGGTGACGGACGCCGAGCCCGGTCGGGACGTGGGGATCACGAACTTCGACGGCGTGGTCGACTACGACCTGGGGTCGGTGACGATCGTCTCGGTCCCGCAGGTCCAGAACGGCGGGAGTTCGGCGGTCGACACCGAGAGGGTCGTCGAACTCGCCGGGGACCACGACCTGCTGGCGGTCGGCGGGGCCGAGGCCGTCGCCGTCGCCGAGGCGACCGACCTCGACCCCGACATCCGGTTCGGGAGCCCCGCGGCCGTCCGGGAGGCCGCCGCGAAGGGACTGGACATCCTGCTGCTCGCGTCGACGGAGCTGGTCTCGGCGCACACCGACAAACTCCGCGACCAGAACCTCAGCTACGAGGTCGTCGACCCGGCGGAGGCCTAGCGGTCCCGGTCGCGGCCGACACTGCTACGCCGGCGGGCGCGCCCGCTCGAACGGCAGGCCGGCCGCCGTCGGACAGGAAGGGAAGATTCTTACTCGCGCTCGAACAGGGTCTATGTATCAGCCCGACAGCCGTCGGGAGTTCCGCGGTTCTTGCGGCGTGTCCGCGCAGATCCGAAGGAAACGCATGAAAACGACACACGATTCACTCGACGAGATACGCGCACGGGTCGACGAAGAGACACCGGACGACATCGCGATCGACAGCGTCCAGTTCGAGGGGCCGGACCTGGTGGTCTACACCCCCGACGTGGAGGCGTTCGCCGAGCGCGACCGGCTCGTCCCGAACCTGGCGAGCACGTTCAAGAAACGCATCACCGTCCGGCCGACCGCCGAGGCGCTCGTGCCCGAGCGGGAGGCCGAGGGAGTGATCCGCGAGACGATCCCGGACGACGCCGGGGTCCAGTCGCTCGACTTCGACGGGTCGACCGGCGAGGTGCTCATCGAGGCCGAGGAGCCCGGTATGGTCATCGGCCGCCACGGCGAGACGCTCGACGAGATCCGGGCCGCGGTCGGCTGGACGCCCGAGGTGGTCCGGACGCCCCCCATCGAGTCCTCGACCGTCTCGAACGTCCGCAACTTCCTCAAGCAGGAGCGCGACGACCGCCGCGACATCCTCGAGGAGGTCGGCCGGCAGATCCACCGCCAGCCGACGGCCGACGAGCAGTGGGTCCGCGTCACCACGCTGGGCTGCTGTCGCGAGGTCGGCCGCGCCTCGTTCCTCCTGTCGACGCCGGAGACCCGCGTGCTCATCGACTGCGGCGACAAGCCCGGCGCCGAGGGCGAGGTGCCCTACCTCCAGGCGCCGGAGGCGCTCGCGGCGGGCCCCGACTCCATCGACGCCGTCGTGCTCACCCACGCCCACCTCGACCACTCGGCGCTGATCCCGATCCTGTTCAAGTACGGCTACGACGGCCCCATCTACACGACCGAGCCGACCCGCGACCTGATGGGCCTGCTCCAGCTCGACTACCTCGACGTGGCGTCGAAGGAGGGTCGGACGCCCCCGTACGACAGCGCGATGGTCCGGAAGGCGCTCAAACACACGATCCCCGTCGAGTACGGCAACGTCACCGACATCGCGCCCGACGTGAAGCTAACGATGCACAACGCCGGCCACATCCTCGGGTCGGCCGTCTCGCACTTCCACGTCGGCGAGGGGTTCTACAACGTCGCCTTCTCCGGGGACATCCACTACCGGGACACGCGCCTGCTCGACGGCGCCGTCAACGACTTCCCGCGGGTCGAGACACTAATCTTGGAGTCGACCTACGGCGGGCGCGACGACTACCAGACCGACCAGGAGGACTCCGAGCGCAAGCTCGAGACGGTCATCAACGAGGCCCACGCGAAGGGCGGGAAGATCCTGGTCCCGGCGTTCGCGGTCGGCCGCTCGCAGGAGCTCATGCTCGTCCTGGAGGAGGCGATGCGCGAGGGCCGGATCCCGACGATGCCGGTGTATCTCGACGGGATGATCCGCGAGGCGACGGCGATCCACGCCGCCTACCCCGACCACCTCCGCAAGCGGCTCCGCGACCGGATCCTCTACGAGGACGACAACCCGTTCCTCGCCGAGCAGTTCCACCAGGTCGACGGCGGCGACGAGATGCGCCGGGACATCACCGACGACGAGCCGGCCATCATCCTGACGACCTCGGGGATGATCACCGGCGGCCCGGTGATGTCCTGGCTGCGCCTGCTGGGCGGCGAGCCGGACAATACGCTGGTGTTCGTCGGCTACCAGGCCGAGGGGACGCTCGGCCGCCAGATCCAGCAGGGCCGCGACGAGATCTCGCTGAACGACACGTCGGGCCGCGGGGCCGACCGGGTCGCCCTGAACATGGGCGTCGAGACGGTCGACGGCTTCTCCGGCCACGCCGACCGCCAGGGCCTGGAGACGTTCGTCCAGACGATGAACCCCCGCCCGGAGACGGTCCTCTGTGTCCACGGCGACGAATCGTCGACCGACCAGCTCTCGTCGGCGCTCTACGAGAAGTTCAACATGCGGACCGTCGCGCCGAAGAACCTCGAGACGTTCCGGCTGGCCTGACAGCCCTCGCCGTCACGCTCGTCCCGCTCCCCTTGAGTCGCCAGTGACCCGACCCCGCGTGTCGTCAGCGACGGGTCGCCGACGACACGCGGAAGACGCGGATGGTGTCGCGGCTGGTGGGCTCGGAGAGCAGCTGGGCGCAGCCGAGGTCGGTGAACACCGCCCGCCAGTCGCGGTGGAAGAGCGGGAACTCGTCGTCGACGCGGCTCACCTCGGCCTCGCCGCGGCCGCGCCGGGGGCTGTTGCCCTCGTTCTCGGCGGTGACCAGCAGGTCGCCCGCGACCCGCGTCAGCTCCTCGAACACCCGCTCGTCGTCGGGGTGGATGTGCTGGAGCGTCTCGACCGAGAAGACGGCGTCGAAGGCGCCGTCGTCGTACTCCGGGAGCAGGTCCTCGACCGCGCCGGTCCGGAAGTCGCCCGTCTCCGCCAGCCGGGGGTAGCGGTCGGCCATCACGTCGAAGGAGTCTGCGTTGATGTCGATCCCGGCGAGGTTCTCGAAGCCGCGGTCGCGGAGGTGGGCGAGGTGGCGGCCGGAGCCGCAGCCGACCTCGAGGATCGCCGCCCCGTCGTCGAGGTAGTAGTCGAACGCGTCGGCGATCGTCTCGCTCACCTCGTTGGGGCCGATCTCGGCGTAGTACTCGGGGGAGTACTTCTCCGAGCGGTCGGCCCAGCCCCGCCTGTTGTCCTCCGGATCCATAGCGGGGCGGTGTCGGTCTCGCAAGTTAACGCCATCGCTCCGCTCGACGCGGGACGCCCCCGGCGACGGGGTCGCGTTCGAATGGGACGAGATCGGGACACGGGGCTGACTCGTGTCGAACGGCTCGTCCCCACGTCGTGCTATCGGGACACGCACTCAAGAAGACCGTGTTCACGCGGATCATCACTGACGGCTCGCCGAGATTCGATCCTGCCGAACTCGCCCGGTCGGCGCCCCTCCCGTTCGCCCGCCGCGTCAGGGACTGTGAGGCCAGTCGCGTTCCGGGACGGCGCCGGGGTCGAGCGTCGGCCGGCGGATCCGTCCGTCGGTCCCGACCTCGAGACCGTGTTCCCGGACGTACTCGACGACGGCCTCGTACTGAGGGCCGAGCGTCTCGACCACGTCTCCCGGGCCGATGGCGGGGAACAGCGTCTCGATCTCCGCGAAGAACTCGGTGGTCGCGAGGGTGTAGGTCCCGTCGGGGTCAACCGGCGCGCCGTCGACGCGCGCTTCCCGGAGTTCCCCGGCCGCGTCGTCCCAGACGACGCTGGCGCCGCTGACGTGGCCGAAGTGCCACTCCGGGAGGTCGTCGGGTGCGGAGGCCAGCGCCAGCCCAGCGAGCGCGTCGCGGAGTCGCTCGCCCCCGAGGCGTATTACAGCGAGATCGGACGAATACGGGACGACCCGGACGAGGTCGAAGGCGGTCACGTCCCCGGAGAGCGGCTCGCGGCGGCGGAACCCGCCGCCCGAGTTCACCGCCACGTCGGCGTCCGCCTTCCAGCGGTGGGCGTCGGTGATCAGGTTCCCCAGCCGGCTCTCGCCCCGCTTGCACGCCGCCATGTCGCAGACGATCGGGTCGTCGGCGGTCCCCGCTACGTCAGCGAGTCCGGTCGCCGCCATCCGGTCGCGGATCGCCCCGGCGACGCCCGGGTGGACGGGCGCTCCGGCTCCCTCGTGGTGGGTCGCAGTCGGGCGATTGCCCTCGAAGGTCACTTCCAGCAGGGTGCGGCCTTCCCCGCCGGGGCGACAGACGAGCGTCCCCGCGACGCGGTCGGCGCGGGGCTCGTGGTCGTGGCCGCCGAGGACGAGGTCCGCGTCGACCGCCCGCGCGAGGGCCGTGTCGTCGCCGCAGTGGGAGACGACGACCGTCCGGTCGACGCCGCGGTCGCGCAGCGCGTCGAGCGCGGTCCGGGCGGCCGGGATCGGGTCCGCGAACTCGACGGGGGCAGCCGCGGGGTTGATCGCGGCGGTCTCGGGGTGGGCGACGCCGACGAGTCCGACGCGTTCCCCGCCGGCCTCAACCACGGTCCAGGGTTCGACGCCCGCGTCCCGGCCGAACCGGGCGCCGTCGCGGGTCGCGTTCGCGCACAGCCAGGGCTGGGGTGAGTCGGCGACGACCGACAGGAGGGCGTCGAGCCCGTGGTCGAAGTCGTGGTTCCCGAACACCTCCGCGTCCGGGTCGACCCCGCGGAAGAAGTCGAGCGACTGCCGGCCGTCGGTCACGACCGAGAGGACGCCCGGGCCGGTGTCGTCCCCGCCGCCGCAGACGAGCGTCGCGTCGTCGCGCAGCTGGTCGACCAGCCCAGCGAGTCGGCCGATCCGCTCGGGGTCGTCGTAAGCCGCCTCGACGTCGGCGTAGTGGAGGACGCGCAGCGGCATCGTCGGTGTGTCGAAGCCCCTGTGCAAAACGGTTCGGGGGTCGACGGCCCGACCGCTACCGATCCGTCGCGTCGGCCTCGACCATCGCCGCGAAGCGGTCCAGCCCGGCTTCCAGCCGGTCGAGCCCGTTCGCGAAGCTCAGGCGGAGGTGTCCCTCGCCGCCGGCGCCGAACGCCGAGCCCGGCGCGGTCACGACGCCGCGGTCGGTGAGCAGCCGCTCGGCGATCTCGGTGTCGGTCCCGGACAGCGCGCTCACGTCGACGAACGCGTAGAACGCGCCCTCCGGCGGGGCGACCGAAACCGCCGGGATCCCGTCGATGCGGTCGAGGACGTACGCCCGCCGCTCGGCGAAGGCCTCGCGCATCTCGTCGACGGGCTCGCGCGGGCCGGTCAGCGCGCCGAGGGCGGCGTACTGGGCGGGCGTGTTGACGCAGGAGGTCGTACTCTCGCGGATCTTCGTCACCTGGCCGACCACGTCCCGGGGGCCGGCGAGCCAGCCGACTCGCCAGCCGGTCATCGCGTAGGCCTTCGAGACGGAGCCGACGGTGAGCACCCACGACTCGCGGTCGATGCGGTCGGCGACTGCCGCGGTCCGGGGCGGCCGCTCCGCGTAGGTCAACTGGCGATACACCTCGTCGGCGAGGACGAAGGCGTCGTGGTCGGCGGCCGCCCTGACGACGCGCTCGACCGCCGACTCCGGGAACACCCGTCCCGTCGGGTTCGACGGCGAGGTGAGGAGAACGACCGCGGTGTCGGGACCGATCGCGTCGACGATCCGTTCCGGGTCGGGCGCGAACCCCGCCCCGGCGGGCATCGGCACCTCGACGGGCGTGGCGTCGGCGAGTTTCGCCTGCGAGATCGGATTTGGCCACGCCGGCGTCGGCACGACGACCTCGTCGCCGGGATCGACGACCGCGTGAATGGCGAGGTGCAGCGCCTCGACGCCGCCGGTCGTGACGACGACCCCCGAGCCCGGGTCGGGTCTCGGCCCGCCGTCGTCGGCGAGGTGGTCGGCGACCGCGCCCCGGAGTTCCCCGATGCCGGCGTTGGCGGTGTAGTTCGTGTGCCCGGCGGTCGCAGCCTCGTGAGCGGCCGCGACGACATGGTCCGGGGTGTCGAAGTCCGGCTCGCCGAACTCCAGGTGGACGAGGTCGCCGTCCTGCTCGGCCGCCAGGTCGAACATCTCGCGGATCCCCTGGGGTTCGACCGCCCGGGCCCGCTCGGAGACGCGACTCGGCCCCGAGTCGGGACCGGTGTCGGCGCGCTCGGTCATCGGTCGGATCCTCCGCCGTGAGCGGCAAGTACGTTGGGATGTACGGAGCGACGGCCGTTCGGACGGACCGCGCCGACCGCTCGGCCCCGTCCACTTAAATCGCCGAGTATCCACGCGGCAACGCCGATTGGGCCGGCGGTCCGACGACCGGATATGAGCAGGACGACGGGAGACGCGCCGCTCGCGCCGAAGCGTTCGGGCGTGCCGCTGGTCGGGAGCGCGGTCGTGTTCGCCCGCGACCCCTACGACTTCTACGATGACCTCGCCAGTCACGGCGACGTGGTGCGGTTCTCGATGGGCACGTACGACATGGCGACGGTCCTCCACCCCGACGGCATCGAACAGGTGCTCGTCGACGACTTCGACCGCTTCCGCAAACCCGACCTCGCGGGCGGCGTCGACGCCCTCGCCGACGGCCTGCTCCTCTCGGACGGCGAACAGTGGCGCCGGCAGCGAACGGGCCTGCAGCCGCTGTTCTACCGCGAGCGCGTCGAGACCTACGCCGAGACGATGGCGACCTACGCGGCCGCCGCGGCCGACGAGTGGGCGGACGCCGACGCCGTCGAGCTCCCGGAGGTGACCTCGACGTACACGCTCCGGGTGCTCGGGAAGACGCTGTTCGGGATCGACGCCGACGAGTACCGCGACGCGGTGCGAGCGGGCGCGGAGGCCATCCTCGAACGCACCAGCCGGAACCCGGTCGCCACCGAGATCCCCCAGTGGGTGCCGACGCCCGCGAACCGCCGCTACGGGCGGGGGATCGAGCGGCTCGACGCGGTGATCGACGAGTTGCTCGCCGAGCGCGACCCCGACTCCGGTCGCGAGGACCTGCTGTCGCTGCTCGTCGAGATGGGGAGCGACGGCGACCTGGACGAGTCGGAGATCCGCAGCCAGCTCGTCACCTTCCTGTTCGCGGGCCACGAGACGACCGCGACCGCGCTCACGTGGGCGCTCGCCGAACTCGGCCGGAGGCCCGACGTGGCAGAACAGCTCCGCGCGGAGGTCGACACCGTCCTCGACGGCGACTGCGCGACCCTCGCCGACCTGTCCGACCTGGAATACACCGAGCAGGTCCTCCGGGAGACGCTGCGGCGGTACCCGCCGGCGGCGGCCATCTTCCGGGAGACCGACGGACCGGTCACCGTCGACGGCTACCGCATCCCCGCCGACACGTTCCTCACCCTGCCGCAGTTCCACGTCCACACCGACGAGCGGTGGTGGGCGGACCCCCTCGAATTCGACCCGAGCCGGTGGGACGACGTCGACGACCCGCCCGGCGACCGCCCGGAGTACGCGTACTTCCCGTTCGGCGGCGGCCCGCGCCACTGCATCGGGATGCGCTTCGCGCGCATGGAACTGCGACTCGCGCTGGCGACCGTCGCGAAGCGGTGTCGGATCGTCGACGCCCCCGACGACATCGCGGTCGCCGTCGGGTCGACCGTTCATCCGGACGGTCCCGTCGAGGTCACGCTGGAACGACGAGAGTGAGTCCTGCCCGGCCTGTCAGTACGTCTCGACCGGGACGCCGAGCGTCTCGAAGTCGTCCACATTGTCGGTGAGGACGGCGTCGTCGAGGATTTCCGCCATTGCCGCAATATATGCGTCGTTGCTGCCGATCCCCGTCGGCGCCCCGGCTTCGTCGTCGGCTGCTGCAAGCAGTTCGCCTGCCGTGCGCGCCACCTCCTCGTCGATATCGATCCGCGGATAACCGAGCAGCCGGTTGCGGACTTCTGCTTCGGTCGTATCGCTGCGGGCCGTCGTGACGCCGTAGTACGTCTCCGCGACCACTGGTACCGGTAGCCACTGCATCTCCCCCCGTTCGACGAGTTCGCTCCCCTTCTCGAAGGCGTCGGGGTCCTCGGCCATCAGGTCGAACAGGTACGAGGAGTCGAGTATCATTCGTCGTCGTCCTCGAAGGCCGCTCGCGCGGCAGCGAAGCGGTCGGCGTCGCGGCCGCGCAGGTCGTCGACGGCCGCCTTCGCCTGCTCGGCCTCCTCGCTCGTCAGGAGTCCCGCCACGTCGTCGGGGTTCGGCCCGCGAGTCATCCGGCGGAGCGTCTCCTCCATCGTCTCGTCGGGTCGCTTGTGCGCCGAGAGCCACTCGTGGTACTCCTCGGAGACGCGAATCGTCTTGACCATGTCGTATATTCGGATATATGGTACAAAGAGCGTTTCGGCCGTGACGAGCGTCGCCCGGTGGACTACTCCTCGCTCTCGCGACCCCTGAACGCGCGCTGGCCGGCCATGACCGAGTCGCCCGTCCGTTCGACGGCGACGGTTCCCGCGACGGCGTCGGATTCGCGGGTGATCCGGGCGATCTGGCTGGGGAGGTTGACGACGGCGGCGAGGAGGATGACGGCGGCGACGGCGACGCCGGCCGGGAGGTACAGCAGGTCCGTGAACGCGGCGACGACGCCGACGCTCAGGGCGAGCGTGCCGGCGACGGTCCCGAGGATGGCCAGCGTCACCAGCAGCGCCTTCCGGAAGTTGGTCCGCTGGTTGTGCCGGATCCAGTCGGCGTAGCTGTCGACGAGCCGCTCCAGCGCGGCGGCCTCCGAGGCGTCGCACATCCCCGACAGTCCGTCGGGGTCGGCGCCGACGCGCTGACCCGCGGTGGCGTAGGTCAACCCCGCGGCGGCCGCCGAGAGGACGAACAGCGCGACGCCCGCCCCGACCGGCGGGTTCAACACGCTTCCGACCGCCGTCACGTCGCTGGCGCCCGCGACGGAGAGCACCGAGAACAGGACGCCGACGACCGCGACGTTCAGCCGGAACACCGACAGCGCCTTCGCGTCGATGTCGTCGAGCGTCGACAGCTGCGAGTTCAGCGTCCGCTGGGCCTCTTCCCGAGCGATCCGCAGCGATTCGACGTTCCCCTCGTCCGGCGAATCACCTGACATGTAATCCGTTTGTTCCTGGCATCGTGTAATACTATCGTCGCAACCGTTTTGTGACAGCCGAGCGGACACTCCGTATGGAGATCCCCGAATCGGTCCGGGACGACATCGAGTCGCGAGCGAACGTCGTCGGGACGGCGGTCGGTCCCAAGCGCGTCGGCGACCGGAAGACCGACGAGGAGGCGCTCATCGTGCTCGTCTCCCGGAAACTCCCCGAGGCGCAGCTCTCTGAGCGCGACCGGATCCCGGAGGAGATCGAGTTCGACGACACGACGTGCAAGACCGACGTGCAGGAGGTCGGCGACGTGCGGACGCAGGCGGCCGCGGAACCCGGGGAGCGGTACGACCGCGAGTGCCGCTGGCGGCCGGCGCCGGCCGGCGTCTCGTTCGGCCACGTCGAGACCACCGCGGGGACGCTCGGCAGTCCCCCCCTCGAAACGGAAGACGGGACCACGGTCGTCCTGACGAACGCGCACGTCGCGGCCCCGATCGGGGTCGCCCAGCCGGGCGACGACGTGCTCCAGCCCGGCCCGGCCGACGGCGGGACCGACGAGGACGTCGTCGGGTCGCTCGTCGAGGGCAGCGAGATCGTCGCCGGCGAACCGAACACGACGGACAGCGCCATCGTGGAGGTCGACCCCGACGACTTCGAGGATTCGATCCTGGGTATCGGCGAGTTCGCAGGGTTCACCGAGCCGTCGACGGACGCGACGTTCACGAAGAGCGGGCGGACGACGGGCGTGACGACGGGGGACCTGCGCGGTCGGGACGCCCGCATCAGGGTGCGGGGGTACCACGAGGAGCCGACGCTGTTCACGGGGATCGACGTGTTCGGACCGATGAGCGCCGCCGGCGACAGCGGCAGCCTGATCGGGGTCGAGGGCGAGGACGGGTTCCGCGCGACGGACCTGCTGTTCGCCGGGAGCGACCGGACGACGCTGGCGGTCCCGATGGACGCTGTCGAGGCCGAACACGGTGAACTGACGCCCGCGGCCGACGAAAACTGAAAAACGAGGTGAGGTGACCCGTTCGGCGGCTCAGCTCCAGCCGTAGCCCCACTCCTCGAGTTTCGCGAGGACGAGTTCCGGGTTCTCCTGGGCGACGGCCATCGCGGCCTCGGTCACGTCCGTCTTGTACACGTCCTCGCCGAGCTCGGCCTCCATCTCGGCGACGAGGTCGTCGATGCCGGCCTCGACGTGGTCGCGCAGGAACACCGGCCGCTGGGTCCGGCCGTCCTTGACGCCGTCGCGGGCGTGGATGTACGGGAGCGACCCGCGCTGGACGCTCTCGCGGGTCGAGTCGACGGCTGCGGTGTCGGTCGTGCCGGCTGTCTCGGGTTCACCGGCCACTCCGGTCGTCTCGTTCGCACCGGTCCCGGCTTCGGACGCCGCGGTGTCCGTCTCGTCGGCGTCGGTGCCGTCGTCGGGCTCCTCGGCGAACGGGTCGTCGGTCGACCCCTGTTTCATGCTTCCACCGCCTGGGTCTCGCGGATGCGCTCGGCGAGCCGTTCGACCTTCTCGATCGTCTCGAGCTCGTGGTCGCGCTCGCGCTCGCGGTGCTCGTCGATATAGCGAAATGCGGTACATTGCTCGGCCCAGCACCCTTCCAGTAGCGACGACCGCTCGCGCAGCCGGATCGGGATCTCCCAGCCGTCGGCCTCGATCTCCTCGAGGAACCGGTCCTGGTCGTTCATCCCCTTGTAGCGGTTCGGGACGACCGCGAGGACGCCCACCTCGATCCCGAGCTGGTCTTCGAGCCCGCCGACCAGCTGGTCGAGGCCCTGGACGGACTCGTAGCCCTTCCCGCTGGGCTCGAAGGGGATGACGAGGTGGCGGGTCGCGTGGATCGCGTTGTGGAGTTTGATGTCGGCGGTCGCCGGCGGGTCGACGATGAGCGTGTCGTACGCCTCGTGGACGCCCGCCTCCCGGAGCACGCGCAGCAGTTGCTTGTTCGGGTTCCACGACTCGCCGAAGTCGGCGGCCTCCTCCTCACGGCGGCGCAGGTGTTTCGACGCGTACTCGAGGATGTTGTGCGACGGGACGATGTCGATCCCCTCGCTCGTCCGGATCAGGTCCGCGAAGTCGCCGCGCGGGCGGTCGATCATGTGTCGCAGGAGGCTGTCGGCCTGGTCGTCGTCGCGGTCGTCGGCCACGTCAAGCAGGTACGACAGCGACGCCTCCTGGGTGTCCAGGTCGACGACGAGCACGTCGCGACCGGCGCGGACCTCCGCCTTCGCGAGGTTCGCGGCGAGCGTCGTCTTCCCGACACCGCCCGCCTCCGAGTACACCGTGTAGGCCAGCATATCCGGCCCGTCGTCCCAATCAGCTATAAAACTTAGTCAGACGGTATAGCTGAGCGGCTTAGCTAAGTTGGGGGGCTATCCCGTCCGGTCGCATGTATCGGAACCGACCGGCAGAAGCACTAACTGCGCTCGATGGGCTATGAAGTCGGTGTTCTATGGGGTTTTGGATCGTCGTCGAACGCTTGCCGCTCAGCTCGCAGTCGTGGACGAGCTGAGCTAGACAGATGAGTTAATTGGATGAGCTAAGTGGATAGGCTAAGTGGATAAGTTAATTAGATAAGCCAATTAGATAAGTTACTCAGGTGCGCTGCTCGGGTGCGCTTCTCTGTGGGGTGCTCGGGACGAGTGAGCTATCTGGATTAGCTCAGCTACTTGGCTATACTTGTTGGCTAAGCCGGTTGGCTATGTTTGTCAGCTGTTCGGACTGGCTGGCCGGGATAGCTGGTTCCGGTAGCTGCGTGGTTCGGCTGTCCCGGGTATCGACACTGGCCCGGTGAGTCGGTCAGCCTGGTCAGCCGGGCGAGGCGGGATTCCGGACCCACGGGCGCGGTCGCGTACCGGTGGGCCAGCGTCGCGGCGCCGTTCTCTCGGACGTGGCTTCTGGTACCAAGATTCAAACCGGCGCCTGCCGAACCGGCCGGTCATGTCCACGTACGACATCGCGGTGATCCCCGGCGACGGGATCGGGCCGGAGGTCGTCGACGCGACGGCACCGCTGGTCAGGGACGCCGCCGAGGCGTTCGACTTCGGGATCGAGACAACGACGTTCGACTGGGGCACGGAACGGTACCTCGACCGCGGGGCGATGATGCCCGACGACGGGCTCGACCGGCTCGCCGAGTTCGACGCGATCTTCCTGGGCGCGGTCGGCCACCCGGAGGTACCGGACCACGTGACGCTCCACGGGCTCCTGTTGCCGATCCGGAAGGGGTTCGACCAGTACGTCTGCAAGCGGCCGAGCGTCCTCTTCGAGGGCATCGAGAGCCCGCTCCGGGGGTACACGGGCGGCGACATCGACTTCGTGGTCTACCGGGAGAACACGGAGGGGGAGTACGCCGACGTCGGCGGCCGGGAGCACCGCGGGTTCGACCACGAGACCGCCGTGCAGTCCGCGCTGTTCACGCGCCAGGGGACCGAGCGGATCGTCCGCGCGGCGTTCGAGGCGGCGGCCGACCGCGAGGGCCGCCTGACGAGCGTCACCAAGTCGAACGCCCAGGCCCACAGCATGGTGTTCTGGGACGACGTGGTCGAGGAGGTGAGCGCGGAGTTCCCGTCGGTCGAGGTCGAGCGGCTGCTCGTCGACGCGGCGGCCATGGACCTGATCCGCCGGCCGGAGGCGTTCGACGTGCTCGTCGCTTCCAATCTCTTCGGCGACATCCTCACCGATATCGGCGCACAGGTCACCGGGAGCATGGGGCTGGCGCCGTCCGGGAACGTCCACCCCGGCGACGCGTACCCCTCGATGTTCGAGCCGGTCCACGGGAGCGCCCCGGACATCGCCGGCGAGGGCGTCGCCAACCCGCTGGCCGCGGCGCTGTCGTGGTCGATGCTGTTCGAGCACGTCGGGGAGCAGCGGGCGGCGGACGCGGTGTGGGACGGGGTGGCCGACCAGCTCGCCGACGCGTCCGCCCCGCGGACGGCCGATCTGGGCGGCGACGCCGGGACCGACGCGGTCGTCGCCGACCTCCGGGACCGGCTGTGAGGGCTCGACGGCGACGGTCTATACCGGTCCGTTAGGAGGTGCCTACTGCCGGCCCGCCGGCCTCAGTGCCTCGGTTTTCGCGGGCGAGCGGTTCCGATCCGCCGGTCCAGTCACTCGACGTGAACAAACCCTTAAATGACCGTCGTGGTAACAGAGGCGCCACGGGGAACCGGGTGATCAACGATACTCCGCATCGAATTCCAGACCGTCCCGTCGGGCGTCGTCGGTGAACTCGCTACGGAACTGCCGGCGGTGCGGCGTATCGAGTTCGAGAACGCCTTCTACGCCGACGACGGCGACTGGATCGAGTCGCTGCTGGTCACCTCCGAGAGCACCGTCGACCCCGAGACGGCGGTGGCGGCGCTGTCGCGCGTCGAGCTGTTCCACCACGAGCGGATCTCCGACGACGGGTCCGCCCAGCGGACCGACCGGCTGACCGTCGTCGCTCACGAACCGTACCCGTTCCTGCTCGGCGTCATCCTGCGCGGCAAGGCGATCCCCAACCGGCTCGTGCTGTCGGACGGGCACTTCGACGGCGTCGCCACCGTCGCCGAGTGGGAGAACTTCCGGACGCTCGCCGACCGGATCCAGGAACAGTTCGGGCGGTTCGAACTGCTGAGCGTCAACCAGGTCGAGACGACCGGCGCACCGCTCGGGAGCGGCCAGCTCGGACGGGTCGTCCGGAACGAACTCTCCCGGGAGCAGCTCACCGTCCTCCGGACCGCCCACGCGATGGGGTACTTCGCCGCCCCCCGGGAGGCCTCCGCCGACGAGATCGCCGCCGAGCTGGAGATCGCACAGTCGACGTTCAGTGAACGGCTCCGCCTCGCGGAGAAACAGCTGTTCGACCTGGTCTTCTCCGGCGAGGGAACCGGCCCCGGGGACACCGGGGACCGGTAATCGCCAGTTTCGCCGGGCCCGTTTCGCCCACCCCGACACAGTGGTATCGAAATTTATGTAAGTATGTTTCTATAACTATCGTACGTTATTTTCTCGGGTGTGGATCGGGTGATCGGGGCCCGTGGTATCCACACCCACATAAAGAATGATTATGATTGGCCGGCATCGGGGGTAGGTTCAGGCGGGTAAGGGGGAAAGGCAGGTGATGTCATGGCGCGTGACAAACCCTTCGAGATCGAGACAGGTGAGACATCGCGGCGACGGTTCATCCGCATCGCGGGCGCAGTGGGGCTCGCGGGGATGGCCGGTTGTCCGGGGAACCAGGGCGGCGACGGCGGCGACGGTGGCGATGGCGGCGATGGCGGTGGCGATGACGGAGACGGTGGCGGCGGTGGCGGCGGTGGTGGCGGCGACGGCCGCTCGATCGAGTCACAGTTCTGGGAGGAGTGGCCCGTCGAGACGAAGGGCTCGTCGGTCAACGACGAGGCCGTCCAGTTCGAGTACGCGGCCGTCGAGGGCGAGTCCGTCGCGGAGGTCGATATGCACTTCGCGCAGTCGGAGACGCCGTGGATGCGCGAGCACGCGCTGATGATCCAGGAGTCGTTCAACAGCGTCGGCGTCCCGACGAACCTGATCAACGTCCAGCCCAGCACCCGGTACGGTGAGTACTGGCGGGCCGACATCGGCCACCCGGTGCCGGTGACGATGAACCTCCACGGACCCGACCCACAGCGCGGGCTCGACCCCAACCCGTTCCTGATGCGCGCGCACCCGGAGACAGGGGGGAACTACTACAACTACAAGAACGACGAGATCACGGAGCTGCTCGACGAGCAGGCCCAGACAATCGGCGACACGGAGGCCCGCGCGGAGATCTGCCGGGAGGTCCAGGAGCTGCTCAACGAGGACGCCTACCTCATCGCCTCGAACTTCCCGGACGTGATCACGGTCGCCAACACGGCCGACTGGGAGGGGTACGTCCCGACGCCCGGCAACGGGACGACCCGCGACTCGTTCATCTGGACGCAGGTCAACCTCCAGCCCCAGGGCGACTCGACGACGTGGGTCAAGGGCGTCACCTCCGGGATGCAGGGGACGAACCTGCCGTGGTCCTCGGGCGGCCAGGAGGAGAAGCGGCTGCTGAACGTCTACGACGGGCTCTACGACGCCTCGCCGGAACTGGAGATCGTCCCGGCGCTGGCGACCGGCCACGAGGTCGTCGACGACACCACCGTCGAGATGGACCTGCGCGAGGGGGTCACCTGGCACGACGGCGAGTCGTTCGGCCCCGAGGACGTGAAGTTCAGCGTCGAGATGTACAAGCAGTACACGGCGCCCCAGCAGGGGCCGTTCTACACGCCGATCGAGGGCGTCGAGGTGCTCTCGAACGACGGCGGCGGGCGCGTGCGGTTCAACCTCACCGAGCCCGACGCCTCGTTTCTCACCCAGCGGGCGGTCCGTAGCGCGATCATCCCCCAGCACCGCTGGAGCGACGTTGACAGCCCCGGGGAGTACAACCCCGACAACCCCGTCGGGACCGGCCCCTTCCAGTTCGAGAACTGGTCGCAGGGCGAGGAACTGCGCCTCTCGAAACACGAGAACCACTGGCTGTGGGACGACGACACCCGCGAGGAGATCCTCGGCGACCACTTCGTCGCCGGCGACGGGATCGACGAGATGGTCGAGGCCAACGTCGGCAACGTCTCGACGCTCATCGGCGCGATGCAGTCGGGCGACATCGACGCCATCGGGACGACGGTCTCCAACCAGCAGGCCGAGCGCGCCGCCAACGCCCAGGGCGTCGAGAAGCAGACGACGGACAACTACGTCCCGACCGACGTGCACCTCAACCACATCGTCCCGCTGTTCCGCGACAAGACGTTCCGCGTCGCGTTCAGCCACGCCGTCGACAAGCAGGGCTTCGTCGACGACGTGCTCGGCGGCCGGGGCTCCGCCATCGAGGGTCAGCGGCTCCTCTCGCCGCTGCTGACGCCGTACGTCGCCGAGACCGAGCCCTACGAGTACAACGTCGACCGGGCGCGGACGATGCTCCGGCAGGCGGGGTACACCTTCGACGGCAACGACATGCTCGTCTGGCCCCAGGGCGACGCCTGGGACGCCTTCGCCGAGCGCGTCGAGCACGGCCACGCCACCCGCTCGGAGTTGGACCAGCAGGACTTCTCCTGACAGATGAGCTTCCGACGATTCCTCATCAAGCGGACCGCGATCGCGGCCGTGCTGACGCTGGTCGCCGTCAGCATCATCTTCGCGACGCTGCGGCTGCTGCCCAGCGACCCGTTCAGCGGGCTGGTCGCCTCGGGGTCGCTGACGCCGGAACAGGTCGCGGAGCTGCGGGCCATGTACGGGCTCGACGAACCGATCTACGTCCAGTATCTCAAGTACGTCCGGAACCTGTTCACCCTGCAGTTCGGCGTCTCGCTGACCCAGCAGCGGCCGGTCGGCGAGATCATCGTCCCGGCGCTGGTGAATACGCTCGTGCTCCTGTTGCCGGCGCTGGTCGTGACGGCGGTCATCAGTTCGATCGCCGGGATGTACGCCGGCTGGACTCGCGGCTCGCGGTTCGAGCAGGCCGGGATCGTCGTCACCACGTTCTTCCGCGCGACCCCCGTCTTCGTGACGGGCATCTTCCTGCTCATCGTCTTCGCGTACGGCCTCGGCTGGCTGCCCGCCTTCGGGATGCGCAGCCCGATGGCAAACCCCGAGGGGTACGCCCAGACGTACCTCTCGGTCGACTTCCTGAGACACTACATCCTCCCCTTCTCGGCGACGGTGCTGTTCTACAGCGGGGACTTCCTGATGCTCGCGCGCAACTCCGTCGTCGAGCGCAAGGGCTCGGAGTTTCTCATGCTCCACCGCGCGAAGGGGCTCTCGGAGATGGAACAGCTCGCCCGCGCCGGCCGCAACTCCCTGTTGCCGCTGGTGACGTACTTCGCGCTGCGGACGGGGATGCTGTTCCAGGGGGTGATCACTCTGGAGGTCGTCTTCGCGTGGCCGGGCATCGGCCGCGCGCTCGTCCAGGCGATCCTCAACCAGGACTACCCGACCGTTCAGGCCGCCGTGTTCATCATGGCGCTGGCGGTCATCGTGATGAACCTCACCGCGGACGTGGCCTACGCCAAACTCGACCCCACCGTCGAGGCGGGTGATGTCTGATGTCCGGCTACTCCATCGACACCGAGACCGCGAGGGACAGGCTGCGAAACGAGTTCGACCGCGCCCGCCGGACGCTGGCGGTCGTCTGGCAGGACACCGGCGCGAAGGTCGGCCTCCTGACGCTGGCCGGCTTCGTGTTCATCGGGATCTTCGGGCCGCTGCTCGCGCCCCACCACCCGATCGAGGACACCCTCCGCCGCGGCGGGGCGATGATGCGCCTCTCCTCGCCCAGCCCGAAGGCGCCGCTCGGGACGACCTCCTTCGGGAAGGACGTGCTGAGCCAGTTCCTCGCCGGCGCGCGGCCGACGCTCATCATCGGGCTGTTCGGCGGCGTCGGGACCGGCGTGCTCGGCTTCCTCGTCGGCCTCACGAGCGGCTACTTCGGCGGCCGCGTCGACGAGCTGCTGATGCGGCTGACCGACCTGACCTTCGCGCTCCCGCTGTTGCCGATGTCGCTGGTGATCCTGTCGTTCGTGACGCCGAACGTCTGGCTCATCACGGCCGTGCTGGTGCTGTTCCTCTGGAAGATGCCCGCGCGGGTCATCCGCTCGGAGGTCATGACCGTCAAGGAACGCACCTTCGTCAAGTCCGCCCGCGCGAGGGGCGCCGGCCACCTGCGGACGATGTTCCTGCACGTGACGCCGAACGTGCTCGGCATCGGCTTCCTCTACACGGCCTACGCGGTCGGGTGGTCGATCGTCGCCGGCGCGTCGCTGGCGTTCCTCGGGTTCGGCGACCCGACGACGACCTCCTGGGGCCGGATGCTCGAACAGGTGTTCCGCTCGGGCGCGATGCGCGTCGCCTGGTGGTGGGTCCTCCCGCCCGCGATCGGCATCGCCGCCGTCACGACCGCGGTCTTCCTCGTCGGCCGCGCCTTCGAGGAGATCGTCAACCCCGAACTCCGGAGTGAGCAAGAATGAGTCTGCTCGAAGTCGACGACGTGAAGATCACGTATCGGATGCCCGGCAGCGACGTCCGCGCCGTCAACGAGGTCTCGTTCACCATCGAGGAGGGGGACAACTACGGCCTCGTCGGCGAGTCCGGCTGCGGCAAATCGACGCTGGCCAAGTCCGTCCTCGGCCTGCTCGACGACAACGGCGAGATCCGCTCGGGCAGCATCCGCTTCGACGGCCGCGAACTGCGCGACCTGTCGGAGTCGGAGTGGCAGGAACTCCGCTGGGAGGAGATCGCCTACATCCCCCAGAGCGCGATGGACTCGCTGGACCCCGTGATGACCGTCGGCGCCCAGATCCGCCAGGCCATCACGAAACACCGCGACACCTCGACGGCCGCCGCGAACGAGCGCGTCGCCGAGGTGTTCGAGATCGTCGGCCTCGACCCCGCCCGGACGGACGAGTACCCACACGAGTTCTCCGGGGGGATGCGCCAGCGGGTCACCATCGCGATGGCGCTCGCGCTCGACCCCGACCTCATCATCGCCGACGAGCCGACGACCGGGCTGGACGTGATCGTCCAGGACAAGATCGTCCACAAGCTCATGGAGATCCAGGAGGAGGTCGACAGTTCCCTCCTGCTGATCACCCACGACGTGGGCGTCGTCGCCGAGACCTGCGACGAGGTGTCGGTGCTGTACGGCGGGAAGGTGATGGAGCAGGGCGACACCGACGACGTGTTCGCCGACCCGCGCAACCCCTACACGATGGGGCTGAAAAACGCCTTCCCCGAGGTCGACGAGTTCGACCAGCAGGCCATCTCGATCCCCGGGTCGCTGCCCGATCTGGTCGGCGAGCCGACCGGCTGCGTGTTCCGCGAGCGCTGTCCGTTCGCCACCGAGGAGTGCGAGGACGGCCACCCGCCGCTGGTCGACGCCGGCGACCAGCAGTCTGCGTGCTATCGCGCCGACGAGGCCGAGGACCTCCAGGAGCGGGCCGCAGACCCCGAGACGTGGGGGATCGACGTGCCCGACGACTCGGAGTCCCGGGAGACGGGCGACGTGATCATGGAGACCGACGGCCTGGAGAAGTACTTCAAGCAGTCCCAGCCGATCCTCGACGACCTGCTCGGCGAGGACCCCGACTACGTCAAGGCGGTCAACGGCGTCGACCTGAACGTCCACGAGTCGGAGATCGTCGGCGTCGCCGGCGAGTCCGGCTGCGGCAAGTCCACGCTCGGCGAAGTGGTCTCGGCGCTGCAGAGCCGGACCGGCGGCGAGATCCGCTTCGAGGGCCGGTCCGTCGAGGAGCTGCTCGACGAGGACACCGCCGAGTTCCGCTCGCAGGTGCAGTTCATCTTCCAGGACCCGTTCGACTCGCTGAACCCCCGCCAGACCGTGCGGGCGGCCGTCTCCGAACCGCTGAAGATCCAGGGGGTCGCCCCCGACGAGACCGAGCGGCGCGTCCGCGAGACGGTCGCTGACGTGGGGCTGAACCCGCCGGAGGCGTACCTCGACCAGCACCCCGACCAGCTGTCGGGCGGCGAGCGCCAGCGGGTCGCCATCGCGCAGGCGCTCGTGCTCGAACCCGACCTGCTGATCTGCGACGAGCCCGCCTCGATGCTCGACGTGTCGCTGAAGGCCAACATCCTCAACATCCTGCGGGAGATGGCCGACGAGCGCGACATCGGCATCGTCTACATCTCCCACGACCTGGCGAGCCTCTCGCAGATCACCGACCGGCTGGCGGTGATGTACCTCGGCCGGATCGTCGAACTCGGCCCCACGGCCGAGGTCGTCGAGAACCCGAAACACCCCTACGCGGCGTCGCTGCTGGCCGCCTCGCCGAAGGCCGACCCGACCGAGGACCGAAAGCGGGTCCTCCTGCCCGGCGAGCCGCCCAACCCGGTCGACCTCCCGGGCGGGTGTAACTTCGCGCCGCGCTGTCCGAAGGCCACCGAGGAGTGTCGGGGGTCCGACCCCGACCGCTCGGCGTTCGCCGACGACGGCCACGAGGCGGCCTGCTTCTTCCCCGTCGAGGACGTGGAGGACGAGCTGCTGGAGCGATACGCCCGCGAACGCGAGCGGGCAGAGGGTGAGGAAGTCGAAGACGAGGCGACGCCGTAGGTAGCCGGTTCGACCGTCACTTTTTCGAGCGAACTCGCCGGGCGGTTCCCGATCCGCGGAACCGGAAGAGAAGTACCGTTCAGTCGCTCGTGCGGACGAGCGCGTCGACGGCGACCGGCCCGTCCTCGGTGACGACGACGGGGTTGAGGTCGAGTTCGGCCACGGCGTCGACCGAGGCGGCCAGGTCCCCGACGTTCACGAGCAGGTCGACGACCGGTTCGACCGGCAGGGGGTCGCCCCCGCGGCGGTCGGTCAGCAGGTCCGCGAGCGCGGTCGCCTCGACGGCTCGGCGGGCGTCGGCCCGCGAGAACGGCGGGACGAGCGTCGCGCTCTCGTCGAGCGCCTCGACCAGCACGCCGCCGGGACCGACGGTGACCAGCGAGTCGAACACGTCGCCCGGTGCAACGCCGACCAGCGACTCGACGCCCTCGGCGACCATCGGCTGGACGAGCACGCCCGCGATGTCGTCGTCGGCGACGCGCTCGCGGGCGGCCGCCCGGACGGCTCGATAGGCGTCCCGCGCCGCCTCCGGCGATTCGACGCCGAGTTCGACGGCCCCGGCGTCCGTGCGGTGAGGGAGCGCCGGCGAGTCGACCTTCATCGCGACCGGGCGGTCCAGTTCGACCGCGGCGGCCGCGGCCGCGTCGGCGTCGGTCGCAACCCGCGTCTCGACGGTCGGCACGTCGAACGCCGAGAGCAGCGGTTCGGCCTCGGTCCAGGTGAGCACGCGGCCGGTCGGGAGGTCGCTCCCGGGCCGCTCGTCGGCGGTCCTCCCGCGGGCGTCCGCGAGCGCGGCCCGCGGCGGCCGGTCGGCCAGCCGCTCGCGGGCGGCGGCGAAGCCGGTCGCCGACGCGACGGCGTCCAGACAGCGCCCGGGGTCCTCGTAGACGGGGACCGACTCCCGAAGTCGGGCGTACGGCGGCGTTTCCGTCGGATCGTCGGGCTCCTTGCGGCCGGTCCAGAGCACGTAGACGGGGTCGTCGGCCCGCTCGACGACCGATTCGAGGTCGGCGGCGATGGTCTCGGCTCGCTCGTCGACGCCGGGGAGGCCGATCGCGAAGACGTAGGCGTCGAAGGCGTCGTCGGCCAGGACGGCGTCGGCTATCTCGGGCAGTACTTCCGCGCCGTACCCCCGGATGTCGGCGGGGTTGTGGAACTCGCCGTAGGTCAGTAGTTCCTCGATGTCCAGCAGCGCCTCCTCCGTCTCGCCGTCGATGTCCGGGAGCGCGAGGTCGCGCTCGGCGGCCATATCGGCGAGCAGGCTCGCGAGCCCGCCGCTGGTCGAGGCGACGCAGATGCGGTCGCCGTCGGGGGCGTCGTAGGCGGCGTGGGCGTTCGCGCGGGCGAGCAGGTCGGGGATGTCCGGGACGCGCTCGACGCCGGTCTGGTCGAAGGCGGCCGCCCAGGCGTCGTCGCTGCCGGTCAGCGAACCGGTGTGCGAGAGCGTCGCTTCCTCGGCGAGGTCGGACTGGCCGATCTTCACCGTCAGCACCGGCGTCCCCGACCGGACGGCCCGCTCGGCGACGCGCATGAACCGCTCGGGGTCGTCGATCCCCTCGACGTAGGCGCAGACTACCTCGACCGACGGCTGCTCGGCGAGGTAGGCCACGTAGTCGGTCAGCGACAGGTCCGTCTCGTTGCCCGTCGAGACGATGTGGCTGAAGTGCAGGTCCCGGTCGGCCGCCCGCTCGAAGAAGGTCGTGAACGCGAGGGCGCCGGACTGGCTCACGAGCCCGATCCCGCCGGGCTCGGGCTCGCGGGAGCACGTCGAGGTGAGCGTCGCGCCCCGCGAGGCCATCACGCCGATGCAGTTCGGCCCGACGACCCGGATCCCCGCCTCGGCGGCCGTCTCCGCGAGCTGCGCCTCCAGTTCGGCCCCCTCGTCGTCGGCCTCGCCGAAGCCAGCGGTCAGCACCAGCGCGACGGGGACGCCCCGTTCGCCGGCCGTCCCGACCACGTCGACGACGTACTCCCGCGGGACGCTCACGACCGCGAGGTCGACCGTCTCGGGTACGTCCGCGATGTCGTCGTAACATTTCCGGCCCCACACCTCGTCGCGGCCGGGATTGACGGGGTACAGCGTCCCGTCGAAGCCGTACTCGAGGAGGTTCTCGACGAGGTTGCCCGAGTAGAACGAATCGGGGCTCGCCCCGACGACCGCCACCGACCCGGGGTCGAACAGCGCGTCCAGGTCCGGCGCGGCGACCGCGCCGCCGCGCGCGCCGGCGCCGTCCGCGCTTCCGCGGCCCGTCTCGGGGCCGTTCGCTCCGTTGTCTGTCATACCACCGTTCCCTTCCGCGAACAGCCGCCTGAAGGTGCTCCCGGTCGGGGTTCGATGTGCATCGGCCATTAAGTGGGGGCCGGCGAAACGTCACGGCGCCTTTTGTGGGGATCCGTCGTAGGCCGGCGCATGTCACGCGAGATCGCGCCCGGCGTCCACTGGATCTACGAAGCCGGGCCGGACCGGACCGCGTCGTGGGACCTCGGCGAACGCGACCCGTCGTGGTACGAGCCGGGGCGGGCGGCATACGTCCCGCAGTGTGCGTACCTGGTCGACGGCGGCGACGAGACGTTGCTGTTCGACACGCTGTCGCCGGCCAGCACCGGGCACGTCCTGGAGGCGGTCGACGACCTCGTCGGGGACCGCGGGCTGGACTACCTCGTCGTCTCGCACCCGGACGTGCCACACGCGGGCAACACCGCCGCGATCCTGGAGGCACACCCGGAGGCGACGCTCGTCGCGCCCGGCTACGGCAACGACCACGAGCTCTACCGCCTGGCCGACGGCATCCACGTCACGGAGGGCGACGAACTCGACCTGGGCGACCGGACGGTCGAGTTCCACGAGGCGACGTTCCTCGACGCGCCGGTCTCGGTGTGGATGACCGAGCGGGAGACTGAGACGCTGTTCCCCGTCGACTGGATGGGGTTCGTCCACCGGGAGGACGAGGCGCTGTCGTTCGTCGACGAACTCGACGGGGAGTTCGACCGCGACCGGCTCGTCGAGTTCCACGGCCGCGTGCTGTTCTGGTACCAGTACGTCGACGTCGAGCGGACCAACGCCGAGATCGACAACCTCGTCGAGAAGTTCGACCCGGAGATCGTCGCGCCCGCCCACGGGCTCGTCATCCGGGAGGACGCGACCGACTACATGGAACTGATGAAAGAGGTGACCCGGACCGTCGACGAGCGCGGCCGGATCGGGACCCTGGGGTGACCATGTCGGGGAACAGTTCCGGCCCGACGGTTCCGGTCACCGACTCCGTCGAGTGGGTCAACCAGTGTTACGACCACGAGGGGCGCCACGAGCACGTCTCGCTGTACCTCCTGCGCGCGCCGGGGGGCACAGTCCTGATCGACTCGGGGTCGTTCTACCACCGCGAGGCGATCACCGAAGCGGTCGACGCGGCGACCGGCGGCGCGGGCCCGGACGCCATCGTCCTCTCCCATTCCGACTACCCCCACGCGGCGAACGTCGGCCCCCTCGGCGGGGCCACCGAGGACGTGGAACTCGTCGCGTCGTCGGCCTCGCCGGCCCAGCAGGGGTTGCCCGAGGCCCGCAAGTGCGACATCGGCGGGTCGATGACGGTCGAGGGGCGGCGGCTGAGCTTCATCGACCCGCCGCTGGCCGACCGCTCGCACACGACCTGGATCTACGACCACGCCGACGGCGTCCTGTTCACCGCCGACGGCTTCGGCAACTACCACGACCCCGGCCAGTGCGACTACCGCTCGGGGGAGTTCCCGGACGCGACGCCCGCCGAGGCCATCCGCGCGTACCACGAGGACAACCTCGTGTGGCTCCGCTACGTCGACCCCGCCAAGGTCGAGGCGGCGCTCGACCGGATCTTCGAGGCGTACGACGTGCGGGCGGTGGCGCCGATCCACGGCAACCCCATCGAGGGCGACGACCTCGACACCTACCGCGACCGCCTGGCCGACGCGATGGCGGCCATCGCCGACGACTACACCGTCGAATGAAGCATCGACGGCGGTTCGGACGCGGTCAGTGCCGCCCGGGGCGCTCACCGGGCGTCCGCGGCGTCGGCACGGTCGAGGATCCGCTCGGCTCGCTCGACCAGCGGCGGGTCGATCATCTGGCCGTCGACCGTGAACACGCCGGTCCCGTCCGTCTCGGCGGCCCGCTGGCCCTCGACGACGCGCTCGGCCCACTCGATCGACTCGGCGTCGGGCGTGAACGCCTCGTTGATCACGGGCACCTGGTCGGGGTGGATGGCGAGCTTGCCGTCGAAGCCGAACTCGACGACCCGCTGGGTCTGTTCCCGGAGCCCCTCGCGGTCCTCGATGTCGGTGTAGACGGTGTCCAGAGCGCCGACGCCCGCCGCGCCGGCCGCGGCGACGACCCGCTGGCGGGCGTACAGCGACTCGGTCTTCTCGTCGGTGACGGTCGCGCCCACGTCGGCGGTGTAGTCCTGGTCGCCGTAGGCGACGGCGTCGACGCCCGGGGCCGCGGCGGTCTCCTCGACCGCGACGATGCCCGCGGCCGTCTCCACCAGCGGGATCACGTCGATGTCGTCCGCCCCGAGGTCGACGAGGTGGTCGCGCAACTGCGCCACGTCGGCGGCCCCTTCGGCCTTCGGGAGGACGATGCTGTCGGGCGGCGTCCCGGTGTCGCCGACGACCGCGTCCACGTCGTCGCGGCCGCAGCGGTCGTAGGGGTTGATCCTGACGCACAGTTCGGGACCCGGGTCGTCGAGGTCGTCGAGCGTCGCCCGCACGGTCTCGCGCGCGTCATCTCTGGCGTCGGGCGCGACGGCGTCTTCGAGGTCGAAGATGACCGCGTCGGCGTCGGTCTCGACGGCCGTCTCCAGCATGTCGCGGTCGTCGCCCGGGGTGTAGAGCAGCGATCGGCGAACCATACCGGACCGACGGCTTCGAGGGCGGAAAAACCGGGGGTCGCTCGCACCCCCGGCCGCGGCAACTGTTCGCGAGCGAGCGGAGACGGTTCCAATGACTGGCAACACGGCGAACGATCCGGACGGTGGAACGAACGACGAAGCGGGCCCCGAGACCGGCAGCGACCGCAAGCGGTCGGCGGCCGACAGCTTCGGCGACAGCGCGGCGGCGTACCTCGACAGCGCGGTCCACCGGGCCGGCGACGACCTCGATCGGCTGGCGGGCTGGTGCGAGTCGGCCGACCGGGCGCTGGACGTGGCGACGGGCGCGGGCCACACCGCGGGCGCGCTGGCGGCGGCGGGCGTCGACCGCGTCGTCGCGACCGACGCGGCGCCGGCGATGGTTGCGACCGCCACGACCGAGTTCCCGTCCGTCGAGGGGGTCGTGGCGGACGCCGAGCGGCTCCCGTTCGACGCCGACGCGTTCGACGCCGCGACCTGCCGGATCGCCGCCCACCACTTCCCCGACCCCCGGGCGTTCGTCGGGGAGGTCGCGCGCGTCCTCGAACCCGGCGGGACCTTCGCCTTCGAGGACAACGTCGCGCCCGACGACGACGCGCTCGACGACTTTCTCAACCGGGTCGAGCGGACCCGCGACCCGACGCACGTCCGCTCGCACCGCGTGGGGGAGTGGGTCGAGTGGCTCGAAACCGCCGGGTTCACCGTCGAGACATCGCTCGTGGTGACCAGGACGCTCGAGTTCGAGGCGTGGCTCGGGAACGTCGACGCCTCGCCCGAGCGGCGCCGGCGGGTCGAGACGGTCTTCGCCGACCGGCCGGCCGGCGCGACCGAGGCCTTCGAGGTGGTCGAGACGGACGACGGGGTCGAGTCGTTCGCCAACCTGAAACTGCTGGCACGCGCGACCCGGTGACTCGCGGGCTCCCGGTGGTCGGACGGGTCCGGTCGGCGGGCGCGATCGGGTCAGTCGGTCTCGACGAGCGCGTCGATCCGCGCGGGCTCGGGGACCGCGGAGTCCTCGCTGGGGTGGAAGCAGGCCGCGGCGTGGCCGTCGCCGGCCCAGGCGTCGAGTTCCGGCTCGGCGCTGTGACACCGTTCGGTCGCCTTCGGACAGCGCGGCGCGAACCGGCAGCCGGTGACCGGTCCCTCGGGGTCGCCGGGGTCGCCCTCGAGGGTGACCCGCTCGCGGCTCCCCCGCGGGTCCGTCTCCGGGACGGCCGCGAGCAGCGCCTCCGTGTAGGGGTGTTTCGGGTCGGACACGATCCGCTCGGTCTCCCCCCGCTCGACGAACCGCCCGAGGTACATGATCGCCAGCCGGTCGGCGATCTGCGTGAGGCTCGCCAGATCGTGGGAGATGTAGAGGACGCCGATCCCCTCGGTGTTGGCCAGCCCGCGCAGGAGGTTGAGCACCTCCGCCTGCAGGGACACGTCGAGCATCGACGCGGGCTCGTCGCAGATGAGGAAGTCGGGGTCGATCACCAGCGCGCGGGCGATAGCGACCCGCTGGCGCTGGCCGCCCGACAGCTCGTTGGGGTACTTCTCGAGGTGGCGTTCGGCGGGCGCCAGCCCGACCTGTTCGAGGGTCTCGACGACGGCCTCGTCGCGCTCGCCCGTGCGATAGCCGTGGATCGTCAGCGGCTCCTTGACGAGCTGTTTGACCGTCAGCCGCGGGTTCAGCGACTCGTAGGGGTTCTGGAAGACGATCTGGAGCTTCTGGCGGAACGACTGGAGGTTCCCGTCCCGGTAGTGCTCGTGGGAGCGGCCGTCGAAGGTGAACCCGCCGGCGGTCGGTTCCTCCAGCAGCGCGAGCGTCTGGCCGAGCGTGGACTTGCCGCAGCCGGACTCGCCGACGACGCCGAGGATCTCGCCGCGGGCGACTTCCAGCGAGACGCCGTCGACCGCGCGGACGTGGGACTGGCCGTCGCCGAGGACCTCCCGGAGCACCTCGCCGCGGCGCTCGTAGACCTCCCGGAGGCTGTTGGCGAACCCCGTCACCGACGGCGACCCGCCGTCGATCGGGAGCCGGCCCAGCAGCGAGGTCTGCCGTTCGTACCACTTGCGCAGCCCGTCGACCTCGAGGAGGACCTCCCCGCCCTCGGAGCGGGTGCCGTCGGCGGCCCCGCCCCACGTCGAGGCGTCCGCCGCCTCCGCCCGCATCCGCGTCGCTCGCTCGGCGTGGTGGCAGGCGACCCGCTGGTTCCGGTAGGGCACGTCGCGGAGGTCGGGCCTACTGGTGGCGCACTCCTCGTCGGCGAACGGGCACCGCGGCTCGAAGATACAGCCGGTCGGTTCCTCGTCCAGCGTCGGCGGCTTCCCTGGGACCGAGACGAGTTCCCGCCCGTCGTCGTCCAGCGCGGGGTAGGCGTTGCGCAGCCCCATCGTGTACGGGTTCGACGGGTTCAGGAGGACGTTGTCGACGCGGCCCTGCTCCATCACCGTCCCGCCGTACAGCACGGACATCTCGTCGCAGGTCTCCGCGATGACGCTCAGGTCGTGGGTGATGAGCAGCAGCGAGCTGTCCGTCTCCTCCTGGATCTGGAGGATGTTGTCGATGATCTTGTCTTGGACGATCACGTCCAGCCCGGTGGTCGGCTCGTCGGCGATGATCAGCTTCGGATCGAGGGCGAGCGCCATCGCGATGACGACCCGCTGGCGCATCCCCCCGGAGAACTCGTGTGGGTACTCGTCGATCCGGTCGGGGTCGAGCCCGACGGTCTCGAACAGTTCGTGTGCGCGTCGGCAGGCGTTGCGGTCGGACACCTCGCGGTGGGTCTGGATCGCCTGGCGGATCTGCGCGCCGACGGTCATCACCGGGTCGAGCGCGTCGATGGCCGTCTGCGGGATGAAGGCGATCTCCTCCCACAGCAGGTCCTGGCGCTCGGAGGGCGTCATCGCCCGCAGGTCGCGGCCCTCGAACTCGATCTCGCCGGAGACGATCTCGGCGTGGTCGTCGAGGAGCCCGAGGATCGCCTTCGCCGTCGTGGACTTGCCCGAGGCCGACTCCCCGGACAGCGCGTAGTTGACGCCGTCCTCGATCGCGAAGGAGACGCCGTTGACGCTGTGGATCGGGCCGTCGCGCGTGTCGTACCGCACCACCAGGTCCTCGACGTCGAGCAGCGTCACCGCGACCACCTGCCGCTCGCCGCCCCGACCCGACCCACTACCTGTTCAGAATGCGACCAGTCCGACTGCCTCGTGCAGCCATCGTCGAGTCCGACCATCCTGTCCAGAAACTATAACGGATTACCGTTATGAATCCTCGGATCCCACCGATCCCGGACACGACAGTCGGACGACCGGTTTCGACCGGCGAGAGTGGCGTTTCGGCGGGCGGTTCCGGTCGCCGGACGGTCGTCGCAGTGTGGCGGACGGAGACCGTCTCGAACCGGCGAACGAGGGCCGTCCGAGCGGACGGTGATCGGGCGTGAGCGGGACGTTTCGGGAGCGGGTCGGCCGGCTCGGCCGCTTCGACGCGCTCGTGCTCACCTCGGCGCTGTGGTTCCTCGGCAAGTTCGTCAGGTACGCGTTCCCGCCGCTGTTCGAGCGACTCGCCGGCATCTATGCGGTCTCGACGGCGGACCTCGGCACGGCCTACAGCGGGCTGTTACTTGTCTACGCACTGCTGCAGTTCCCGTCGGGGCTGCTCGCAGACCGCCTGAGCTCGGTCGTCGTGCTCGGCGGCGGGGCGGCGCTGGCGGCGCTGGGCGCGCTCGCGCTGGCCGTCGACGCCCCGCTCTGGGTCCTGATCGGCGCCATGCTGGTCGTCGGCGCCGGGACGGGCGCGCTCAAACCCGTCGGCGTCCGGCTGCTCTCGCGGGTCTACCCCGCGCGGACGGGTCGCGCGCTCGGCGTGTTCGACACCTTCGGGACGTTCGGCGGCGTGCTCGCCCCCGCGGCGGTCGTCGTCTTCGCGGGCACCGCCGGAGTGGTCGGCGCCGGCTGGCGGACGACGTTCCTGGCCGCCGCGCTCGTCGGCCTGGCGCTCACCGCCGCGTTCGTCGTCCGCGTCCCCGCGCGGCTCTCGGCGGTCGACGCCGGCCGGACGGGCGACGACCCGACCGTCCCGCTGCGCGAGTACGCCGCGCTGTTCCGGGAGTGGCGCTTCAGCGTGTTCGTCCTCGTGACGATCCTGTTCTCGTTCGCGCACAACGCCGTCGTCGCCTTCCTCCCGCTGTATCTCACCCGCGAGGCGGGGCTCGCGTCGACGACGGCCAACGCGCTCTACAGCGGCCTGTTCGTCGTGAGTCTCGTCCAGCTGGTGACCGGCGAGGTCAGCGACCGGACGGGGGCGCTCCCGGTGCTGGCGCTGACGCTCGCGCTCGCGACGGCCGGGCTGGGTGGCGTCGTCCTCCTCACCGGTGAGGGCGCCCTCGCCCTGGGCGCGGCCGTCGTCTGCCTCGGCCTCGGCGCCCACGGCTACCGGCCGGTCCGGGGCGCCTACCTGATGGCCGTGATCCCCGACTCCGTCGCCGGCGGGAGCCTCGGCGCCGTGCGGACGCTCCTGATGGTCGCCGGCGCCGCCTCGCCCGCCCTGGTCGGCTACCTCTCCGAGACGGCCGGGTTCCAGCCCGCGTTCTGGCTGCTCGCCGCCGCGTTCGCCGCGGCGACCGCGCTCACCGGCCTCCTCTGGGCTGTCGAGTGAGACGAGTGAGTCGTTCACCGGAAACCCAGTGTGCGCCGGCCCGCCTCCGGGAACCGGCTCCCCCACCTCGATCTGTCGGCCTGCCCAGTCCCGTCCCGACAGGTGCCCGACCGAGTCGACGGCGAAGTCGTCACCGTTCCTCTATTCCCGGTTCACCTAAATTTAGAATCTATCCTTGAAATCATATATGTATGCGTTCCAATTCGAACACGAGTCTTCGACCGCGACGCTCGCTGGATCTCCGGTCTTGGACCGAGTACCCGTCGAGTAGCCGTGATATGGTGCTTCTATCGCCAGTGTGGGACGTACTCGACGACGGAACTGAGGGAACGTGGACTCTCGTCCCCGTCGATCCTATAGATACGGCGATCGACGGCAAAATACCCTGAAATGGGAGTTCTAGAGACGACTCGCGACCGTGGAACCGAACGAGCGAGAGAAATAATACATTTTTTATACTTCTCGCAACTCCTCTGATATAATATATAATATCGAGCTCCCGTCGGAGGGAGACGACAGTCGGGTTCCGAGACGGTCAGCAGGTCCCGTCGTACCACCGGGGCGGATCGACGGTCACGTTGCCGAACCGTTCGAGCGTGAACTCGTATCGAACGCGTCTGGCGTCCTCGAATCCGGCCGCGCGGTACCCGACGGACAGCGAGCGGACGAGTCCGTCGCCGTCGACGACAGCGGCGACCGAGTAGTCGCGTGCGTCGTCGACGCGGGGCGGCCCAGCACCCTCGCCGGCGACGAGGTAGCGCCGCTCGCCGTCGACGCGGCCCGCGGAGACGGTGACGTTCCCCGCAGGAAGCCGGAGGTATCGACGGATCGCCCGCCCGGTCGCGGCCCCCACCCGCTGTCCCGCCGGCGGAGCCGGGAGGCGGTAGTACTCCCAGGCGTCCGTCCGGAAGTTCTCCAGTCGCACGTGCCCGACGCCGCCGCTCACGTACTCCGTGTAGTTGTACGCGACCCGCGTCTCCATCCCCAGGTCGACCGTGTACGACTCCGCCCAGAAACGATAGCAGTCCTCGGCGGCGACGCGGGCGGCGCGGACGGGACGGGGTTCGGTCGCAGTGGCGTTCGCCCGGGTCGTCGCCCGCCGCTCGCGCCAGACGTACGACCGGTCGGTCAGCGCCTCCCGGTGGGCGGCCACCAGCGCGTCCAGCCGCAGGTCGCCGTCGCCCCCGACGCCCGGCGGGAGCGCTCGCGTCTCGGTCGCCGTCGCCTGAGTCGCGGTCGGGACGGGCGCCGGCGTCAGCGTCTCGCGATCGCTCCCTTCCGGGCCGGCGAAGAGGCCGCTACAGCCGGCGAGACAGACGAGGACGACGATACCCAGCGCACGATACCGCATCGGCGACCGTTAGGACCGCACCCGTAAAAGCACGGGCGGTCGACCCGGCGGTCCCGCCGTCGACGACGTCGCTCGTCGGCCGCGCCCGGAGGCGAGCGGATCCGGAAGGGGCGCGCTTATGCCCCCGCCCTCGCATCCGGGGATATGCACGATCTCGACGGACGAGTCACCGGTGCCGACGACGTGGTGATCGGCTTCGTCGGCGGCGGGAGCCGCGACTGGGCGGAGAAGCTGATGCACGCGCTCGCGCTGACCGAGGCGTTCGCCGGCGAGGTCCGGCTCTACGACCTCGACTACGAGAGCGCCGCGACGAACGCCGCGCTCGGCCGGAAGGTCCAGGCCCAGGACGAGGCGGTCGGCGACTGGACCTACGAGGCCGTCGAGACGCTGGAGGCGGCGCTCGACGGTGCCGACTTCGTCGTCTGTTCGACCCAGGACCCGCCCGCGGAGACGTTCGCACACGACCTGGACGTCCCCCAGGAGTACGGCATCTACCAGACGGTCGGCGACACCGTCGGGCCGGGCGGCACCTTCCGTGCCCTGCGGTCGATCCCGCAGTACCGGGAGATCGCCGCGGCCGTCCGCGAGCAGTGTCCCGACGCGTGGGTGTTCAACTTCACCAACCCGATGACCGTCTGCACGCGCACGCTCTACGAGGAGTACCCCGACATCAACGCCGTCGGGGTCTGCCACGAGGTGTACCACGTCCAGGACTGGCTGACCGACCTCGCCGAGCGACACCTCGGGGTCGAGGGCGCGACCTACGACGAGGTGGACGTGACGGTCAAGGGCATCAACCACTTCACCTGGATCGACGAGGCGCGCCTGCGGGGGACGGACCTCTTCGAGGCCGTCGACGCCGAACTCGCGGCGCGGGACCCGCCCGAATACGAGCCCGGGGACCCCGAGGTAGCCGACCAGAGCGTCTTCGCGACCAACCACGAGGTCACCTTCGACCTCTACCGCCGGTACGGGATCCTGCCGGCCGCGGGGGACCGGCACCTCGCGGAGTTCGTCCCGTGGTATCTCGACCCCGTCGAGGCGCCCGAGGACATCCACCGCTGGGGGATCAGGCTCACGCCCAGCGAGTACCGCGTCGAGTCCTGGCCCGAGGCCGAGCGCGAGCGCGAGGCGCTGCTGTCCGGCGACGAGCCCATCGACGTGGCCGCGCCGAACGAGGAGATGGTCGACCTGATGGCCGCGCTGCTGGGCGGCGAGGCCGTCAAGTCCAACGTCAACGTCCCGAACCGCGGGCAGATCCCCGACCTCCGGGAGGGATGCGTCGTCGAGACGAACGTTCTGTTCACCGAGGACTCGGTGACGCCGCTGACGGCCGGACCGCTCCCCGACCAGGTCCGCAGCCTCGTCGAGACCCACGTCACCAACCAGGAGACGCTGATCGAGGCCGGCTTCGCCGGCGACCTGGACCTGGCGTTCCGGGCGTTCCGCAACGAGCCGCTCGTCACGCTGGACCCCGCCGAGATCGAGGCACTGTTCGCGGACCTCGTCGAGGCCGAACGGGAGTACCTCGACGCCTACGACATCGCGGGCGCCGACGTGCTCTCCTGATCCGGCCGTCCCGGTCGTCGGCGCTGGCCCGATTGTCGGTCCGGCCGGTCCCCGGTCGTTCCCGGCCGCACGCGCCGCGGTCAGTACATTGATGGCGACGCGCCGCGGGGTCGACGTATGCAGGTCGACGGCATGCAGTTCCACAACGTCGGAGAGCTCCGGCCCCCGGACGACGACGGCGGGCGGCTGATCCAGCGCGTCCCCGAGTCGGTCAGGACCGACCTCAACGAGGGGGCCCAGTCGCGGATGCGCCACCCCGCGGGCGTCGAACTCCGGTTCGTCCCCGACGGGCCGGTCGAGCTGACCCTCTCGATGGAGTCCGGCGGGAGCGCCGACAGCGGGACCGTCCGCGTGTTCTGGGGCCCGATCCAGGGCTACGACGAGTTCGAGATCGGGACGGAACCCACGACGATCGAGGTGGAGACGCCCGAGAAACTGACGCGGCTGAAACCGTCCGCGACCGAAGACCTCGCCCTCGACCCGCGGGTCTGTCGGGTCTGTCTCCCCGGTGAGCACCGCGGCGGCTACACGCTGTACCACGGGGCCAGCGGCGAATATCGGCCGCCGAACGACGACGAGCTGCCCGACCGCCGGTATCTCGCCTACGGCACGTCGATCACCGAAGGGGAGGCGCCGCTGGGCGAGCACCTGACGTACGTGAACCGGACAGCGCGGCGACTCGGCGCCGACCTGGTCAACCTCGGCTCCTGCGGGACGGCCTACTGCGACGAGGCCATCGCCGACCACATCGCCGAGCGCGACGACTGGGACGTGGCGACGCTCTCGGTCTCGGTCAACATGGTCGGCACGTTCTCCCCGGAAGAGTTCCGCGAGCGCGCGGCGAACCTCGTCGACACCGTCGCGAGCGCCCACCCGGGCAAGCCGGTCGCGTGCATCACGATCTTCCGCTGCTCCCGGGACGTGGTCGAGGGCCACGAGGAGGCCGAGACGGTCGAGCGCTTCCGCGCGGAGCTCCGCGAGGTCGTCGCCGAGTCGCCACACGACAACGTCCACCTGCTGGAGGGGCCCGAGTTGCTCCCGAGCATCGACGGGCTCACGACGGACCTGGTCCACCCCGGCGACGGCGCGATGACGACGATGGCCGAACGCCTCGCGGCCGAACTCCGACCCCTGCTTGCGAACTGAGCGAACGGTTCCCCAGAGCCGAACACCTTAAGTAGTCGTCCTCCATATGGGAACGTATGGCAAACGCCGCGCGGAACGGGCCCGGACGCACGATCCGGTCGGTGGAGATAGCGTTCAATATCATCGACGTCCTCCAGGAGAAGGGCGGTGCGGGGGTGACGGAGCTGGCCGACGAGCTCGACCACTCCAAGAGCACGATCCACAGCCACCTGCGGACGCTCGAGGACCGCGAGATCCTCGTCCGCGAGGGCGACGGCTACCGGCTGAGCCTCCGCATCCTCGACATGGCGACCCACGTCCGCGACCAGGTCGGGAACTACGACGTCATCAAGAGCGAGGTGGACACGCTCGCCGAGGAGACCGGCGAGATCGCCCAGTTCGGGATCGAGGAACACGGCAAGGTCTCGTACCTCTACAAGACGACCGGCGAGCGCGGGGTCGAGACGGCCTCGCGGGTCGGCACCCAGCAGCCGATGTACTCCACGTCGCTCGGCAAGACGATCCTCGCCTACCTCCCCGAGGAGCGCACCGAGGAGATCGTCCAGGCCCAGAGCTACGAGGAGCTGACGCCGACGACCGTCACGAGCGCCGAGGAGCTGTACGAGGAGCTCGCGGAGATCCGCGAGCGCGGCTACGGCATCGACGACGAGGAGAACTTCGAGGGGCTGCGCTGCGTCGCCGCGCCGGTCAAAAACGAGGAGACCGTCCTGGGCGCCGTGAGCATCACCGGCCCGTCCAGCCGGTTCACCGTCGACCGCATCCACGACGAACTCTCCGACCAGGTGCAACGGGCCGCCAACGTCATCGAACTCAACACGAAGTTCGCGTAGACCGCCGTTCGGCCGTCTCTACGCCCGGTCCCACGGGGCGGCGTACGTCGGGTCGTCGACGAACCGGTCCATCGCCGCCGAGACCGAGACGCGCGTCCCGCTCGGCAGCGCGACCCGGAGCGCGTCCGCTCCCGCACCGGTCCCCGGATCCGCGTCGCCCTCGGTGTCCGCGCCGCCCTCTGCTCCCGTCCCTGCGTCGGGTGCCTCGCCGTCCACTTCGACGGCGGTGAACTCGTGTTCGCCGTACGCGCCGGCCTGCGTGACCACTTCCTGGTCCCGGGGCCCGGTGTTGACGAGCGTCAGGTCGATCCCCTCCGAGTCGATCCGTTCGACGAGCGCGGCGACGCCCGCCGGGAGCCCGGGGCGCTCGCGGCCCGGGTCGAAGTGGCGGACCTGCGCCATCACCAGCCCGCCGTAGTAGACGGGCTGTGGCGCGCCCATCGTGAGGTTGAGCAGGCCGCGGTGGAAGACGGGGTTGCGGTCCCGCAGGTAGTCCTCGTTCAGCGTGTCGGGCTCGCGGCCCTCCTCGCGCATCCCGTCGAGTAGCTCCTGGGCGTGCGTGCGGTTCGCCTCCAGCACCCGCTCGGGGAACTCGGGGAACTCCCCCTCCAGGTAGGCGAGCCAGGGCCACTCGTTGCCGGCGCCGTGTTTCGACGAGGGGCGCACGTCGACCTGCTTCCACTCGCGGGAACCCCAGTCCCGGAGCCGTTCGACCCGCTCGCGGTCGGCCTCGTCCAGCGACATGTACCAGAGGTGGAACAGGTACGGGTCGTCGCGGTGGGGCTTGAACTCGTACCAGCCGTCGCGCCACAGGATCTCCCCGTCGTCCTCGCGCAGGCCCGAGCCGTTGTAGTGGTAGTCGCCCTCGCCGCCGTACTTGTGGGGGATGTAGAGCGTGTCGCCCCGCTCGATCCCCTCGTCGACGAGGTGGTCGAGCTGCCGGCGGTGGAAGTCGAGGTGGTCGCGGTCGCCCGTCAGGAGCGTGGCGTTCTCGGCGGCGGTCGTGGTGCCGACGCCGACGTAGTGCCAGCCGCCCCACGACCAGCCGTACATGCCGCCCCACCACTTCCCGTCGGTGTACTCGCCGATCTCGTCGGAGAGGCCGACGTTGTCGGGGATGATCCCGTCGTTGCGGTCGACGCGGTCGCGCCAGGCCTCCAGGTACTCCGTGACCCACTCCCGGTAGTCGTCGTCGCCGGTGTGGAGGTAGGCGTTGGTCATCAGGCTGGAGATGGCGAGATTGAGGGGGACGTCCCCCTTCGAACAGCGCTCCTCGTAGACCTCGAACAGCCGCCCTTCGTTGTCCGGGTCCAGCAGTTCGGTCGCGTTGTCGAACTCCAGGTCCCGCCAGGGGAGGCCGTGGCTCGCCCAGCGGTAGTCGGCGCCGTAGCCGCCGAACGTCGACTGCGCGCCGAACGCCGAGAGGTCGCTGTACTCCGGGCCTGCGCTGCCGTTCATCGGCGCGCGGACGAGCCGTTGCTCGGCGTCGTAGTTGTCCAGGTCGCTGTCGGCGAGGTACATGTCGGCGAAGCGGGTCGCGCGCTCGACGACGAGGTCGTCGCCGGGCGCGGCCAGCCCCATGTTGTAGGTGAAGAGGTTGCCCTCGCCGAGGTGGAACCAGTCCCGACACTGCTCGAACTCGTCGACGACCATCGGGTGGCCGTGGGGCGTGTCCGTCCGCTCGAAGCGGGCCAGCGCCCCCTCGTAGGCGTCGCGGGCGCGGGTCAGCAGCGACTCGTCGCCGCCCATCGCGTAGACGAGCGGCCAGTTGTAGAAGCCCTCGATCACGTCGTCGTAGCCGTCGACGCCGACGTGGTCGTCGGGCGGCCAGTACGGTTCCCCGTTCTCGTCGAGGTAGTCGTCGACGAAGTCGTCGACCGCGCGCTCGAAGCAGTCGAACAGCGCCCGCTGGCGCGTCGCCCACTCGGGCGGCTGGGCGACCGAGCGACGCGCCGCTAGCTCGTACATACCCCACACAGCGGGACACACGCAATTGAACGTTTGGGTGGGGGCACGGGCGACCGGGTTCGGTCCGGGAGCCCGTCCGGTCCGGCGACCGGGCCGGTCGGGCAACCGGTTCCGTCGATCGATAGTCGAGCGCCCGGCGTCGACGCGACCGCCGCCCGCACGGCGGGAGGGGTCCCCCGGTCGCTCAGGGCGGACTGGCGTCCGGGTCCTCGACCGCCAGCGCCCACTGGTCGACCCACTCGCGCAGGCCGCTGTCCGGCACCGACAGCGAGCGGGTGTTCTCGGGCAGTTGCGGGTAGCCGCCGACCTCCTCGTGGTCGGCGATCCAGTAGTCGTACGGCGAGTCGGTGTACGGGTCGCCGGCGCGGTTCTCGATCTCCGAGACGATCCGCGAGTCGTTGCTCGTCCGGTCCGCCGGGCGGGCGCCGGCGTAGCTCAGGTTGTGGCTCTCCACGTCGCCCGCGGGCATCGCGGAGAACCCGCTCGGCCACAGCGGCCGCGAGGACAGCTCCGAGGTGCCGCCGGTCAGCGGCGTCGACTCGGGGTCGGTCACGTTGTCCGCGAGGTAGGCGTTGCCGCCCTCGATGACGGTGTCGCCGAGGTCCTGCGGGGCGTAGACGTTGCCGACGATGGACGCCTCCGTGTCGTCGTCCATGTTCGTCGCCTCGTTGAAGAAGTACATCACGTTGTTGGCGACGGCGCTGCGCGTGCCGGACTTCAGTCGCGGGACGCGGCCGCGCGTCTTCGCCCAGACGTTGCCCAGCAGCGCGACGTTGTCGGCGCCGTCGCCGACCAGCGTCGCGTAGTTGTGGTCCGAGCCGTCGCCGTAGGGGTCGTACAGCCCCTCGTAGACCAGGCAGTTCGAGAGGGTCGTGTCGGTCGTGTCGTAGCCGACGGACATGCACTCGTCGACGCCCCACGACGCCGTGCAGTGGTCGAAGATGTTGTTCGTCGTCCCGTCGGCGCTGTTGATCGAGTCGTTGCCCTGAATCGACCCGCTGTCACCGGGCCCGACCCGCGAGCGGACGTGCTGGACGACGCAGTCGTTCGCGCTGACCTGGAACAGCCCCTGCGTGAGCGTGATCCCCGGCGAGGGCGCCGTCTGGCCGGCGATCCAGCAGCGGTCGTTCGTCACTTCGAGCGGGTCCCCGCCGAGGTCGATCGTCCCGCTGGTCTCGAAGACGACCAGCCGCGGGCCGCTCGCCTGCACGGCGTCTTCGAGCGCGCTCCGGGTCGCCTCCGTCACCCGGTGGACGGTGACGCCGTCGTCGAACCACGAGGCGTCGGCGAAGCCGTCCTCGTAGTGGACGTACGACCCCTCCCCGGACGGGGTGGTGTCCCCGCCGTCGTCGCTCCCGGTCGTGAAGGTGTTCGTCGACCCGGTCGCGGTGTCGCCGTCGCTGGCAGCGGCGGTCGCGCGGAACTCGTAGTCCGTCCCGCCCGCGAGCCCTGAGACGGGCTCGCTGTAGCTCCCCGGCGACGACAGCGACTGTCCGGGCGTCGCCGTCCAGTCGCCGCCCGACTCGCGGTACTCGAAGGCCGCCTCGGCCGACGCGGCGCCGCCCAGGTCGTCCACGCTCCCCGCGAGCGTCGCCGACGACGTGTCGACCTCGGACGCCGAGCCCGTCGAGACGACCGGGTCGGTGTCGCCGCCGGTGCCGCCGTCTCCCGAATCCGTGGCGACGCTGCCCGCGACCTCCACGTCGCCGATGTCCCCGTTGCTGTCGGGGGAGAGCCCGGCGAGGTTCGAGAACTGCGCGGTCGTCAGCGTCCCCTGGTCGTGGCTACAGACGGCCAGCCCGACGTAGGCGCTCCCGGCGAAGTCGATCTCCCCCGGCGAGATGTCGGCGATGAGCGTCCAGTCGCTCCCGTCGGTCGACCCGTAGGCCTCGATGGTCTCGCCCGACCGGACGAGCCGCTGCCAGTCCGCCGCCAGCGTCCCGCCGGCGACCTCCGCCTCGTCGGTCCCGCCCGACGTGGTGCTCTGTGCGTCCACGCCGTCGTCCGACCGCCACTGGACGGAGGTCTCGTGGCCGGGCGTCTTCCGGATCATCGCGTGCTCGGCGTCGTCGTTCAGCGTCTGCCTGACCATCAGGCCCGCGCGCGCCCAGTCGTCGGTGTCCGCCAGGCTGTCGACCCGGACGGTCACGTCGAAGTCGCCCTCGACCTCCGTGTAGTAGTAGTGGAACTCGTCGGTCGCCGACCAGATGTCGTAGCCCGCGCCCTCGACCGTTATCGTCGTCGCCCCCGCGACGCTGCCGGCCGCGCAGGTCGACGCCAGTGCGCCTGTCGTCCCGAGCCCGAGGGCCCGGAGGAACGTGCGTCTATCGTGGTCTGTCATCGTGTACCACAACAGACCGCACAAATGGACGTTGGATAAACATTTTCTAGTATATGCTAGATACGTGTTCGTTACAACCGAAGTTAAAATGGTTTACGTCTGATTGGTCGTCGATATCTAGCGTCGGGAACTGACCCGCGGTCGCGTCCGAGGGTCGGTCGGGGTCGAGAGTCCAGGCGACGGTCGGGAGCTCAGTCCTCGCGGTTCGCGGGTTCGACCTCGCCCCAGACGGCGTCGCTGCCCTCGGTGGGCGCCGCCCACCCGACGGCGTTGGCGATGACCCGCTGGACCTCGTCCTGGTAGAGGATCGGGTACTCCTCGTGACCGGGACGGAACGCGAAGATCCGGCCGCGACCGCGCCGGTAGCACAGCCCCGACCGGAACACCTCGCCGCCCTCGAACCACGAGATGAACACCGTCCGGTCGGGTTCGGGCACGTCGTAGGGCTCGCCGTACATCTCCGTCGCGGGGATCTCGAACGACTCGGGGAGGCCGTCGGCGATGGGATGGCCGGGGTCGGCGACCCAGACCCGCTCGGTCTCGCCGCCGTGGCGGTACTTGATGTTACACGTGGTCCCCATCAGCCGTTTAAATGGCTTGGAGTTCTTCCCGGAGTGCAGCGGGACGAAGCCCATGCCCTCGTGGACGCGGTCGACCACGCGGTCCGCGACCTCGTCGCTCAGCTCGTCGTTGGCGCAGTGGGACCACCAGACCAGCACGTCCGTCTCCGCGAGCACGGTCTCGGGGAGCCCGTGTTCGGGTTCGTCGAGCGTGGCCGTGCGCGTCTCGAAGCCGCGCTCGGAGAGCGCGTCGGCGACGGCCCCGTGGATGCCGTCCGGGTACCGCTCGGCGACCGCCGGCTCCTCGCGCTCGTGGACGTTCTCGTTCCAGACGGTGACCTGTAGCGTCATACCGGCCCCTCGCAGCGGTCGGAATAAGTCCTTTCGACACGACGCCGCCGGGGTCGACCCGTGTCACGCGCTCCCCCTCTCGTTCGACCGGTCCCACCTGTCACTCGACCAGTGGTTCGTCCGCCCGCACGCCCGCCTGCCGAGCGGCGTCGGTGTCGGACGGGCGGTCGACGGCCGACGCTCGCGGCGGGTCCACGACGACACCGCCGTCCCGGCGGACGGTGACTGTCCGACCGGCGTAGTCGAAGGTCACGCGCTTCGGGGCGCTCGCGTTCCCGCTGGGGTCGAGCAGGGCGTTGAGCGCCTCCGGGTCCACCGCCGCGGACAGCGGCGGCAGGTCGAGCGCTTCGGTTCGGTCGGCGGCCGCGACGGCTTCGAGGATCGAGATTACTGGCGTGGCTGGTTCGGTGCCCATCACCAGTCCCCACCACCGCACCGCGTAAATCGGTGTTTGCCGTTCCGTCGCACTCACCCACGGTTAGATGCCACCGACTCGCGTTCGGACGACCCCGGGCGACCGCCGATGCCCGCTTCCGCGCGCCTCTGGTTCCCGCCTCACGAACCCTTACATCACTACTGATGTAATCTATCCGCCCTTCACCGGCGTTCAGCCGCGCGAGCCGTTCCTGTCGGCGTTCCGATGGACGCGAATTTCCGTCGAAAAGTCGACCCTCGGCGCTTCGAAGGCCGAATTCGCACCTACCGAACGGCCGGCGACCGCCCTCGTCGGCGAGGGCGACGACTCCAGCGACCGCGAACCGGCCGTACGTGCCCGAAAGCGGCCGGCGTTCGCCGCGACGGGGCTCCCGACGGTCCGATCCAGCGGCACCGGGAACGGCCGAAACCAGTTTCCCGCAGCCGGTATCGGCACATATCGTTCCCCAGGAGAGAACGACATCCGAATCCCCAGTTCCGGTATTCTCGGCCGGTATTGGTGCTTTATCCGGATCATTCCGGATTCCGAGGCGGGCGTTCCGACAGTCGTGTCAGGAAAGTTTCGGTAAATCACCGATTTTCGTTCCCCACTACGGAACGCAGGGGGACGGCGCCGGTCTCACATGATTTAAGCGGCGACGCGAGAGTGGACGTGTATGGACATCGCCAGCGTCGACAGCTACGCGCTCTCGTCACCGATCGACCCGCCGCAGGACCGGCGGTTCCACGGCGGGACCCGCCGGCTGCTGAAGCGGGACGTGGTCCTCGTCGTCGTCGAGACGGCCGACGGCCGACAGGGGTTCGCGACCGCCGGCGCGAGCAGCTCCGCGATGACGGAGTACTTCGAGGGCGACTCGCAGGGCACCTTCGCCGACATCGTGACGGGACCGGTCGCCGACGCGCTCGAAGGCGAGCGGATCGAGGCGATCCCCGAGGCCCACGATCTGATCCGCGAGGGGTCGGTCCCGGCGGGCGACGTGACCGAGGCCATCTCGGCGGTCGACGTGGCGCTGTGGGACCTCCGCGGGAAGGAACACGGCGTCCCGGTCTACGAGCTGCTCGCTGAGGAGTACGGCACCGACCCGACGCTCGAACTCCCCCTCTACGCCAGCGCCGGGATGTACATGGAACCGGAGGGCTTCGCCGACCAGGCGGAGCTCATCGAGGATCTGGGCTTCTTCGGCTACAAGTACCGCCCCGGGATCGGTCCCGACGGCGACCGCCGGACGGTCGAGTTGCTCGCCGACCGGCTGACCGAGACCGAGTTCATGCTCGACGTGCACACGTGGTGGAAACTCGGCGAAGCGTACGGACGGGAGACGGTGCGCGACCTGATCGCCCACGCCGGCGAGCGCGGCGCCTGCTGGGTCGAGGAGCCGGTCGAACCGGACGACCACGAGGGGTACGTGGAACTGGCCGAGACGGGCGCGCCGCTGGCCGGCGGCGAGAGCGAGGAGACGCCCGAGGGCCTCGTCGAACTCGGGGAGACCGGCGCCGTCTCGTTCCTCCAGGGCGACGTGCGCCACCACGAGGGGTTCACCGGCTGTCGGGCCGCCGTCGAGTTCTGCGCCGGTCGTGACGACGTCGAGTTCGTCCCGCACAACTTCGGGACGTGGATCGGCCTCGCCGCCAACGCCCACCTCGTCGCCGCCGCCCCGGACACCCGGCTGCTGGAGTATCCCGTCTTCGAGGACGACCCCGCGCTGGCCGACGTGGACGGCGACCCCGGGATGTACCCCTTCGACCTCGCGTTCGACCTGATCGAGGGCCAGCCCGACATCGACGACGGCGTCCTCTCGGTGCCCGAGGGTCCCGGCCTGGGTATCGAGGTCGACCTCGACGTCGTCGAGGAGTACCCGTTCGTCGACGGGCCGTGGACCGAGTTCCACTACGACGACGAGTAGCGACGACGCCGGGCGGCCGAGTTCGGCGGTCGTGACCCGGCGGAGAACTACGTCAGAGAACTACGTCGGAGAACTGCACGAGGACTGTCCCGCCTGAGGGATGCGTGGAGAGAGAGAACGAGGAGCGGCGGTGCTGTGCGGCCGGGTCCGTGCCGGCGCTACTCGATGAGTCGGTTGATGTCGTCGTCGAGCCGGTCGTAGAGTTCGGCGGCCCGCTCCTCCTGGTCGGGCGTCAGCGGTCGGATGGGCTCGCGCACGTCGCCGCCGTTGAGGCCGGCGAGTTCCAGGCCCTCCTTGACCGCGGCGACGCTGGAGGCGCCGGGGATGGTGTTTTGCTGCCCGGTCTCGTCGCGGAACCGCTGGTAGGGGAGACAGATGTTGCGTAGCTCGCGGGCCCGTTCCCAGTCTTCGGCCTGCAGGGCGTCGAACAGCGCGAGGCCGACCTCCGGGCGGAAGTTGCTGACCCCGGCGGAGAACCCCTCGACGCCCTCGGCCCAGAACGCGACCGCGTACGGTTCGGCGAGGCCGTCGACCCAGACCACGTCGTCGGCGCCCGCCGCGATCCCCGCGCCGAGTTTCACGGCGTCCTCCAGCGCGTACTTGACGCCGACGACGCCGTCGACGCGGGTCAGGTCGGCGAGGTAGTCGACCGACGGGTCGAACCCGCGGACGTACGGGACCAGCGGGCGGTCGCTCGCGGCGTCGAGCGCCTCGTAGTACTCGATCAGGCCCTGCTCGTGGAGGTAGGTGTGGTCCGGGGGCATGACCATCATCGCGTCGACCCCGTGGCGGTCGTAGGCCCGGATCAGCTCCGTCGCGTCCGCGGTGCTCCCGCCGACGCCGGCCAGGACGCAGGCGTCCTCGGGCAGCGCCTCGACGCTCGCCTTCGCGATGTCGACGCGCTCGTCCTGGGAGAGGGAGTGATACTCGCTGATGTTCGCAGTGGCGAGAAACGTCCGTATCCCCTCGTCGTAGAGCGCTCCCGCGTTCTCCGCGAGTTCGTCGTAGTCGATTTCCGAGGAGTCGTCGAACGGGGTCAGAAGACCGACGGCAACCCCTCTGAGACGCTCCCGTATCTGGTCGTCAGACATACGCATGATCCCAAGATCCATGTCCTGTTAGATAAACCCATCGGCTACGACGAGCCCGCAAGCGGCCGATCAGGGACGGGACGGCGTCCAGGTCTCCAGCCGTTCGTAGTGGGATTCGAGTCGCTCGCGGTCGCGCTCGCTCAGCTCGACCAGCGGCCGCCTGACCGCCCCGCCCTCGTAGCCGGCGAGGTCGAGGCCCGCCTTGATCACGGGGACGTTGTTGCCGTTCGGGACCGAGCTGCCCTCGCCGGGCTCCTCCCGGAGGTCTTCGAGCGGGCGCAGCGCCTGCTGGATCCGCCGGGCGCGGTCGTACTGCTCCTTCTCGATGGCCTCGAACAGCGCCAGCGTCACCCGCGGGACGAAGTTCCCGACGCCGGTGGTGTACCCCGAGGCGCCCTCGACGGCGAACGGGATGGCGTAGCGCTCGGCGATGCCGTTGATCCAGGTGACCGCGCCGTCGGCGTCCTGGACGGTCTGGGCGAACTCCTTGACGTCGGCGACGGCGAACTTGACCGCGACCACCTCGTCGCGCTCCGACAGCTCGATCAGGACGTTCCGGGTGACCTCGGGACCGCGCTTGTAGATGACGACGCCCAGATCCGTCCCGTCGCAGATGGCGTGGTAGTACTCCGCCAGCCCGCGCTCGTGGACGTAGGTGTGGTCTGGGTGCATCACCATCAGCGCGTCCGCGCCGGCCGCCTCGTAGTCCGCCGCGAGGTCGAGCACCTCGCGGACGTTGCCGGCCGCGCCGCCGACCACGGTGGCCTCGTCGCCGGTCGCCTCGACGTGCGTCTCGACGACCGCGACGCGCTCCTCGTCGGTCAGGGCGTAGTACTCGCCGGTGTTCCCGCAGGGGACGAACAGCCGCGCGCCGGCCTCGTACATCCCCGAGAGGTTGTCGGCGAGCGCCTCGTGGTCGACTGCGCCGCCCGCGCGGTCGAACGGGACGGCGGTGGTGAACGCGACAGTCTCGAAGCTACTCCGCAGTCTCGTGGCGTCCATACGACCCGTTGGACGACCGCGATAATAAACGTTCACCGGGCTCCCGCCGCGTGGGAGCCGCGGGGCCGTCGGTACGTCGGTGTCGGCGTGGGGTGTCCCGGCCACCCGGCGGGCGACGGGGCTCCCGCCCCGCGGCCCGCAAGCTATATGCGCCGCGCGGTATCGCTGTGGCACATGGACATGGAGGTCACTGACCTGGAAGTCGTGGGGCTCTCGCACACGCTCCCGGACGGCGAGGGACTCGGCGACGCGCGCGGGTTCGGCCACGACCGGGCGACAACGCTGCTCCGGCTGGAGACCGGCGACGGCACCGTCGGCTGGGGCGAGGCGTTCGCGCCCGGGGCTATCGTCCGGTCGGTCGTCGACGAACTGTTCCGCGACGATGTCGTCGGGATGGACCCCTTCGACTCGGAGTCGCTCGCGACCCGGTCGTACACCGACCCGTACCACTTCGGCGGGAGCGTCTTCGCCCAGAGCGTCGTCAGCGCCGTCGACGTGGCCTGCTGGGACATCCGCGGGAAGGCCCTCGGCCGCCCCGTCCACCGCCTGCTCGGCGGCCGCGAGCGCGAGGAGCTGCTCCCCTACGCCTCGACGATGTACTACACCGAGCGCGACAGACCGATCGCGGAGCCGATGCGCGAGGCCGTCGACGAGGGGTTCGAGGCGGCGAAGATCAAGATCGGCGCCGACCCCGAGACCGACGAGCAGCGGGTCCGCACGGCCCGGGAGGTCCTCGGCGACGACGCCCGCCTGATGGTCGACATGAACGGCAACTACCGGCCCGACCAGGCGATCCGGTCGATCCGGAAGATCGCGGAGTACGACCTCACCTGGGTCGAGGAGCCGGTCCCGCCGGAGAACCGCTCGGGCTACCGCGAGCTGCGCGAGCGGACGGACGTACCGCTTGCGGCCGGGGAGGCCCACTACGGTCGCTTCGAGTTCAAGCGGCTGATCGACGACCGGCTCGTCGACGTGGTCCAGCCGAACCTGGCGCGCTGCGGCGGCCTCTCGGAGGCCCGCCGGATCGCCGACCTCGCGTCGACCGAGAACGTCGGGGTGCGCCCGCACATCTGGAACAGCGCGGTCGGGCTGGCCGCGGCGGTGCAGTTCGCCGCCAGCGTCTCCGATTACCCCCACACCCGCAACGTCCCCGACCCGATGATGGTCGAGTTCGACCGCAGCCCCAACCCGCTGCGCGAGGACATCCTCGAAACCCCGCTCGACCCGAGCGGCGGGACCCTCGCCGTCCCCCAGGAGCCCGGCCTCGGCGTCTCCGTCGACGAGGACGCCGTCGAACGCTACCGCGCGGACTGAGTTTCTAGCGGGTCGGAGGACTGTCGCCGGCGTGGAGCGAGAAGCGCTCCGGGACCGATATTTTGATAGGCGGACGCGTCCGGGATGTGGTATGGACGTGTTAGTCACCGGTGCGTACGGTCGGTGCGGGACCGCGCTGATCGACCACCTGGACGGCGACGACCGCTACGAGTTCACCTACTACAACCGCTCCGACCGGCCCGACGACCACCCCTACGGCGGGTACGACACGATCGTCGGCAACGTCACGGAGAAGGGGAAACTCCGCGAGGCCGCCGAGGGCCGCGACGCGATGGTCCACATGGCCGCCTACCCGAGCCCGAGCGGCGACTGGACCGACGTGTTCGAGCCCAACATCGTCGGGACGTACAACGCCCTGGAGGCCGCCCGGGAGGAGGAGCTGGAAACGTTCGTCTTCCTCTCGACGAACCACGTCGTGGGGCTCTACGAGACCGAGCACGCCCCCGAGTTGTACGAACGCGACTACAGCCTCGTCGTCGACCACACCGATCCGGTCCGCCCCGATTCGTACTACGGCGCCTCCAAGAGCTTCGGCGAGGACCTGGCCCGCTACTACGTCGAGGCGTTCGAGTACCCCAAGCGGGTGTACAACCTCCGCGTCGGCACGGTCAACATGCCAGAGTACGACCACCCCTACGGCAACGCCGAGTCCGGCGTCGACGACGGCGACTGGGAGCGCGGGAGCCCGGAGTACGAGCGGGCCGTCGCGCGGATGAAGTGCACCTGGCAGTCCCGCCGGGACTTCGCCCACGAGGTCGAGTGCTGCCTCGACGACGAGACCGTCGAGTTCGGGACCTTCTACGGCGTCAGCGACAACCAGCGCCGCTGGTTCGACCTCGAACACGCCCGGTCGCGCATCGACTACAACCCGCAGGACGACGGCGACGAGTGGGACGGGCCGCCCGCCTGACGCGGCCACCGTTCGACGGACCGACTGTGCTACGGACCGGTCGCTACGCGACGGATTTTCGACGGACCGTTTCGCGGACAGCGCGGCTGCCGGGGAGCGGGTAGCGCCTCGCGAGAACGCGGGTGGGTGGTACACCCGCAACCGGTCCGGCGCCGCGCACCGCGCCAGCGAGGGACGCGTGCGGGCGCGGCGCCGTCGGTCGACCGACGGTCGGATCCTGACAGTGGTTCCGGTCCGCGACCGGCGGCATCGCGAACGTGGGGGGTCCGCGAGTGAATCCGTGCGGAGTGGGTGGGTATCGGTTGTCTGACAGTGCGTCGTCCCGGTGGGGAACGGGACGCTTCCGCCTTCGAAACCTCGATACAAAAACCTTTACTTAAATATCAGAAATAGTTACCTTTTGGCGCCGCGGTAACCCAAACCGATATATACCAGTGTGCCGGACGTACGCGTAATGGCGACACGTACCAACCCGAGCGGCGCGAGCGGGCTCGGCCGGCGAGCGGTGACCGAACTCAGAGAGTCGGTACTGGCGAAGGTAGCGACGCTGGGTGCCATACTCTTCGCCCTCTCCGTCCTGCTGGAGATGGCCATCCGGGTCGGGTTCCTCGAACGCGGGATCTCCGCCGTCTGGGCGGTCATCTTCCTGGTGTGGGGGACGGCGCTCGTGGTCCTCGGCGTCGCGGGTCGCGTCCTCATCTGGTGGCGCCGGCGGTGAGGAAGGGGATCGAGGCGGCTACCGCTCGGTCAACTGCGAGACGTTGTGCTGGCCGGGTTCCCGCGTCAGCGACAGCCCCTCGAACTTCCGGATCGTGAACTCCCCGAGGACGTTCACCTCGCAGCCCTCCTCCAGGTGGCCGCCGACGGTCCGCTCCCCGTTGAACGCCGTCACGTGGAGATGCGGTTCCCCGTCGGCGATAGCGCCGCCGATATTCGTGACCTCCCACGACCCTTCGAGTTCGAGGTCGACGTTTCGGGCGGCCTGCTCGTCGGGCAGGTCGGTCCGGTCGACGTAGTGGATGTTGAGGTTGCTGAACGTGCCGATCCCCGACACCACCGCGCCGGTGTCCACGTCGTGGGCCTCGCAGGCCGCCTCGATCGATTCCAGCGCCATGTCGCCGCGGTCCAGACGGACGACTACGTGTCCGTCGTCGGATTCGAACGATTCCATGCGCTCGCTAGGTCGGCGCGCCCGCGAATAAAACTGCCCCTCCCGGCGGTCCCGACCGGGACGCTCGCGGGCTCGGCCTCACTCCCGGGCCAGGAACCCGAGACAGGTCGGCTTGGGCACGTCGCAGCGGGCCCGCTCGGCCAGCCGGCCGTCCGCCCCGACCGCGAAGGTGACGACCTCGTGGCCGTCCCGGTTCTCGACGAGGAGGTGGCGCCCGTCGGGCGCGACGGCGAAGTCCCGCGGGTTCGCGCCGCCCGTCGCCGCGCGGTCGAGCGGTCGGAGGTCCCCACCGGTCGCCTCGAAGACGGCGATGCTCCGGTGACCGCGATTCGAGACGTACACCCACCCGGCCGGGTGGACGTGCACGTCGGCCGGCGAGTTCTCGGCCCCTCCGGCCGTCTCCGGAAGCGTGCTCGCGCTCGCGACGGGTTCCAGCGCGCCGGTCGCCGCGTCACGCGAGAGCGCGGCGACCGTGGAGTCGAGTTCGCCGACCAGGTAGCCGTACTCGCCGGCGTCGTCGAACGCGAGGTGGCGCGGTCCCGTGCCGGGCGGCAGGGCCACGGCCGCCGGCTCGGCCGGGCGGAGCCGGTCGTCGTCGGCGTCGATCCGGTAGACCGCCACCTCGTCGGTCCCCAGGTCGGGCACGTAGAGGTACCGGCCGTCGGGCCCCGGCACGGCCGAGTGGGGGTGCGGCTCGGCCTGGCGGTCGGCGACCGGCCCGCTCCCCTCGTGGTGAACCACGTCACAGGCCGGGCCGAGGTCGCCAGCGTCGTCGAGGGGGTACATCGCCGCAGTTCCGCCCCCGTAGTTGGCGACGAAGGCGTAGCGGCCCGCCGGGTCGACGCTCACGTAGCAGGGGCCGACGCCCTCGCTCGACCGGTCGGCGCGGCGGTCGAGCGACCCGTCGGTCCGGTCGGCGGCGAACGCCGTCACCGTCCCGCCGTCGGTCCGGTCGGCGACGTACACGCGGTCCTCCTGGGGGTGAACGGCGAGGTACATCGGGTGTTCGACGGGCGTGGTCGCCAGCGCGGAGAGGGTCCCCGACTCGGCGTCGTAGCCGTACGCGTAGACGCCCGAGTCGCCGTCGCCAGCCGTCGAGCAGACGAGCGCGAGGTGGGCGGTGTCGGGCGGGTCGTCGCGGTCGGGTCCGTCGGCGGCGCTCATGGCTCCACCCGATTTGCTTCGACGAAGTCCCAGTCGAAGTCGTAGCCCAGCCCCGGCGACTGCGGGACGCGGACGCACCCGTCGTCGTCCAGCTGGTCCAGCGGCGTCGCGAGGAACGGCCGGGCGCCGTCGTAGTCGTAGTCGGGGTGCAGCAGCCCGCGCTCGTAGTACTCGCCGCACTCGGCCATCGCGGCGAGCAGGTGCAGGTTCGGCAGGTTCCCGCCGTGGAGCTCGCACTCGACGCCGAACGCCTCGTAGGCGTGAACCGCCTTCAGCGCCGGCGTGAGCCCGCCCACGTCGTGGACTCCGACCCGGCCGATGTCCGCGGCGTCGCGCCGGAGCCACTCCGCGCGGGTCTGGGCGCCGCCCTCGGCCGTCTCGGGGCCGACCACGGGCACGTCGACCTCGTCGGTCAGCCACTCGTAGGACCCGACCGAGTGCTCGTCCATCGGCTCCTCGAACCACGCGAACGCCAGGTCGGCGAGCGCGTCGCCGATGCGCCTGGCCTCGGTCCGCGTGTAGAAGTGATGGGAGTCGAGCATCAGTTCGACCCCGGGACCGACGCGCTCGCGGACGGCGCGGCAGGCGGCGATAACCCGCTCGGGGTCGGCGTCGTACGGCGGCATCCAGGTGTGGAGTTTCACCGCGGGGTACCCGCGGTCGACGAGCGTCTCCGCGAAGTCGGCGTAGGCCTCGGGGGTCCCCAGCCCGTCGGGGTCGTCGTCGCCGACCATCGTGCTCGCGTAGGCGGGGACCCGCTCGCGGTGGCCGCCCAGCAGCCGGTACACCGGTTCGCCGTAGTGCTTCCCCGCGGCGTCCCACAGCGCGCAGTCGACCCGCGACACCGTCGTCTCGGAGAGCGTGCTCCGCCTGAGTCGCCCGGAGCGGCGGAGCCGCCGGCGGATCCGCTCGCGCTCGCGGGGGTCCTCGCCGGCCAGCGCGTCGCTCGCGAACTCGTTGGTCGCCGGGTCGCCGCCGAGGCAGTAGCCGTCCGGCCCGCCGTCGACGGCGACCCGGGTGATCCGCCGGACCCGCTCGACCGGCGGGCCGGGATGGGCGTGGCCCTTCCCGTCGCGCGCCTTCGCGGACTCGCAGGTGAACGCGACCGTCTCGATATCGCTGATCTCCATCTGCACGGTGGTTCTCCCCGCCGTGTGTTAACGATTCCGTCGACCCACCGAAAGACCCTTTGTGTGACACCGTGACCCACGGGTATGGACCGGCGCGCCTTTCTCGCGACAGCAGCGGCAGTCACGGCCGGGTGCGGACAGGCCGGCAGTTCCGGGACGCCCACCGACGGGGCCGGGACGGCGACCGACACACCCGCGGAATCGCCAACCGACACACCGACCGAGACGCCGACAGCCGCGCCCCCCTCGGTCCAGGTGACCGACGTGTCGGCCCCCTCCGGGATCGAGATCGGAACGAACGGGACGCTCTCGGTGACGCTGGAGAACGCCGGCGGACGTGAGGGACAGTTCTCCGCACCCGTCGAGGCGCGGATCGGGACCGGCGCCTGGGCGACCACCGGGAGGACGGTGTCGGCGGCCGTCCCAGCCGGCGAGTCGGTCACCGAGACCGTCGACCTCCCGCCGAACGACCACGTCGAACCGGCCTCGTACCGGCTGGCCGAGGCCGACCCCGTCGCGCGGACCCGCTTCGTCGCCCGGGAGCTATCGCTCGGCGAGGCGCACACGCTCCCGAACGGCGTCGCCCTCTCGGTCGAGGCCGCCGAGTTCGCCGAGGCGTACACCTACGAGGGCGAGGACGGGGAGACGACCCTCGCGCCGACCGACGGCGAGAAGTGGGCCGTCGGGACGCTCCGGGCGGAGAACACCGCCGACGAGACGGCGCGGGCGCCGCTGATCTCCGACATCGCCCTCTTCCGCGGGGAGCAGGAGTTCTCACACCACTACGCCGGCGACAACCGCGACCGCTACCGCGGCGGCGACCTCGCCGCCGGCGCGGTCAGCGAGGGCGACCTCCCGACCGACGTGCCCCTGGACGCCGACCGGAGCGACCTCAGAGTCGAGTACAGCGAGGCGCTCGACGACGGCCGGGTGACGGTGCGCTGGTCGCTCACCGACTGAGCGCGTCGCGGTCGCCGGAGCGTGTCGGCTGATCGCCGATGCTCGCGGTAGAAACGGCATTCGATGGAGGGACGAACGTCGTCAGTCGTCCGAGGGGGCGGTGCCGGCGGCGTCGTCGGCGCCGGCGTCGAAGCCCGTCTCGTCCTCGTCGACGATCGACTCGCTCGACCAGTACTCGTGGTCGTCGACCATCCGGAAGCAGGCCCCGCGGTGGAGGTCGCTCCCGTCCTCGGCCGCGTACGAGCCGGGGGTCTGCTCGGCGCAGACCTCGCGGGCCTCCGGGCAGCGGGTGTGGTAGCGGCAGCCGCTGGGCGGGTTCGTCGGGTCCGGGATGTCGATCTCGCGGATCGGCGACTCCTCGGCCCGCTCCTCCTCGGGGTCGAGCTCCGGCGTCGCCCAGCGCAGCGCCTGCGTGTAGGGGTGCTGGGGGTTGTTGATGACCTGCTCGGGCGGCCCGATCTCGACCAGTTCGCCGAGGTAGAGCACGCCGATGCGCCCGCCGGTCCGCTCGGCGATGTAGCGGGCGTTCGAGAGGTCGTGGCTGATGAACAGGTACGACGTGTCGAACATGTTCTGCAGCTCGATGAGCAGGTCCATCATCTCGACGCGGAGGCTCACGTCGAGCGCCGAGACGGGCTCGTCGGCGAGGATGACCTCGGGGTTCATCAGCATCGCGCGGATGAGCGCGACGCGCTGCTGTTCCCCGCCCGACAGCTGGTGGGGGTAGCGCTCGTAGTAGTCCTCGGGCGGCGTCATCCCGACGTGTTCGAGCATGCTCAGGACGCGCTGGCGGCGGTCGTTGCCGTCGAGGTCGTCGTGCCAGCGCTTCAGCGGCGCCTCCAGGATCTTGTTGTTGCGGCGGTGGGGGTTCAGCGCGCTGCCGGGGTCCTGGTGGACGATCTGCAGCGAGCGGCGGATCTCGCTCCAGGCGATCGACCCGTCGCCGTCGCCGTCGCGCACGTCCCAGATGTCGTGGCCGCGGTACTCGACGCTGCCGCCGGTCGGCCGCTGGAGGCCGACGGCGGTCTTGCCCAGCGTCGTCTTCCCGCAGCCGGACTCGCCGACCAGCACGACCACGTCGTTCTCGTAGATGTCGAGGTCGATGCCGTCGACCGCCTTGACCGGCGGCGCGTCGTCGAAGAAGTCGAGCATGCCCGACTCCTGGTCGAAGTGGACCTCGACGTCGTCGAGCGACAGCACCGGGTCCTCGCCGCCGCGGTCGACCGTCTCCCGGGCCGCGCGGCTCGGCGCGCCGGCGTCGGGGTCGGTGAACTCGTCCATCGGGATCTCCTCGGCGGCGTGCTCCCAGTGGTGACAGTGGACGAACCGGCCGTCGCCGGCGTCGTACGGGCCGGGATCCTGTTCGATACACTGGTCGTCGGCGAGCGGACAGCGCGGGTGGAACGAACAGCCCTCGGGGACGTTTACCGGATCCGGCGCCGACCCCTCGACCGGCCGCATGTTCTCGATCGGCGACTCAAGGTTCGGCGTCGACTTCAGGAGTTTCCGCGTGTAGGGGTGAGCCGCGTCCTCCAGGATCTCCTCGGTCGGGCCGAGTTCGACGAACTCGAAGGCATAGAGCACGCCGACGCGGTCGGCGATGTCGGCCACCAGCGGCAGGTCGTGCGTGATGAAGACGATGGTGAGGTCGTACCGCTCCTTGAGGTTCTCCAGCAGCGAGATGATCGACCGCTGCATGAGCAGGTCCAGCGCCGCCGTCGGCTCGTCCATCACGAGCACCTCGGGTTCGAGGATCAGGCTCAGCGCGATCAGCGCGCGCTGTTTCATCCCGCCCGACAGCTCGTGGGGGTAGGAGTTCAGGATGCGTTCGGGGTCGAGATACAGGTCCGAGAGCAGCTGGCGGGCCCGGTCCATGCCCTCCGGCACGTCGTAGTCGTGGGCCTCCAGCGTCTCGACGAAGTGGGTCTCGATGTCCCGGACGGGGTTGAACGACGACATCGCGCCCTGGAACACCATCGACACCTCCTCCCAGCGGTAGGCCTTGCGTTCCTGCTTGCTCAGTTCGAGCACGTCGAGCGACTCGCCGTCGCCGGGGTTGTAGGTGATGTCGCCCCGGAGGAGGCCGGGGTCGACGACGGCGTCGAGCAGCGCCGAGGCGAACATCGACTTGCCCGACCCCGACTCGCCGACGACGCCGAGCACCTCGTTGCGCTCGATGTCCATGTCGACGCTGTCGAGGACGCGCGACTCGCCGCGCTCCATGTCGAACGACACCGTCGTATCCCGCATCTGCAGGATCGGGTCGCTGTGCGCCACCGTCCGTTCGTAGTCGGTCTCGGATACGGTCATGTCAGACACCTCCGACCTTGCTGGTCAGTTCCTCGTCGCTCTCGCCGTCGGCCGCCGTCTCGCCGGAGCGCTTCTCGTGGCGGGCGCGGACCCGCGGGTTGAACACCCGGTCCAGCGACTGCCCGAGGAGGATCAGGCCGATCGAGAAGACGATGATGGCGATCATCGGCACCAGGAACCAGTGGAGCGCGCCCGGCCGGTAGTGGGCGCCCGACTGGTAGGCCTGGTTGAGCGTGATCCCCCAGTTGAGGTTCTCGAACGGGAGGATCCCGAGGTAGTACAGCCCGACGGCCGAGAAGATCACCCGGCGGGCGGCGTTGGTCAGGTTGATGACGACGAACGGCATCAGGTGCGGGACGATCTCCTTGAAGATGATGTCCCGCGAGGGGATGCCCATCGCCCGCGAGGCCTCGACGAACGACTCCGAGCGCAGCGTCAGCATCTGCGACCGGATCGCCCGCGCGAGCCCGCCCCACGCGGCGATGGAGAGCAGGAGCCCCACCATGTACGGGTTGCTCCCGATCGGCAACAGCAGCGCGAGCACCATCACCGTGGGGAACCCGGGCAGGTTGATGAAGATGTCCGTGATCGACGAGAGGACGGTGTCGACCCAGCCGCCCTTGTAGCCGGCGATAGCGCCGACCATCGTCCCGACGCCGACGGTCGCCAGCGCGCCCGCGAAGACCATCTTCAGGATCTCCGTCGTCGAGAACACCACCTGCGAGAGCAGGTCCCGCCCCATCTGGTCGGTCCCGAGCGGGTAGTCCCAGTTCTCGAACGGCTTGGCGAGCGCGCCCGCCTCGCCGACCTCGGTCGGTTCGATGACGTACGGGCCGACGATCCCCATCAGCAGGTACGTGAAGACGATCGTGAAGCCGATCCTGGCGCGCCAGTCCGTCCAGACGATGAAGAAGGGCGCCCGGATGTACGAGTCGTAGAACTTCCGTAACTTGTCGAGGCGCGTCTCCTCGACCGAGGAGACGACCTCGAACGGCGATTCGACGCCGACGCTCCCGCCGTCCGGGCGGACGGTCCCGTCCGCGTCCCCGGCGGCGCCCGCCGCGGACCCGGAGGCCGTTCGCTCGGGCGCGTCGCTCCCCTCGTCGCCCGAGGGGATCGACTCCAGCGCCTCGGCGTGGTCGGTGCGGTCCGGGCGGTTGTCGTCGGTCATCGGTCGGTCCCTCCCGTGGTGTGTAGTTGTCGTAGCTGCATCGTATCAGTAGCTCTCACTTTCCTGTCCCTTCGCCCGCGGGTCGAGGTAGCCGTAGGTGAGGTCGGCCAGCAGCAGGGCGATGACGACCGCGAGCGTGATGACGACGAACCCGCCCATCATCAGCGGGTAGTCCCGCTGGTAGGTCGCCGACAGCATGTACCAGCCGATCCCCCGGTACTGGAACACCTGTTCGAGGATGACCGACCCGCCGAACATCTCGCCGATGCTGATCAGCAGCGTCGTGTACATCGGCAGGATGGCGTTGCGGGCGACGTACTGCGTCGAGATGGTCACGTCCGAGAGCCCGCGCAGGCGGGCGACGCGCAGGTAGTCCTCGCCGAGCACGCGGATGGCGTTGCCACGCATCCCCAGCGAGGCGATCCCTGAGGCGACGATCATCGACAGTATCGGCAGCGCCGCGTGCCTGACCACCCCCGAGATGTACGGCCAGGTCAGCCCCGGTTCGAGCCCCGTCGGTCGGCGGCCACCGGTCGGGAACCACCCCCAGCGGTAGGCCATGAAGATGAGCAACATGATCGCGAGGACGTAGAAGGGGATCGACCCCATGAGGATCGCCCACGAGGTCAGCCCCACGTCCAGTTTCCCACCCTCCCAGTACGCCATCAGGGCGCCGACGGAGATGCCGATGAAGAAGCTGATGAACGTCGCCCAGCTCAGCACGAACAGCGTCCAGGGCAACGCCTGTGCGATGATGTCGACGACCGAGTCCTGGTAGTACACCGACTGGCCGAGGTTCCCCTGGGCCATGTTGATCATGTACTCGACGTACGCCGCCGGGATCGGTTTCGTCGGGTCGACGCTCAGCCGGAGTTCCACCAGCTCCCGCGCCCGGGCCGGGTCCAGTCCCCTGCGTTCGAGCTGCTGGATCATCGCCCCCATCGGGTTCCCCGGCATCATCCGAACGATCACGAACGAGAGCGTGATCACGGCCCACGACGTGAACACTGTCTGCCCGATTCTGCGCAGACGCCAGTCTATGTTTACCATGTTCCTACTACTCATACGGTAGTGATTCCGAACCTCTTGAATGTATCCCTCCGCGTACGCGGCGTCGGCCGACTCGAACCCGTCTCGACGGGTCGAACACGACGGCCATCCGACGGCTCGTCCCGGCCCTCCACTCGACGGCTCGTCCGACACTCCACCGCCGGTCGGCGCCGCCAGGTCACCGCTCGCGGGTCAGAACGGCTCCCAACCCGTCCGGATGACGACGGCGGCGAGGACGAACGAGAGCACGACGGGGACCAGCGTCAGCTGTGCGGTGACGTACGGTCCCGTGCCGGGTTCGAGGTAGTAGAACGAGAAGGCCAGCAGGAGGAGAAAGAGGATGTCGACACCGAGTATGACCCTCGCGGCGGAGCGCAGCAGTCCCATACCTCCAGGCTGGACACGAGCCCACATAAGCGTTCGCTCGCGGTGGGCGCGCTCGGCGGGGCCGAGTTGAAACGCGCGCCGGAAGGGCGCAGACAGGAAAGGTGGGTGAACCGGGGCCGCGGGCCGGGGATCAGTTCCCGGTGTACTCGATGCCGTCGCCGACCTTCGTCGCGATGAACAGCGCGTCGTCGATCCCCTCGGTGATCTGGGGGTCGGCGTTGAGCGACCAGTTCGCCGTGTTGAACGCGCCCGCGTCGGGCTCGTACATGTTCTCGTGCTCCGGGACGTGCTGGTTCCACCACCACATCAGCTCCTTGTGGTACTGGGAGTCGCCGGTGGTCTGCCAGCTCTGGATGTGGTCGGCGACGTTGATGTCCTTGGTCCCGGACGACCCCTCGGGGTCGCCGATGGGCATCGGGATGGTCTGCTCCATCGAGAACTGCGCGAGACTGGAGAGCCAGTCGACGACCAGGCCCGGCGCCCACATCGCAGTGATGCCGTTGGCCGAGGAGCCGTCGGGGATCATCTCGTACTCGCCGTTCTGTCGGCGCTCGTCGAACGTCGCCGTGTCGACGGACTCCTGGGAGACGGTGATGCCGAACTCCTCGAGGTTCTGCTGGAGCACCTGGAAGTCGACGCGCTCGGTGGCGTTGAGGAAGTTCAGCTCGAAGCGCTCGCCGTCCGGGGTGAACCAGTTACCGTTGCTGTCCCGCTCGAAGTCCGAGCGCCGGAGGTACTCGGCCGCGCGCTCGGTGTCGTTCTGGCCGTACATCTCGAAGTCCTGGACCCACTCGGTGGCCTCGTGGTCGCCGATCTCGAGGATGCGGCCCGGGACGCGGCAGGGCGGCCACTCGAAGCGGCGCTTGACGCCCTGGAGCAGCTGGTCGACGCCCTGCCGGTTGAAGACGTGGCAGATCGCCTTCCGGACGTTCCGGTCGTTGACCGGCGTGTCGTAGTCGTTGTTGGCGCCGCAGTTGAACGTGAACAGGCTGTTGGCCGACCGCGCCTCGCGGTACAGCGAGTGCGTGTCGGGCAGCTGACCCTTGAGGTCGTCCTGCACCGGGAAGCCGCCGGCCGTCGCGTCGATCTGGTTGCTCGCGTACGGCTGGACCGGCTGGTTGGTGTTCGGGAAGTTCCGCATGGCGAACTCCCGGAAGTTGATGTTCTCGGCGTTGGGGTGGTCCTCGTAGAGCTCGCAGACGATGATGTTGTCGCCCACGTCGGCGATCTGGAAGGGGCCGTGCCCGATAGCCTGCTCGGAGTCCGTGATCTCCGGGTAGCTCGCCGTCGTGATCTCCTCGATGACCGCCGTCTTGTCGTCGCCCGAGCTGTTGCGCAGGCGGTCGTGCCAGTCGCTCCACTGGTCGTCGTCGTGTTTGGTGAAGACGCCGCGCGCGAGGTTGCCGTGGTAGTCCGCGATGGTGTTCTGCATCGCGAACTTCGGCGCGTACGGCGTGTGGAGGTTGACGCGGACGAGCTGGTCGTCGACCGCCTCGATGCTCTCCATCGCGACGTGGGCGTTCTCGCCGTCCTCGGCCTGGGCCTTGAGGATCTCCAGCTCGATCTGCTGCTCCATCACGTAGTCCTGGGCGACGAACTGGTCGCCGTTGTGCCACGTGTAGTCGTCGCGGAAGGTGGCCTCCAGCGTCGTGTCGTCGGTCATCTCCCAGTCGTCGATCATGATGGGGATGATCTCGTCGGCCGACGGGCTGTAGGCCGCCGGGCGGTCCATGATCGCCGCGCCCGGCCACCAGGCGCCGGACTGGGCCGGGTTCCACGGGTTCAGGTGCCGCTCCGGCGGCGCGGTGTTGGCGTGGTCGAACAGGCGGAACCGGGCGTCGTTGACGCCGGACATCCCGTCGCCGCCGTCCCCGCCATCGCCGCCGTCCCCGCCGTCGCCACCGTCGCCACCGTCGCCACCGTCCCCGCCGTCGCCGGAGGTCGGTGTACTGTCGCCGTTACCCGAGCACCCGGCGAGCATGAGGACGCTCCCGGCCGCGCCGGCGCGGAGGAAGTTGCGTCTCGTACTCGCTTCTGCCCGCCAGTTGTCAAAGTCTGGCATGCACCGACCTTGCACATCGCCATATATATAATTAACTATCTTGAAGGTTCATTTCGCGTGTTCCCGGCCCGAAATATCCGTTCGGGGGGCCGCCGACCGGCGGTGGCGGGGTCGGAACGGACGGTTCGAGTCGGGCCCGGCGGCCGCGCGCGCCTCCGGCAACTTTAACGGGTACGCTCCCATCGAGTGGGGTATGTCCGAGGAGCGCGGTACCGACAGGAGCAGTGATCGGAGCCGCAGTACACCCGTGACGCGGCGTCGACTCCTCGCGCTCGTCGGCGCCGGCGCGGCGGCCGGCGCCGCCGGCTGCAACGCGCTCGGCGGGGATTCGACCGACCGGCCCGCGGCGTCCACCGACGCGCCCGCGGACGGCGAGACGGCGACGCCCGAACCGACCGCGACGCCGACGACGGCGCGGACCGAGACGACGACGGGGACGGCGGTCCCGTCGGGGTTCGACGCGTCGGTGCTCGACGGCTCCCCGAGTTCGCACGTCGCCCCGACGGACGGCTTCGCGGACGCGTCGTGGCTCTCGGGCGCGATGCCCGAGGTCGTGACGGTCACGAACCTCGACGCGTCGGGCGAGGGGTCGCTGCGCTGGGCGCTGAACCGCGAGGGCGCGCGGGTCGTCGTCTTCGAGGTCGGCGGCGTGGTCGACCTGGCGGGGGAGTCGCTGACCGTCTCGCGGCCCAACGCCTTCGTCGCCGGACAGACCGCGCCCTCCCCCGGGATCACGCTCGTCCGCGGCGGCCTCCACGTCGAGGCGGACAACGTGATCCTCCAGCACCTCCGGGCGCGCCCCGGCGACGAACTCTCCGGCCCCGTCGACGCCATCGGCAACGCCGGCGGGTCGAACGTGGTGATCGACCACTGCACCGCGAGCTGGGGGACCGACGAGGGCCTCTCCACGAACTCGCCGGACGCCCCCGACGTGACGATCACCAACAACCTCGTCGCGGAGTGTCTCGTCGACTCCATCCACCCGAAGGGCGACCACTCCATGGGCTCGCTCGTGATGAACAACAGCGACAACGTTACGCTGGCCGGCAACCTGTGGGCCCACAACGTCGGCCGCCACCCGCGGCTGAAAGGCGGGACGAGCACCGCGGTCGTCAACAACGTGATGTACGACTTCGACCGCGGGACGAACCTCGGCGGCGGCGTGCCCGACGAGACGACCGCCTCCATCGTCGGCAACTACTACCGCGCGGGCGCCATCACCGACGAGTCCGAACCGGTCGTCGGCGCGACGTTCACCGACGCCGACGGCCCCGTCCGCGCGTACGTCGCCTACAACGAGACCGACCCGTCGATGCCCGTTGTCGACCAGGGAGCGCCCATCGAGTCACTCTCGGAACGCCCCGTGTGGCCGGACGGTATCACGACCCGTCGGGCGGGCGAGGCCTACGAGGGCGTCCTCGCGGGCGTCGGCGCGCGGCCCGCCGACCGCACCGACCACGACCGGCGGATCGTCGCGGACGTGCGCGACCGGACCGGCTCGCCCATCGACAGCCAGGACGACGTGGGCGGCTACCCCGAACTGGAGGCGACCACGCGCGAACTCTCGGTCCCCGACGAGGGGCTCGGCGAGTGGCTCCGCGAGTTCACCGTCGCCGTCGAGTCCGTCTGACCGCCGCCCTCGGCGGGAGTCCGGACGCCGCCGGACGTGCCGACCGCCGTAGTTTCATTCTGTAAAACGCCGAACCCGGAGCGCGAGCGGGGTTCCGACAGTCCGAACGCGGATCGACAGGTCCCGTCGACGGGTACTGAACACCGCGCGCACCGGAGACCGTTTCGACTGGTCGCCGGTGGCGCGTCCGAAAAAAATCGAGTCGCGGGAGTCAGTCGCGGCGGCGCGCGAGCAGGGCCGCGGCGAGCAGCGCCACGAGCGCGGCGGCGAGCCCGAAGCCGGGGCCGTCGCCGCTCGCGGTGTCGGTCGGCGTCGGGTCGTCGCCGTCACCGCCGTCCGCGGGCGCGTCGGTGGGCGTCGCGGTCGGCGTCGCCGTCGCCGTCGCGGTCGCGGTGGGCGACGGGGTCGCGGTCGGCGTCGCCGTCGACTCGACCGCGTAGTCGAGGCTGCCCGAGACCGGCTCGCCGGCCTCGGTCTGGTAAGCGCCGTCCTCGGCCGGGAAGTCGAACTCCTCGTTGTAGTTGGTGTCCTGATGGACGAGGACGTACAGCGTCGTGTCCTCGTCGACCGGCTCGGAGAGGTCGACGTCGAGCCCCTCGTGGGTGCCGGCGTCGAGGTAGCCCGTCTCGCCGATGGTCGGCCCCTGCGGGCTGCCGGTGTGGACGGAGACGAAGCCGCCGTCGCTCAGCTCGACGCTGTCGACGGTGACCGTCTCGCCCGACCCGGACTGGTCGGCCAGCGAGACGCTGCCGGTCGGCTGACCGCGGATCTCGCCGTCGATCTCCCGGACGACGAGCGGCGTCTCGTAGGCGTCGGGGAGGTCCGCGACGACCGACGCGTAGGCGGTGACCTCCGTGCCCACGGGCAGGTCGCTCGTGTCGAAGGTCGCGGAGATGGTCCCCCACGGCGCCGTCGAGGGCCCGTCACAGCAGATCTGCGGGCCGAGGCCGCTCAGACCCAGCTCGCCCGTGCGCTCGTCCATGATGACGGTACCGTTGTCCGCGGTGGCGACCAGCCGGACGCCCATCGCCGTGCCGCGGGCCAGCGTCGAGTTGAACTGGACCTCGGCCTCCTCGGACTGCTGGAGGCGGATCTCGTCGCCGGGCGTGACCGCGACGGCCTCGCCCTCGACGATGCGGAACCGCGTCGTCTCGGTCTTCTCGCCCTGTTCGGTGTCGATGGTCAGCGTCGCCTCGAACTCGTCACCCACGTCGGGCTGGGTCCGTTCGCCGTCCTCGAAGAAGGCCATCTCGTTGAGCTTGAACGAGAAGAACAGGCCCGTCTCCTCGCTGGAGTTGTAGATGCGCGGGTCCGAGGAGCCGTTGTCGGGCACCACGTAGACCCCCGAGGAGTTCTCCGAGAGGTCGAGCCGCAGCGGCGTGCCGTCCTCGGCGTTGGTCTGGGTGACGTTCAGCGAGAGCGGCGAGTTCCGGAACTTCTCGACGGAGTCACGACCCGGCGAGAGGTCGATGGCCTCGAAGATCTCCGTGCTCGTCTCGTAGTGGAGCCACATCTCGTCGTAGTAGGAGTTGTTGACGTTCGTGTTGTAGGCGATCGTCGAGTCGCCGGAGGCGTGGCCGTCGCCGATCTGGGTGCCGATCCCCTCCGGCGTGTCGTGGTCCGGGTTCGTGTACGCGATCGTCATCGTCTTCGAGTCCCGGATGGTCGCGTTCTCGATCGTGTAGTCGGGCTGGAGCACGTCGCGGACCGTCCCCGACCCGCTCGCCATCTCGATGCGGTACTCGTCCTCCAGCAGGACGGCCTGGTCGCGGAAGTCGCTCGTCATCGTCTCGTTGGTGTACCCCGGCGCGTAGAGGTGCACGTCGAACGACTCGCCGGCCATCCCGCTGAAGTCGAACTGCCCGGTCAGGAACCCGTAGGGGATCGTCCCCCTGTCGTCCTCCTGGAGGTTGATGTTGCCCTCGGTCTCGATCGACGCGGTCTGGTTGTCCCGCGTCTCGTTGTCGGGGACCATGACCATCTCGGCGCTCGACCCCGTCATCAGCGTCGTGTTCGCGGTGACGCCCTGGTTGAAGGAGTTGGCCGGGGCGTAGCTGTCGTTCATCGTCGCGCCGCCCTGGACCATCTCGAAGGAGACCGTCTCGGTCTGGCCCTCGATCTCGAAGGTGGCCTCGTACTCCTCGCCGGGCTCGAAGCTGGCGTTCTCGCCGCCGGCGTCGAGTTTCGCGCGGTTGGGGTCGACCCAGACGTAGAGGCCGGTGTCGGGCTCGTCGCCCCGGGTGATGTCACCCTCGACCTCCTCGGTGTCGGCGAAGACCATCACCGGCGGGATGTCGGCCTCGGTCGGCTGGCTGAGCTCCGGCTCGGCGTAGTCCTTCTGGTTCGCCGCGATGTCGAGGGACTTCTCGCCGCCGACCTGCTCGACGGTCAGGTCCCAGCTGTCGTTGTTGACGAACGCCTCGGTGACCAGCCCCTTGTCGCCGCCCGAGGCGGGCGGGTCCAGGGCTTCGAGCCCGTCTGTCTCGACGTGGAGCGCGAGCATGTCCCACTTGCCGTTGGGGTTGCGCACGGTCGAGTTGTCGACGATGAGCTCGCGGTCGCCCTCGGCGTTGGTGAACATCTCGATGCCCTCCGACTCGTTGCCGTCGTACTCGTTCGGCGGGACCGGGTACGGCCCGTTGGCCTCACCCGGGTCCCGGAACCACGAGATCGTCAGCGCCTTCGCGCTCCCGTTGTCCAGCGTCGCGGCCGCGCGGACCTCCGAGTCCACGGCCCCCGACGCGTCGGCTGTACCCTGTGCGCCCGCGACGGCTGCGGTCCCTGCGATCACCGACAGGACCATCACGGTCGCGAGAAAGACGGCTGTGAACGTCGTATGTCGTGCTGTCATGTCTGAACCACTGTGGATCTACGTGCGCATCGTTGACGCACCACCATAAATATCTTCGTGATCTTTCGGCCGGGTCATGGCCGGTCGCTGGCAGGAATCCGGCCGGGTCGACGACCGCGAGGCGAGTCGACGACTACTGGCCAGTCACTCGAAGACGCCGTCGAGGAAGGGGAACTCCTCGCCGATGGCGAGCCGCTCGTTCCGGCGGCCGGACTCGTAGGCGGCCATCGTGACGACGACGGCCTTCAGCCCGTCGAGCGCCGTCGCGGGCGGCGCCTCGCCGGTCTCGACGGCGTCGAGGAACGCCCGGCCCTTGCTCAGCCGGCGGTCGTAGCCTGAGTAGGGGTCGTGTTCCGTGCCGTCGGCGTCGATGGTCGTGCCCGTCCGGTCGTCCCACTCCCGGCCTTCGAGGTAGACGGCGCCCTCCTCGTCCCAGATGTGGACGTGCTCGCGCGTCCGGGCGACGACGCCCGTGTCCGAGACGTTCGCCATCGCGCCCTCTTCGAACTCGATGATCGTCGAGGACTGTTTGTCGAATATCTGGTCGTCGTCATGGAAGTCGACGTAGGCGTTGACGTGCGTGGGCGTCAGGCCCGTCGTCCAGAGGATGGCGTCGACGACGTGCGTGCCGACGTTGAGGAGGTGACCGCCGCCGGAAAGCTCGGGGTCCATCCGCCAGTCCTCCATGGTCTCGTAGTAGGACTGCCAGTCGTGGGTGATCTCGCCGGTGATGAACCGGGGTTCGCGGTCGCCCAGCGCCCACCGCTCGCGCGCGAGGTCGTAGGCCGGGTTGAAGTGCCGCTGGTAGCCGACCATGAACGTGCGGTCGCTCGCTTCCGCCCGCGACCAGAGGTCGTAGGCGTCCTCGACGCTCGTGGCCAGCGGCTTCTCGCAGAGCACGTGCAGGTCGCGGTCGAGCGCCGCGGTGGCCTGGCGATAGTGCAGGCCGTTCGGCGTGGCGATCCCGACCGCGTCGAGCGGTTCCTCGTCGAGCATCGCCCCGTAGTCGAGGTACTGCGACGAGGCCGGGACGGACAGCTCCGCGCCGGCCTCCGCCAGGCTGTCCTCGTCCACGTCCGCGAGCGCGACCAGTTCGCTCCCGTCCAGTTCCTCGAACTGCCGCCCGAGCCTGATGCCGAGACTCCCGACGCCCGCGAGTCCCACGGATAGCGTCTCCGATCGGTCGTCCATAACGGGTCGCAGTTGACCGGATCCGCCATTAACTGTTTCCCCTCGCCGACGCGGAGTACCGGGAACCCGGTCCGTGGCCGGCCCTCGCCCGGTTCACCATCCCCCAGGGGCGAACGGACAGAGACGTAGATCGCCGAGTTCGAACACCGATATCCAGCCATACGACCGTTCTCCAGCGATATGTGTCTGGATTCTCCCCTCCCGAACGCAGTCTCGCTCGCCGTGAGGCCCGCCTGGTTGCGCTCCCGGGAGACAGCTGAGATTACAGAGTTATTACTGGAAGGGGGCCGCCGCCGCGCCGTGGTTTGGATTACAGTATTATGGTTGTAATCAGTCCAGTGGATCGAGCATTTTCGCCCCGGTCGTACCTGTCGTCCGGTCGGCGATCGCCGACGGAGCCCGGCGGGAACACCCCTCGACGACCGCGGGATCGACTCCGGCAGTCCGAGACTCGTTCTCACACCGGGAACGGGCCGAGATCGGACGAGCTCTGACGAAACGTCGCGAAATAGCCCGGACACACCCGTATTCCCCGCTCGGCGGATCGCGAGGGACGAACGACCCTGCCGATGGCGCCGGAAGCCGTTCTCCAGGCGGGAACGTGTCCCGGAAGTCGCCCGACAGCCACGTAGATGCGGGGATACCGGAGGTTTCCGCGATCATCGATCGGTCGCGGCTGGCGACGACGCGGGCGACAGGCGGGGCGGATCCGGCACGAGACCGGGGGCAACGGTCCAAAAATATTAAGCATGTGGATTCGAACGGGTTAGGACAGACGCCATGAACCCTGATAGACGAACCTTTATCCGTACGCTGGGGGCCGGCTCGATCGCCGGGCTCGCGGGCTGTTCCGCGCTGTCCGGCGGGGACGAGACGGCGACGCCCGGCGACGACGCGGAGCCGACACCGGACGAGGACGGGACGCCGACGCCGACGGCGGAACCGACGGAGACAGACACCGCGACCGACACGGGCGGCGGTGGTGGGGGCGAGGGACCGACGATCATCACGATGGAGGCCGGCGGGGCGGACATCTGGAACACGACGGACCTGGGGCACATCTACTACGCCGAGGTCAGCGGCGACTTCGACGCGCGAGTGCAGGTGAGCTCGCTGGAGAACACCAACCCCCACGCGAAGGCCGGGCTGATGGCCCGGGCGTCGCTCGATCCCACGTCGCGGAACGTGATGGTCCGCAAGCGCCCCGGGTTCGGGATCTCGCCGCAGTGGCGCCCGGAGGACGGCGCCTCGACGACGAGCACGACCTCCGAACAGGGCGCGCCGCTCAGCCGCATCGAGGGGGGCATCATGGAGAACGCCAACTGGCAGCGGCTCCAGCGCGTCGGCGACACGCTCCGCGCGTTCGGCTCCGAGGACGGCGAGGAGTGGACGCTGATGGTCGAACTCACCGCCGACCAGATCGAGCTGCCCGACACGGTCGTCCTCGGGCTCGCGGCGACGAGCCACGACAACGCCAACGCGACGACCGCGAAGTTCCGTAACCTCTCGGGCGTCGAACCGACGGACAACCAGGACCTGGGCGCCCCCATCGTCTCGGGTAGCGTCTCCGTGGCCCAGGCCGCCGTCGTCTCCGACCTCGGCGCCGACACCGCGCCGACGGAAGCGACGCTTCGGGGGACCCTGGAGAGCATGGGCGGCGCCGACAGCGTCGACGTGCGCTTCGAGTACCGCGAGGCGACCGCCGAGGAGTGGTCCGAGACCGGGTCCACCTCGCTGTCCGGGACCGGCGAGTTCGAGATCGGGGTGTCGGAGCTCACGCCGCGGCGGTACTACCGGTTCCGCGCGATAGCCGCGACCGGCGACAACGAGTTCGGCACCGTCAGTCAGCTGTTCTCGACGCCCAGCGGCTCCGACGGCAGCTCCGAGGAGGGGCCGGCCAGCAGTTCGAACTTCGACCCGTCGGACGGCTTCGCCGACCTGGCCGACTGGGTCGACGACGACACCCCGCTCGTGGTCGTCGACGAACCCACCCGCGAGTCGCTGGCCGCCGCGACGAGCGTCCCCGGGCCGCGCGTCGTCGTCTTCGAGACCAGCGGCACGATCGACCTCGGCGCGGAGAACCTCAACGTCCGCAACGACAAGTGCTGGATCGCCGGCCAGACCGCGCCCTCGCCGGGCGTCACCCTGATCCGCGGCGGGCTCTGGGTCTACGGGGACGACTGCGTCGTCCAGCACCTCCGGGTCCGGCCCGGCACCGCCGGCCAGGACGAGGGCTGGCAGCCCGACGCCATCGAGGTGGCCGACGACACGAGCGGCAACGTCGTCGACCACTGTACGGGCACCTGGGGCGTCGACGAGAACATCAACGTCGGCTACGACACGAGCGACTCGACGATGACCAACTGCCTGATCGCCGAGCCGCTCAACGACGCCACCCACGTCAAGGGCGAGCACGGCTACAACTCCATCATCGGCGACCGCGCGAAGAACGTGACCCTCGCGGGCAACGTCTACGCGCTCGGCACCGACCGCAACCCCCGCCTCAAGCAGGGCACCGAGACGGTCGTCGTCAACAACTTCGTCCACCACTACAGCGACGGCATGTGGGCCGACCCCGAGACGAACCACAGCATCGTCGGCAACGTCTTCGAGGACCCCCAGACCGAGCAGCCCAACGTCTTCGGCGAGGGCAGCGTCTACGCCGAGGACAACGTCCAGCGCGACGACGCCGACGTGCCGATGATCGGCGAGGGCATCTCGCAGCTGGACTCCGAACCGCTGTGGCCGGAGGCGCTCGAAGCCGTCTCCTCCTCGGAGGTGCGCTCGCACAACCTCGACAACGCCGGCGCCCGGCCGGCCGACCGCACCGAGACCGACCAGCGGATCGTCGAGGCCGTCCGCAACGGCGAGGGCGGCGTCATCGACCACCAGGACGACGTGGGCGGCTACCCCGAGCTCGAGGAGAACACCCGCTCGCTCGACGCCCCGACGACCGGCCTGAAGGCCTGGCTGCGCGAGCAGGCCGTCGCCGTCGAGCCCTAACGCTCCGTCCGTCTCTCTCCGCCCGGTTCCTCTGCCTTTCTCCCCCGTATCAGCGCCATAGCCACCGCTCACCGTGGAGCGGGCCGAAAAAGGGCGACAGTTCAGACCCAGTCGCCGTCGGGCCGTTCGACGCCCTCGGCCAGGTCGCCGTGGTTGCCCGCGAGGGAGAGTCGGCCGGCGTCGTCGCCGCGGACTCGCAGGAACGGTCCCTCGCCGGCCCACTCGCAGCCGCTCACGAGCGTCTCGTCCACGTCGCGGAGTTCGACGACGGGCGTCTCCTGGTCGGGGTCGACGTGGAGGCCGTCGATGGAGACGCGCCCGGTCTCCTCGAAGGCGAGCGCCGGCGCCTCGGCCGTCCGGATCCGGACGTTCGAGAAGGAGATGTCCTCGATGGACTTGCAGAACAGGCCGTGGCGCTGGTCGAAGCCGTCGGCCATCGCCGGCGAGAGGTCCGTCGAGTCCAGCGGGCGAGTCGCGTCGATCTCGACGTTCGAGAAGGAGACGTTCTCGAAGCGCTGCTCGGGGAGGCCGGCGAAGAAGCCCGCCGTCTCGACGTTCCGGGCGGTGATGTTCGAGTAGGCGACGTTGCGGACCATCGGCGTCGACTCGTCGACGGGGATCGGGTCGCTGTCGATGTCCATGAAGTAGTAGCCGTTGATGGTAAAGGGGCAGGCGACCCGCCGCATGACGATGGTGTCGAAGCGCAGGTCCTCGACGACGCCGCCCCGGCCGCGCTGGGTCTTGATGCGGATGCCGCGGTCGGTGTCGGTGAACGTGCAGTTGCTGACGGTCACGTCGCGCACGTCGCCGGACATCTCCGAGCCGATGACGACGCCGCCGTGGCCCGCCTCGACCGTGCAGTTCGTCACGGTGATCTGTGAGGCGGGCCGACCCACTTCTCGGCCCTCCTCGTCCTTGCCTGACTTGATGCAGATGGCGTCGTCGCCGGCGTTGAGGTAGCAGTCGCTGACCCGGACGTACCGCGAGGAGTCGATGTCCATCCCGTCGCCGTTCGGGGCATCGTGGGGATTCTCGATGTTCACGTCGTGGAACGTGACGTTGTCCGAGTAGACGACGTGGGTGTTCCAGAACGGCGAGTTCCGGAGCGTGACCCCCGAGACGGAGACGTTCTTCGAGCGGTCGATCTGGAACAGGGGCGGCCGGAGCGTGAAGCTGCTCACGTCGTCGGCCTTGTCGTTGGCCGCGTGGAACTCGTCGAGACGGGCCGCGAGCGACTCCGGCAGCTCGTCGTCGTCGACGCCGTAGAACTGCCACCAGTAGTCGCCCTGGCCGTCGACGGTGCCGCGGCCGGTGATCTCGACGTTCTCGGCCGCCTCGACGAGCAGACAGGGGTGAAAGCCGGTCTGTTCCCACCCCTCCCAGCGGCCCTCCCGGGCGGGGAACGCCTCGTGGTCGCGGACGAACCGCAGCGTCGCGCCCGCCTGCAGTTCGAGGGTCGTGTCGCCCCCGACGGTCAGCGGTCCGGTCAGGTACTCGCCGGGCGGGACGACGACGGTCCCGCCCGCGTCGGCGCAGTCGTCGAGCGCGGACTGCAGGGCGGCCGTGTCCCGCTCGTCGCCGGTGCCGGACGCACCGAAGTCTCTCACGTCGCGTGTCCCGTCGCTGTCTGTCATACTCTCACGATCACCGAGGCCAGCTATAAATCTTCCCTCACTCTCCGGCGGACGCGAGCCGCTCCCCGGGGTCCCAGTCGCCGAAGACGGTCGCGAGCGTGTACTCGTCGGCTTCGCTCCCGGACAGCTGGTGGGACCACGCGACCCGGTCGTCCGGCCGGTACCCCGGCCCGTCGTTGCCGTACTCGGCGTAGAACGCCGTCTCCTCCTTGTCGGGGTCGTCCCAGTTGTGCCAGCCGGCGGGTTCGACGTGGGGGCCGAGATACGAGTGCAGGAAGACCGTCCGGGCGTGAGGGCGCCACGGGCGGCCGAGGTAGAACGACTCGGCGTCGTCGTCGCCGCACACGTCGCAGTCGCGGAAGACGAGGCCGAAGTCGTCGGCGGCGGGCGTCGAGGCGGCGGTGACGTAGCCGCTCTCGCCCTTGCAGACGACCTCGCAGCCGTCGAAGACGGCCGTCGCCCAGCCGAAGACGAAGTCGACCGTCCCCTCGACGTAGCAGTCGCGGTAGTACTGCCGGCTGTCTTCGCCGTGGACGTAGAGCGTGTCCTGATTGCCGAGGAACCGACAGTTCTCGAAGACGGCGCGGTCGCCGTCGACGCGGGTCGCGACCGCCTGCCCGACCCGTCCCGCGCTGTTCTCGAACGCGAGGTCGCGGGCGGTGAAGTCGTCGCCGAACAGGAAACAGCTCGACGACTCGGTCGTCCCCATCGGCTCGCCGAACCGGTTCTCCTTGCCGTTGTAGTCGTCGTGCGTGAGGACCGTCTCCTCGGGGCCCTCGCCGACGAGCGTCACGTTCGTCTTCGAGGTCGGGACGACGAGTTTCTCCTCGTAGCGCCCCGCCCGGACGAGTATCCGCGTCTCGGCGTCCCGGAAGTCCGGGACGGCGTCGACCGCGGCCTGTACCGTCTCGAACGTCCCGTTCCCGTCGCTGGCGACGACGAAGTCGTAGTCGTGGTCGGGCATGACGTACCCGCTCAGACGGTCGCCACGCCAAAGTAGTTGCGCAGGTCAGCGCTCGCCGACGCTCCCGTCGGCGCGGCGGCCGAGCGGGCGGGAAAAGGACAGGTCCCGGCCGTCGAACTCGGCCACGGTCGCCTCGTCGATCTCGACGCCCAGGCCCGGACCCTCCGGCACGTCGATGAACCCCTCCCGTACGTCGAAGATCCCGGGGTTGTCGACGTAGCGGAAGGCGCCGTCGGTCGAGTGGAGGATCTGCTCCTGGACCAGGGCGTTGGGGACGGCGGCGTCGACCTGGAGCGAGGCGGCCGTACAGACCGGCCCCATCGGGCAGTGGGGCGCGACGGACACGTCGTAGGTCTCGGCCATGTCGGCGATCTTCTTCGTCTCGGTGATGCCGCCGGCGTTGGACACGTCGGGCTGGACAACGTCGACGGCGTCGGCCTCCAGCAGCGGCCGGAAGTCCGAGCGGGTGTAGAGGCGCTCGCCGGTCGCGATGGGCAGCCGCGTCGACTCGGCGATCCGGGGCAGGGCGTGGTCGTGGTCGGGCGTGACGGGCTCCTCGACGAACATCGGGTCGTGGGGCTCCAGCGCCGCGGCGAGCTGGCGCGCCATCGCCTTCGACGCGCGGCCGTGGAAGTCCACGGCGACATCCACGTCGGGGCCCACGGCCTCGCGCACGGCGCCCACGATGTCGGCGGCGGCCTCGACGCTGGCCGGCGTGTCGATGGGTTCGAGCCCGCCCGTGGGGACGAGCTTCAGCGCCCGGAACCCGGCGGCGACCTCCCGTTCGGCCGCCCGAGCGGCGGCCGCCGCGGGGTCCTCGACGTCGTCGCGGTGGGCCCGAACGTGCTGATAGGCGCGGACGCGCTCCCGGGCCGGGCCGCCGAGGAGTTCGTACACCGGCGCGCCGAACTCCTTGCCCTTGAGGTCCCACAGCGCCTGGTCGATACCGGCGATGGCGCTCATGTGGATCGGCCCGCCGCGGTAGAAGCTGCTCCGGTACATCGCCTGCCAGCGGTCCTCGATGGGGGCCGGGTCCGCCCCGAGGACGTACTTCTCCATCATCTGGTCGACCGCGGCCGGCGTCGCGGAGGGCGCCGTCCCCTCGTAGTGCCACTTGGTGTACGGTTCGCCCCAGCCGACGCGCCCGTCCCTCGTCTCCAGTTTCAACAGTTGCCAGCGCGGCGGCACCTCGTAGAGTTGGTAGTCGGTGATCCGCATCGTCCCCCTCTCCACGGCACAGACCCATGAATCTATGTCACGGTTCCGCGGCTCCGATGCTCACCCCGCGTCTCGACCGACGCCCTCGACGAACGGCCAGACCCCCTCGACGTAGTAGCGATGGCCTCCCTGACCCTCGTAGAGGGCACAGCGGTCCGACGCGTCGGCCGCCCCGTAGATCGATTCCAGCCGATCGAACGCCCGGCGGGCGCCCTCGATCGGAAAGATGTGGTCGTCGACGCCGTTGACCGCGACGAACGGGCGAGGCGCGACGAGGCCGGCGATATCCCACTGTTCGCCGAGGCCGACGAGGCCGGGGACGTAGTTGCACTCGCAGTGGTCGATCGAGGCGATGGACGCCTCGAACGAACAGAAGTACGACGACACCGCCGCCGCGTCGACGCGCTCGTCGACGGCCGCCGCGAACAGCGCGGTCGCGCCGCCGCCGGAGTGGCCCGTCAGCACGACGCGGTCCTCGTCGAAGCGGTCCCGGGACTCCACGAAGTCGAGGAGGCGGGTCACGTCCCAGACGCGGTCGCCGGCCAGCGACCGCCCGAACAGCTGCGCGTGCAGTTGCAGGGTGTGACAGGTGCGATACCCCAGTTCCTCGTCCTCGCGGTTGGCGAGGTCGCCGAGTCCGCGGGTCGTCGGCGCGATCGCGGCGTACCCCCGTTCGACGGCTTGGACGGCCATGTCGCGCTCCTCCTCGCGGACCTGTCGGCGCTGTTCGGCCGTCCCCGGCCGGCCGGTGGCGACGGCGCGGCCGCCCTCGCCGTGTCCATGAAGAGTGATCGCCACGGGATACGGGGGGTCGCTGTCGTGGGGGAGGAGCACCGAGACGGGGAGTCGGAAGTTCGACTCGGTCCGCAGCCGCCACTCCTCGCGCCGGTGTGTCCCGCCGTCCGCGTGCGACTCACCGTCCACCCGCTCGACGCGTTCCGGCGAGAGCGGCGGGACGCCGGCCGCCTCGATCGTCGGAAGCCCGAGGACCGACCGCAGGTCCGCCCGGAACTCGGACTGCCAGGCCCGGAACGCGTCGCCGGTCTCGCCGTCGTACGCGTGGCGGCGCTCGTGGTCCCGGAACAGCCGCTCGGTCCACCCCTCGGGATAGAGGTGCCCGTCGCCGTCCTCGTCCTCGCTCTCGTCCATGATACCTCTCGATGGCCGGCGAGGGGAGATAAACCCGATCGGTGGCGCGAGGGCTCGGACGGGATCGGCGGTAGAAGATGTTTTGGGCGCCCCGGTCGAGGGTACGGGCATGATCTCGAACAGGGACCGGATCGCCACCGGGCCCGACCGCGAGACGGCGCTGGACTGCATCGAGGCGGCGATCGACGCGGCCGCCCCGGAGACCGCGACGCGGTCGGCGGTCGGGCTCGACGGGGGGACGCTCACGGTCGGGGGGTCGAGCTACGATCTGGACGAGTACGACGACGTGGTCGTCGTCGGCGCCGGGAAGGCGGCCGGTGGCGTCGCTCGCGCGCTCGAATCGGTCCTGGGCGACAGGATCACCGACGGCGTCGTCGTCACGAAACACCCGGTCGAGACCGAGCGCGTCCGCGCGGCGGTCGGGGACCACCCGTATCCGAGCGAGCGGGGCGTCGAGGCGACGACCGACCTGATCGAGACCGTCCGGGCCGCCGACGAGGGGACGCTCGTCCTGTTCGTGCTGACCGGCGGGGCGAGCGCGCTGCTGGCCGCGCCGGCGGGGTCGCTGACGGTCGCGGACCTGCAGGAGACGACGGAGGCGCTGCTGTCGAGCGGCGTCCCGATCGGCGGGATCAACGCCGTCCGCAAACACCTCTCGGCAGTCAAGGGCGGTCGGCTCGCCCGCGAGGCGGCGCCGGCGACCGTCTGCGGGCTCGTGCTCTCGGACGTGGTCGGCAACGACCTGTCGACGATCGGCAGCGGTCCCACCGTCCCCGACGAGACGACGTTCGACGACGCGCTCGGCGTCCTCGACCGGTACGACGTGACCGCCCCCGAGGCCGTCCGCGAATACCTGCAGGCGGAGACCGGGGGGGAGACCCCGGGACCGTCCGACCCGGCGTTCGACCGGGTCACCCACCACCTGATCGCCGACAACATGACCGCGCTGGAGGGCGCGGCCGAGGCCGCCGAGGCTGCGGGGTACGAGCCGCTGGTGCTCACCTCGCGGCTGCGCGGCGAGGCGAGCGAGGTCGGGAAATCCCTCGTGTCGATAGGGGCGGAGGCGGGCGCGACGGGCACCCCCGTCGAGCCGCCGGCGGTCCTGCTGGCCGGCGGGGAGTGTACGGTCTCGATCACCGGCGACGGCGGGAGCGGCGGGCCGAACCAGGAACTCGCGCTCTCGGCGGCGCTCGAACGGGAGGACGCCGTCCTCGCGGCGGTCGACACCGACGGCGAGGACGGGAGTTCCGAAGCCGCCGGCGCGGTCGTCGACGGCTCCACGGTCGGCGACGGCGACCGCGAGCGCGCTCGGGAACACCTCTCCGTCAACGACGCCGGGACCTACCTCGCCCAGGTCGGCGCGACCATCGAGACCGGCCCGACCGGGACGAACGTCAACGACGTGGTCGCCGTGGTGGTCGGCGAGCGGTCGTCGTGACCTCCGAGTGAGAACCACCGTCTATCGGCCTTCGCTGGCGACGGTGTCGACGACGCCGCGCAGGTAGCCGACGGTGAACCCGCGGGCGCGGTGGCGCCAGTCGGTGTCGTCGACCATCTCGGGGACGTGGTCGGGGATGAGGACGCCGTCGAAACCCACGTCGACGAGCGCGCGGACGGCCTCGGCGGTCTCGAAGTTGCCCTCGTCGACGAACGTCTCGTGGAACCGCGGGACGGAGCCGACCACGTCGCGGAAGTGGACGAACACGATGTCGTCGCGCTCGCCGAACCGGCGGATGACCTCGGGTACGTCCTCGCCCATCTGCGAGAAACACCCCAGGCAGAGCTTGAGGCCGTGGTTGTCGCTCGGGACCAGCTCCATCGCCTTCTCGAAGTTCTCGACGTTGCGAAAGAGTCGAGGGATGCCGCCGAGCGACTCCAGCACGGGCGGGTCGACCGGGTGCAGCGCCAGGTCGACGCCGGCCTCCTCGGCGACCGGGAGGACGGTTTCGAGAAAGCGCTCGTAGTTGTCCCAGAACTCCGCCTCGGTGTACTCGCGGTCGATGCCAGGCGCGAGGCCGTCCGGGTCGTCGATCTCGTCGAGGTCGAAGGCGGTCCCGGTCGCGCCGCCCCGCAGCTCGACGGGCTCTGTCCGCATCGGCACGACGCCGCGGGGGTTCCACTGGTAGCCCAGGATCGGGATGTCGGCCTCGCCGAGGTTACGGACCAGCGTCGTGATCGAATCGAGCGCCTCGTCGCTCCCCTCGCGGTCGAACATGATGTCGCCGTACAGCGAGTACGGCAGCGACTGGATCCCGGTCAGGCGCAGGCCCGCGTCCTCGACTCGCTCGCGGGCGGCGTCGAGCTCGGCGACCGACGGAATGGAATCGGGCCCGACCGCGATGGTCTGGGCTGCCTCGCGGTCGTTGAACTCGTCGGGTTCCTCCTCGGTGTCGGCGTGGTCGACGAAGATGTCGGTCGCGCCGAGCTGGCGGAGGTACCGGAGCCGCTTCGCCGAGAGGTTCCGCGTCCGGACCCCGACACGCGGCGTCGCAGGGGTGTCGTCCATACCGACGGGGTCGCGCTACTGGCTCAAAAGCCCACTCACTGCGGTTCGTTCGTCCGCAACTGGAGTGGGTTCGCCCGGACGGTCAGCGGCGAGGCGGGCCGCCGCGGTCCGGGAGTCTCGCTTACTCCGCGACGACTGGGTTTTCGAGCGTGCCGATGCCCTCGATCTCGGCCTCGCAGGTGTCGCCGGGTTCGAGTAGTTCGGGCGGGTCGCGGAAGATGCCGACGCCGCCGGGCGTCCCGGTCGTGACCACGTCGCCGGGTTCGAGCGTCACGTCCGCGCTGATGTACGAGACCAGCTCGTGCATGTCGAAGATGAACTGCTCGGTGTTTGAGGACTGCTTGGTCTCGCCGTTGACCCGCAGCTCAACGTCGACCGCGTTGGGGTCGAAGCCGTCGCCGGCGACGAGTGTCGGGCCCAGCGGCGCGAACGTGTCGTAGCTCTTGCCGCGGAAGAACTGCCCGTCGGACATCTGCGCGTCGCGGCCGCTCACGTCGTTGAGCACCGTGTAGCCGGCCACGTAGTCGTCGACCTCGTCCTCGTCTACGTCGGTCGCCCGACGGCCGATAACGGCGGCGAGTTCGACCTCGTAGTCGACCTGTTCGTCGCCGCCGGGGTGGACGATCGGACTGCCGGGGTTCGTGACGGCCGTCGAGGCCTTCGAGAACAGCATGGGGACCTCGGGGACCTCCTCGTCCTGCTCCTCGGCGTGGTCGTGGTAGTTGAGGCCGGCACAGACGATCTTCCCGGGCCTCGGGACCGGCGCCAGGCGGTCGACCTCCTCGGGGTCGACGACCGGGAGCGCGCCGTCGTCGACGGCGCTCGCCAGGCGGTCGAGATAGCGCTGGTTGGTCAGGTCCTCGTACGACGGTTCGCCGGCGGGGTCCGCCGCGAGCGCGTGGATGCCCGCGCCCGTCTGGACGCCCCAGGCGGGACCGCTTCCGTCGGAATATCGAACGAATTGCATCGATCGGGATAGGTCGGCACTCTCACTTAAATTGGCCGATCGGAACGCCGAGCCCGAGCGGGACTCGCCCGCGGATGGCACGGACATCTTTAAGATTGGACCGGGCAACGTTGCGGTATGGACTCGGATCTATCGAGGGATTCGCTCGCGGTCCCGGAGGCGGCGATCGGCGAGGCCTGCGGCGAGACACCGCTGCCGGAGCTAGGCGTGATCGAGCAGGTCTGGGAGACCGACCCGATACCGACCGACGAGATCGCCGAGCGGGCCGGCGAGGCGTTCGCGTCGCTGCCGCTCGACGAGGTCCCCGACGGCGGGGAGATCGCCATCGGCGCCGGGAGCCGCGGCATCGCGAACCTCGCGGAGATCGTGGCGGGCGTCGTCGCGGAAGCCCGGGATCGAGGCTACGAACCGTTCGTGTTCCCGGCGATGGGCAGCCACGGCGGCGCGACTGCCGAGGGCCAGCGGGAGATGCTGGCGGAACTCGGCGTCGACGAGGAGACCGTCGGCTGCGAGATCCGGTCGAGCATGGACGTGGTCGAGGTCGGGCGGACCGAAGACCGCGACGTTCCCGTCGTCGCCGACGCGAACGCCGTCGCGGCCGACGCGATCGTCCCGATCAACCGGGTGAAGCCCCACACCGACTTCGACGGGACCGTCGAGAGCGGGCTCTCGAAGATGCTCGTCATCGGGATGGGCAAACAGCGCGGCGCCAAGACCGCCCACGACTGGGCGGTCGACTGGTCGCTGCGGAACATGATCCCCGAGATCACCGAACGCCTGCTGGACGAGTTGCCGGTCGTCGGCGGCGTCGCGATCCTCGAAGACCAGCGCGACGACACCGCGCTGCTGGAGGGCGTCCCGCCCGAAGGCTTCCTCGACCGCGAGGCCGAACTACTGGAGCGGGCCTACGACGAGATGCCGACGCTCCCGTTCGACGACATCGACGTGCTCGTCCTCGACCGGCAGGGCAAGGACATCAGCGGCCAGGGGATGGACACGAACGTCATCGGCCGCCGGCCGTTCGCGATCCAGGAGCCCGAGCCCGACACGCCCGAGATCAAGCGGATCTACACCCGCGGGCTGACCGAGACGACCCACGGCAACGCGATGGGGATGGGGTCGGCCGACTTCGTCCACGCGGACCTGCTCGCGGGGATCGACATGCCGACGACGCTGATCAACGCGCTGACCGCGAGCACGACCCGCGGCGTCCGGCTCCCGCCGGCCGTCGAGACCGACCGCGCGGGGTTGATCGCGGCGCTGTCGACCATCGGCATCGTCGACCCCGAGACCGTGCGGGTGGTCCGGGCCCCCGACACGATGCACCTCCAGCGCCTCTACGCCTCGCCGGCGCTCGTCGACGAGGCGCGCGAGCGGGACGACCTCCGCGTCGTCGCCGAGCCCTCGCCCGTCGAGTTCGAGGACGGCGAGTTCGCGGCGCCGCCGGCCCACGAGGCGGTCGCCGACGGGTCGGGTGAGGACTGAAAACCGCGACAGAACAGCAGAGAACCGAAATGCGGTCGTTCTTCAGTCGAGTTCGGACAGTTCGACGCGGCGGCCTTCCTCGTGCGAGAGATGGGCCGCCTCGGTGAGCTGGACGCCGCGGGCGCCGGCGGTGAAGTCCCACGGGAACGGCTCGTCGGCGACGACGTGGCGGACGAACTCCTTCCACTGGGTCTTGAACGCGTTCTCGAACTCGCGGTTGTTCGGGACAGTCTCCCAGTCTTCGGTGAAGTCGTGTTCCTTCGGCGTGTCGGGGTTCCACTCCGGTTTGGGCGTGTTGGCGTGGTGCTGGGACTTGCAGTCGCGCAGCCCGGCGACGGCGCTGCCCTCGGTGCCGTCGACCTGGATCTCGAGGAGGTCGTCGCGGTTGACCCGCGTCGTCCACGAGGAGTTGAGCTGGGCGACGACGTCGTCCTCCAGTTCCATGATCGCGTAGGCCGCGTCGTCGGCGGTCGCCTCGTAGGGCTCGCCGTCCTCGTCGACGCGCTCGTCGATGTGGGTGACCTCGTGGCTGCGGACCGCCTCGATCTCCCCGAACAGGTTCTCGAGGACGTAGCTCCAGTGGGAGTACATGTCGTCGACGATGCCGCCGCCGTCCTCCGCGCGGTAGTTCCACGAGGGGCGCTGTGCGGGCTGGTTGTGCCCGGTGAACACCCAGTAGCCGAACTCGACCCGTACGGACAAGATGTCGCCGAAGAAGCCCTGGTCGATGAGCCGCTGGAGCTTCATCACGCCGGGCAGCCAGAGCTTGTCCTGGACGATGCCGTGTTTGGAGTCGCTGGCCTCGGCGGTCTCGGCGACCGCCCGCGCCGTCTCGAGGTCGCCGGCCAGGGGTTTCTCGCAGTAGACGTCCTTGCCGGCCTCGATGGCCCTCCGCACGCAGTCGGCCCGGCGGGAGGTGATCTGCGAGTCGAAGTAGATCTCGTCGTCGCCGTCGAGGACCGTCTCCAGGTCGGGATCGGCCGCGTAGCGGTCGACGCCGTGTTCCTCGCTCAGTCGCTGCAGTTTGCGCTCGTTGCGGCCGACCAGGATCGGGTCCGGCAGCACCCGTTCGCCGCCGGGGAGCTCCACGCCGCCCTCCTCCCGGATCGAGCAGATCGACCGGATGAGGTGCTGGTTCGTCCCCATGCGACCGGTCACGCCGTTCATGATGATACCGATCTCTTGCATTGCGTCGTCACTGAATGGTTATCAGAACCTCAATAACATTTCGGTCACAGCGGGTGAGCACGTCCGCCGGGTCGGATATCGCCGGCCGACCCCCGGTCGCTCCGGACTCGCCGAGCGCTCGCGGACGGTATCCGTGACCGATACTTTGATGTGTCGTCTTAGAGCAATGCCGATCATGTCCACGAAGATCGGATACGTCGGTGTCGACCACCACCATCGGGACCCGTACTTCACGGTCGCCAGCGGCCTCGACCTGGACGTGACGGCCGTCTGCGAGCCGGGCCGGCGCGTCGACCTCGACAGCCTGACCGCGATGGACGACCGCCCCGACGAGATCACGACGGAGGGCGGCGACGTGGCGGATCTCGTCGCCGACGCGACAGTCTACGAGGACCCCCACCGGCTGGCCGCCGAAGCGGACGTCGACGTGGTCTGGATCACCTACCGAAGCGACGAGACGCCGGCGATCATCGAGACAGCGGTCGAGCACGGCGTCCACGTCGTCAGCGAGAAACCCATCGCGCGAACGGCCGCCGACCTGGAGGGGGTCGCCGAGAAGGCCAACGAGGCCGGGGTCACCGTGTCGCCGACGCTGTACTACCGGACGAACCCGGTCGCGATGGACATCCGCGATCGGGTCGAAGACGGCTTCTTCGGCGATATCTGGACCGTCCAGGGCCGGTTCAACGCGAGCCAGCTCTCCTTCCGGGACACCGACCACTACATCTACGACGCGTCCGTGAGCCGCGGCGGCGCGCTGCAGTGGATCGGCCCCCACTGGCTCGACGCGATGCCGTGGATGCTCGACGACCCGATCACCCGGGTCAACGCCAGCTTCCACGACGCCGAGGAGGCCGACGTGGACGCCGGCGCGGTCCTCCAGTTCGGGACCGAGAGCGGCACCCTCGGGACCTACCACACGGGCTACTACCTGAGCGACCGCGGCAAGGACACCCACTTCGGGCTCTACGGGACCGACGCACAGGCCCAGACGCCGCTGCACCACGACTCGCTGCAGCACGAGCCGACGATCCCCCTGGAGATCACCTCGGAAGACCCCGACTGGTCGGCCGCGCCCAAGCGGACCGTCCAGTACGAGTGCACCTACGACCGGTTCCCCGCCTGGGGCGACTTCGTCTACGACTACTTCGAGGCGTACTTCGATGGCTACGAGACGGGCGACGTGCCCGCGACCGTCGACGACGCCGTCCAGCTGCTCCGCGTCATGGACGCGGCCTACGACTCGGCCGACCGCGACGAGTGGGTCGCCGTCGGCGACTGAGACCGCCGGGCCGACGCTCACCTCCGCCGCCCGGGATACCGCACATCCCCCGGTCTCCGGCGGCTTCCGGCCCCGTTCTCCCGGAGCGCGACACCCGTCAATCCGGTTGCCACGGATTTCTCGGTAGGCGATCGGTCCCCCCACCAGCTGCTCCGGACCACGCGATCGCTGCCGGCGATCACCGAGCGCTCGCCACGTCAGCGTCGACTAACGCGCGGAGCGGATACATAATATATTCTAGAATACAAGAGAAAAGAGGGATATCATATACTACAGTCCGAACAGGAGTTCCGGGACCACAGCACCCCGCGAGATCGATGACGTGTGCAGCGATATAGCCCGATTAGGGCCGTATACCGCACGATTCGGGATCCTCTCCCGAAGTATCGGTCACAGTTAGCGGCCACGAGGTGAACGACCGGCGATAGCACGAGGGTCCGGTAGGATATGGCGAATTTTCGGCGTATACCGGGATAAAGCGCCGTCTATTCCGGACGGCACTTTCGGAACCGTCCGGCCGTCGCGCTCGCAGACGCCATCGGTCGATGTCGGGGATCCCCACCTCATTACGGATTCCAGTGATGTATGTAGATCTTATACTATTCCGTGAGCGATCCGCAGCAGGATTCCGAACACAGCAGGCAGGGTATCCGGAACTCTGTGTCAGCAGCCGGGAAGTCGATAGAAACGACCTGTGCGTGCGGGTTGCGGTATAGCTTATTCGATTAGCTTAGTCGATCAGCTACGTTACCGATCCTCGGGACGGCCACTTCACGAACTTATTTGTCGCTCACCGAAGTCGGGGACAGATATCGCCGATGGCACCCGATACTATCCGCGTCCGAACCAGCGAGGAGATCGACCGCGTCAATCCGGAGATCCACGGCCACTTCGCCGAGCACCTCGGCCGGTGCGTCTACGGCGGGCTCTGGGTCGGAGATGACGACCCGCTCCCGACGACAGACGGGATCCGGGAGGACACCGTGGAGTTGCTCTCGGAGCTCGGAGTCCACCAGCTCCGGTGGCCGGGCGGCTGTTTCGCGGACGCGTACCACTGGCGCGACGGGGTCGGCCCCCGCGAGGAGCGGCCCACCCGGCCGAACGACTTCTGGGCACAGGGCCGCGAGGACGCGTTCGTCGAGTCCAACGCCTTCGGGACCGAGGAGTTCCTGCGCCTCTGTGAACTCGTCGACGCGGAGCCGTTCCTGGCCGCGAACGTCGGCTCGGGCGACCCCCAGGAGGCCAAGGAGTGGGTCGAGTACTGCAACCGCGAGGACGACACGGCGCTGGCCCGGGAGCGGGCCGAGAACGGCTCGCCGGAGCCCCACGACGTGACCTACTGGGGCGTCGGCAACGAGAACTGGGGCTGCGGCGGGCAGTTCGACCCGGAGACGTACGCGAACGAGTTCCGCCGGTTCGCCCACTACATGCGCCTGCGCGGCGCCGAGGAGACGATCGCCTGCGGGCACGTCGACGAGGACTGGAACCGGCGGTTCCTCGCCGAGCTCACCGAGCCGGATCTCATGGATCACCTCTCGATCCACCGTTACTTCGGCCGCTGGGACGGCGACTGCGGGAGCGCCACCGAGTTCGACGAGGAACAGTACTACCTGCTGTTCGCCGAGTCGCTGAAGGTCGGCCGCCAGATCGACAGCGCGGCGGCCGCCATCGACACCTACGCGTCGACCGACGACGTGGGGATCGCGGTCGACGAGTGGGGCGCCTGGCACCCGGAGGCGACGAGCGAGAACGGGCTCGAACAGGAGAACAGCGTGCGCGACGCCGTCGCCGCCGCCGGCGTCCTCGACGACTTCAACAGGCGCGCGGACCTGGTGTCGATGGCGAACCTCGCCCAGACCGTGAACGTCCTGCAATGTGTCGTCCAGACCGACGAGGAGGCCGCGTGGCCGACGCCGACCTACCGGGTGCTGGACCTGTACAGCCCCCACGTCGGCGCCACGGCCGTCCGGACCCCCGTCGAGACCGACGAGGTCGAGACGGACCTGTGGGAGGTCCCCCTGGTCAGCGCCTCGGCCACCGTCGACGGCGGGGACACGTACGTCACGCTCAGCAACCGGTCGCTCGACGGGGAACGGACAGTCCGCGTCGCCGTGGGGGACGACGTCGGCGACGCCAGCGGCGAGGTCCTCTTCGCCGACCACGACCCCGCCGACTACTCCACCCGCGAGAACGCCGCCGCGTTCGAGTCGGCCGAACTCGACGTGACGACCGAGGACGGTGACCTCGTCGTCGACCTCCCGCCGAACAGCGTCGCGGGCCTGTCGATCGCGACGGCCTGAACCGACCGGCGCCGCCGGATCCGATTCCGATATTACCGTATCACCGTCGGCTTCGTGAAACCCCGCAACTCCCGGGCTACCGCGGCGTGTCGCGGTTCGACGGCGTCGTCCCCGAGTCTGAGGTACACTGATACCGTCGTGATATTCCGTGTCATCGACTCTAATCTTACCGGTAATACCGTAAATCCCTATTTTCGGGCGCTTCGATGGATTTCTCCCGTATTTCGAGACTGGTGGGCGAGCGACGATCGATACCACGGACGGAAAGTATCACGGTGAGAGCCGACGGAAAACCATCGTGTCCCGTTCGGGGCGCGTTCCCGACTGATCTGTCGCTTCTCCAGTCGACCGTTCGTGGGCCGAGGTGTCGACGGGATTACCGGACGGATGATACAGAGTAGACCACCGTTCGAGCGTTCTACCGAGCGGTTTTCCGGGGAACGATAGCCCGGGAGGGCGAGCACGTCGCACTACTGCGGACGGATCACGGTCGAATACCCCGGCGGATCCGGACCGTTCAGTCGCTGGCAGCGACTCCGCGGGGAAGACCTGACTGGACGATGTCGGGGCTGAACGGCGATCGTACGGCATACTCGTAGCGGAGAATCACCGGTAATTCGCGCTCAGCGCCCTCGTCGAACGCGGTCGTTGTTTCGTCACTCTGGAAATCCATCCGGGATAAGCGGACGCAACTGGGTACGCCGCAGCACCCGGCGGCTTCGATGCCACGCTGTGGGCTGCGAGCTACACAGCCGCCGATGTTCCCCGCAGACGCAAGATGACGGGGAGAACCGACCGGATCGTTTCGAGGACCGGACCCCGGGACTGTGCGACCGCCGCAGAACTCGGGGGGAGACGTGCTTCGAGTCGACCGGGCGGGAGTGACCCCGGAACGGTGCCGGCGACCGTGGTGGCACCGAAACTGATAAGTGAGAAAGTGAAAACTGGACTGCTATACGGACCCACATGACAAGAGACGAGATCGCCGAGCACGAGCGCAGATCGTTCCTGAAGTCGATGGCGGCGGTGTCCGCGGGGGCAGCGGTCCCGGCCGCGCCGGCCAGTGCCCGGTCGTCGCTGGACGAATACCACGAGACGCTCCGGGCCGACCTCACGGGGAGCCAGGGGCTCCCCGAGGGGGAGTTCGTGTACGCCACGACCGAGGAGGGGGCACTGGAGGCGTTCTCGCTCCAGGGCGGCGAGAACGGGTCCGAGTCGGAGATCGACGTGACAGCCGAGGGTGTCCCGATCACGGTGGCCGACCGGGTCGAGATCACCGAGGCGCCGGCGAACGCCTACTCCTACACGTACAAGGCGAACGTCCAGGACCGGTCGTTCGGCGAGGGGGACCTGCTCCTGGCGGTCGCGTACCTCCGGGGGGTCGACGCCGCGGGGGAAGACACCTCCCCCCGGACCCAGGCGGGGTTCAAGTGGCAGTACACGAACCCCGACGGGAGCACGGGCTACTCGGCCAACATGGTCGCCAGCTCCGCGAACGTCTCGCCGGGGTCGGACTGGGAGCGGTACTACTTTGTCGTCGACGTGGGCGCCAAGCCCGACGGGTCGGAGTTCCAGCCCTACGTGGAGTTCTGGACGGGGTTCGCCGAGCAGACGGTCGACTTCGGCGGGCTGGCGCTGGTCGACTACAGCGACACCGACGCCACGGTCGAGGACCTCAACGAGGCGCTGGTCTCCTACGACTACGAGGGACGCGCCGAGGACGCCCAGTGGCGCCGGGAGGCCAGCGAGCGGATCGAGGAGATCCGCAAGGCCGACCTCGAAGTCGAAGTCGTCGGCCCGGACGGCGACCCGGTCGAAGGGGCGACCGTCGACGTGTCCATGCGGGAACACGCGTTCGACTTCGGGGGCGAGTTCACGCTGTCGCAGATCGGCGACCGGTGGGACTCGGAACTCGCGGAGACCTACCGTGAGAAACACCTGGAGAACTTCAACAAGGCCGCGCTCACGAACGGGCTGAAGGTCTCGCCCTGGAACGGGGAGTGGGGGGAGGCGGTCAACCGGGAGACCGCGACGCGGGCCGTCCGGTGGCTGCTGGACAACGACGTGCCGACCCGCGGGCACGCGTTGGTCTGGGAGGAGTGGGGCTGGATGAACGTCGACCCCGACGGCTCCGACGAGGAGATCGACGAGCAGGTCACCGAGCGGATCCGGAACCGGGCCTCGGCGTTCCGGGGCGACCTCCCGGAGTGGGACATGCACAACCACCCGATCTGGCAGTCGAACATCCGCGACCAGATCGGCCCGGAGCACGCCCTCGAGTGGTGGGAGACGGCCCATGACGCCGCGCCCGACGCCCAGATGTACGTCAACGAGATGAACGTCGTCGCGGGCAGCAGCTACCGGGACCCCTACGACGAGTACATCTCGTGGCTGATGGAAAACGACGCCGGCGTCGAGGGGATCGGGTTCATGGGTCACTTCGACATCACCGCCCTGACCCCGCCGGAGGAGCTGCTGTCGGTGTTCGACCGGTTCGGCGAGCACGGCGTCCCGCTGCAGATCACGGAGTTCGACGTGCAGATGGACACCCGGGACAACGAGGCCAAGGTCGCCGCCCAGGCTGACTACGTCCGGGACGTGCTGACGGCGGCGTTCAGCCACGAGGCCGTCGAGGGGGTCATGTCGTGGTGTCTCTGGGACGAGGACGGCGACCCCCGGCGGTACTACGGCGAGGACTGGGAACTGCGCCCGCACGGCGAGGAGTACCAGCGGCTGGTCTTCGACGAGTGGTGGACCGAGGAGTCGGCCGAAACCGACGGCGACGGGACGTACTCGACCCGCGCGTTCGAGGGGGCCTACGAGGTCACCGCCGCCGACGGCGACCGGTCGAAGACGGTCACGACGACGGTCGCGGCCGACGGCGAGACGGTCGAGATCGCGCTGGAGGAGCGGTCGGACGCCGGGACGGCGACCGAAACCGACTCGTCCGGTCCGGCCTCGGCCGCCGACACGACCACGTCTCCGCCCACCGGCGCGGCTACGAGCGGCGACCGCACGGCCACGGGCGGCGACGGTGCGACCGAGGCGTCCGCGGCCGGGGACGGCGACGCCGCGACGGACACGCCCACGTCCGGGAGCGGTGCGCTGCCGGGTTCGGGCGCCGTCGCCGGCCTCGCCGGGCTGGCGGGACTCGCCGGCTACGGGCTCTCGCGGCGGACCGAAGACGACGAGTAGCGCCGGGGACCGATTCGACGCGGATGATGATCGAATATTAACATAATTTTTATCAATCCGTCTCGAATGGAGTGTGACGTATGCGAGACAGTGACAACGGAAGCGGGCGGAGCGTATCACGTCGCCGGTACGCGCAGATACTGGCCGGAATGGGCGTCGCCGGGCTGGCGGGCTGTCCGAGCGGCGGCGGGGACGGGACGCCGACCAGCGGCGGGGGCGGGGACACCGACACGCCCGGGGGCGACGGCGAGGACGACGAAGCGACGCCCACGTCGGCCGACGAGACCGCCACGGCGCGCGAACCGGCGACGGACACGCTGTCGTACGCCGTGTTGAACTCGCCGAGCGTGTTCGACTGGAACGCCTGGACGCCCCAGGACAACGCGGCGGGCGACGAGATGATGAAGGAGCTGACGGGGCTCCGGAACGTCCACACGCGGGAAGTCCACATGAGCGGCGTGACGCTGCCGGCGCCGCACAAGCCCGACCGGGAGGAGATCGAGGTCATGACCTGGTTCGAGAGCCAGGAGGTCGAGCCGCCGTTCGACTGGTGGCACGACCTCGACGACCGGGCGCGGTTCTGGAACGGCGACCCCTACGACGCGGTCACCCGGGAGAAACACGACCACGTGAACTTCTTCCAGGCCGGGAACAAGTTCACCGAGGGCGCGACGTTCAATTCCGAGGCCGAGTCTCAGTGGCGGTACCACGGCTGGTTCGACAAGGGCGAGGTCCCCGAACAGGATCCCAGCCCGCAGGCCCGCCAGGTCATCGCGGCCGCGGCCTACGAGCTGCAGCTCTCGGCGATGATGCACCCCGACTTCACGGACCCGTACATCGAGCGCTATCAGGACGCGGGCAACGCCGACCAGAGCCAGTCGATCACCGACGACCTGCAGAGCGACCGGATCCCGCTCCAGGAGCTCGCCGTCGAGGAGGGCAACGGCTGGGGCTCGGGGATGTACGTCCTCGAGACCATGGACGACGTGGGGTCGGAGAGCATGATACTCCACAAGGACGAGGACCACCCCAACGCCGACAACACCAACGTCGAGAAGCTGGAGATCCTGTGGGCATCCGGCGACCGCCTGCAGACGCTCCAGACCAACGGCGCGGTCGACTTCAACGCCGGCGCGGTCACGCCCAGCGGGTCGATGAACCGCGAGACGCTCCCGGACCACATGCAGGAGGTGACCCGCTTCCTCGACGCGGTCGCGGGCCACGTCTGGAAGCTCAACATGCGCGACGAACACCTCCAGAACCTCTGGGTGCGCCGCGCGCTGGTCGAGGCCATCGACTGGGAAGCCGTCGCCGCCAACGGCTGGGGCGAGGAGTCGTCGATCGTCACCGAACACGACACGTTCCTGCTGGACGCCCAGTCCGAGAGCACGTTCTCCGACGAGTTCCTCGACCAGCTGCACACCTACTCCCGCGAGCAGAACCTCGAAAACGCCAACGAGTACATGCGGCGGGCGGGCTACAGCAAGGAGGGCGACCAGTGGGTCGACCCGTCGGGCAACCCCGCCGAGATCGACCTGATGCAACACTCCGGCGGGACGGGCTACGTCCAGGGCTGTCAGACGGTCCGGGCGAACCTCGCCAACTGGGGCTTCGGCGTCAACTTCAGCACGGTGAACTACTCGACGTGGTCGAACAACATGGACCCCAACAGCGGGCTCAACTACGACTCGACCATCTTCTGGGCCGGGACGAACAACGTCTTCGGCTACTACACCGACCGCGGCGCGTGGTGGGGCGAGACGCTGCTGGGCGGCAGTCCCACCGCCGAGTCGCCCTACCGGCTCACCGAGGACGACGACTACGACACCCAGGGCCGGCCCGTCCACTGCGAGATCCCCAGCGAGGTCGGCTCCATCGAGGCGCCCGACCAGGCCGGGCTCGAACCGGACCTGGAGAACGGCGAGGAGGTCGACATGTTCGAGGTCGTCCAGAAGATCCAGCAGCCGGGCAACTCCGAGGAGGAACTCATGGAGCTGTACCGCACCTGCGCCCGGTGGTACAACTTCTACCTCCCGAACTTCGTGTTCCGCCAGGGGCTCTCCGGCGCCTGGGGCAACGTCCGGGACTTCGACTGGCCCCCCGCTGACAACAGGGCGCTGGACTTCAAGCGCGCCGGGGTCGTCGACGCCTCCGTCCTCGGCGGCGTGACCCAGGCCAGCTACGACACCGAGTTCCAGCCGCCGGAGTGAGCCCGTCGCGAGCCGCCGCGAATCGACGCTGAGCCGATCGAATTTTCGCTGTGTCACCTCGCCGCCGAGGCGTCACCTGCCGGTCCCCGACCCATCGGAACCGTCGAGACGCCGACACGGCCGCGTTCCGGCGCGGACAGCAGTCGCGAGCGAACCGCGCGACGCCTCGATAGCCCTCCCGCGGGGCAGCGATACAGACCGGAGGCCACGTCCGGTCGCCGCCCCTGATTCGCCCCGAAACGTCTGATTCGGCGATCGGGACCGTTCGGCGATCGACGCCTCGCTTCCCGAGTCCGACTGTCCGCCTAGACCGAACCGCCCTCCACAGCGTCCCCCACGTCAACGAGTAACACAAGCTTTCCACTATCGCTGGAATGCGCTCATAGCGGGAACGTCCGTTGTGATCCTCCGACAGCGTCGAGGTCGAGCACAGCGACAGTTCATACCGGTACCTCTCCACACAGATCCCGGCGGGAATAGATTACAGACATAATACTGGAATTTCGGGAGAGAATCCAGTAATGATGGAACCACGCAGGCGGCTCGTCCCGCCACTCCGGGAGCCCAACCGCCGTGAACCCTCGACCCGCGTTGTCCACAGAGTTACCAAATCGACAGTATATATTTGATTCCTATCTTTCTGGGTCTGTCGAGGCGGGCCGAACGCCCGTAATCGAGTCGGGAACGGCGCACGAGGGGCGACGGCGAGGTCGAGACCAGAACGCCACTCAAAGCGGCCTGCACCCGTCGGATATCCGTTCCCCGATCTCGGCCGACCGGGTGGCGCTGACCGTCCATCGAACGGTCGAAGCCGTGGACACTCGTCCGTCGAAAACGGACATAGTTCGGGAGAGGTGGAAAATATCGACATTTCCCCGAGATCAACAGGAGATCGGATTTTCCCGGAGGGACCAGTTCCACCGACCGAAGAGGACGAACACGGTCAGTAAAGACGTTTATTCTGACTATAATAGAGAATCAAAATGTATCGTATGTTTCGTCGATCCCCGTGAATTCGAATCCGAGCGAAGAGTCGGGGGCGCCGACTGGGGCGGGAGATGCGTCTCCCGGCTGGCGCCGTAACGCGCGATAGCGGACGGTTCGACTCCCGGGCGAACGTCAGTCCGGTCTCACCGTGAAGGGGCGGGAACTCGCCCCTCACGTCAGTCCTGTGGCCGGGATACTCTCCCCGTGTCTGCCCCGATCGCGAGCGCGGATCGATCCCCCGGTGTCAAACTCCACGGGACGACCGACGAGCCTCCCGGCTCGCCACTCGTTGCGGGGGAGTCACCGACCGCCTCGTCGAGTCGCGCCGTCAGGCCGTCGGTGATCCGGCCGACTCGTAGCCTGCGGTGGCGGTCAGCGACCGGGAGCCGCACTTGCTGCACTCCGGAGCTTCGAGGTCGGTGACCTGCTGTACGTGCTGGCAGTCCTCACAGACGACTTCGCGCATGGCTACACCACTGTCTCAGACCCCCTTGAAGGGGGAACGACGTTGCCCGGATTCCGGACAGTTCGAACCGTCCCACCCGGCGATGGGGACCTCATAATCCGGCGAGAGACGCGCGGAAGGTGCCGTTGCGGGACCGCGCCTGTTTCGACGAGGAGGAGCGCTCTACGGTTCGATATCGGTGCCATAGGAAGTGATTTTCCGCCGGTAATTTCCGGTTTCGAGGGTCGGGGCGCAGGCTAGCGGGACACCGTCTGAGCGCGGTGATCGCGACAGCGCCGGCCCGGGAGCGAACGGGAGTAAGATCGTGCTTCGGTCGACGGAGCGGTCGGGACGGCGGTCGTTCACCGGAAACGCGGTGTGGGGCCGGGCCGAGATCCGGACGAGGATCTCCAGGGGAACGTATTTGTGGACCGATGCGCAGTAGTCGGTAATCAGATGGCAGTGCTGGACGACCTCTCGGGGTTCGAGTTCGAGGACCTGATGGAGGACGTGTTCCGGAACCTCGGGTACGAGCGGGTGCGCCAGGCGTCGAAGACCGCCGACGAGGGGCGGGACATCCTGATGGAGGAGGTCGTGGACGGGCGTCGCCGGGCCGTCATCGTCGAGTGCAAGCACACGGAGTCGGTCGGGCGCCCGGTCGTCCAGAAGCTCCACTCGGCGATCGCGACGTTCGAGTTCGACGGGCCGAAACGCGGGATGGTCGTCACGACGGGCCGGTTCACCGGGCCCGCCGAGGCGTACGCGGCCGACCTCCGGGAGCGGGACGACCCCTATCCCATCGAACTCGTCGACGGCACCGACCTGCGTGAGATCGCCGAGGAGGTCGGACTCGACCTGTACAACGGGCGGATCGAGATCCTCTGCGACGAGACGCTGCGGCCGTTCGACCCCGCGGGCGGCGTGCACCGGCCGGTCGAGACCGCGCTGCGGGACGTCGAGAACCTCGACCCGGCGACGCTGCCGCGGCCCCACGCCGAGGTGACCTTCCGGCCGGTGGTGTCGGTCACCGCCGACGCCGACGCCGTGTTCGAAACGTCGGTCGGGGTGATCCACCGCGTCGACGACCGGACGACGCTCGTCGTCCACGCCGACCGCGGGCACCCGGAGGTCGCGGGCGGGACCGTCGCCCGACTCGTCGAGAACAACTCCCACGCGCGGGTCGACCTGGACGACGAGTTAGTCGAAGCGTTCGACGCCGTGACCGAGCGTCGGTTCGGCCAGACGGAGACGGAGTACAGGGAGTGGGCCGTCGAGCGCCTGTGCGAGCGGTACGCGACGACGGTCACCTACACCGGCGACAACAACGTGACCTACGAGAAGACCTGCGAGCCCAACCAGTCGGACATCTCCGTCCGCGCCATCGACCCGGTGTACCTCCCGCAGGTCCGCCAGACCGTCGAGTCGGGCGAGTACACGTACCCGCTGGAGTACTACGCGGCCGGGCCTTCCCGGGCCACGATCGAAGACGGGATCCATCGCTGCGTCCACTGCGAGACGGCGGGCGACGACGAGACCTACACCTACTGCGAGAACTGCGGGAGCATCAGCTGTCCGAGCCACGTCAGGACCGAACGCCTGGAGGGCGAGCCGGTGTGTACGGGCTGTGCCGTCACCGGGCGGTTCGCGCTGAAGACGAAGTACTTCTACGACGAGGCAAACCGCGAGGCCTTCCGCGAGGAGTACGAGGCCATGCCGGTCCACGAGAAGGCACAGGAGAACGTGCCCCTGGTCGTCGGCGCCGTGGCGACGGCGCTGCTGGCGTTCGTGGCACTCGTCGTCTCGACCGGGCTGGTCTGAGCGAACCGTCCGTCGCGATACGCGGTTCCGAACGAACGACGGAGGCGCCTGCGCTGGCGCGCCCCTCGGAGCCGTATGTAACAAACGCGTTCGCTCTCCCGAGTATCGTTACAGAAGACAGTACGGAAGCAGTCCTCCAGTCGGCGGATCTCGGGGATAGCCGCTGCGAGGGCGCCGCCGAAACGACGGCGGTCAGACCACCGTGAACTCGTAGGTCCCGGCGCCGACCTCGACCAGGAGGTCGCCGTCGTCGCGGGCGGTTTCGGTCACGCCCTCGGGAAGCGATCCGTCCACGGGCGAGCCCGACTCGCGAACGGTCGCGTCGGCGGCGTCGGGGAGTCGAACCGTCGCCGTCCCGTTCCAGGGGACGGTCACCGACAGCGAGTAGCCGTCGTCGGTGCGCTCCCACGCGCTCGCGAGATCGCCGTTAGGCGTCTCGACGCTGGCCTCCGCCCAGTCGAGGTCGTCGACGAGCGCCGGGGCGATCTCGACGTGGGCGGTCACGGGCTCGTCGCCGATCCGGATCCCCGCGAGCACCTCGTAGAAGAACTCCGAGACGTGGGTGAACGGCGAGTGGTTGAGCGAGTTCATCCCGGAGCCGACGGCTTCGTCGGAGTCCCACCGCTCCCACATCGTCGTCGCGCCCTGCCGGGCCATGTACACCCAGCCCGGCCGCTCGGGCTGGCTGACGACCTCGTAGGCCACGTCGGCGTAGCCGTGAGCGGCGAGCGTGTGGATCAGCGGCCGCGTGCCGAGGAACCCAGTCCGGAGTTTGCCACCGTCCGAGCGTACTTTTTCGGCGAGGTTGGCGGCGACGCGGTCGACCTCCTCGTCGGGGACCAGCCCCAGAAAGAGCGGGACGGCAAAGGACGACTGCGTGCCGGGGCCGAACTCGCCCGCGTCGGCGTCGAAGAAGCGGTCGCGGAACGCCGCCGCGACATCGTCGGCCCGGTCGCGGTAGCGCTCGGCGTCCGCGTCGTTGCCGAGGACGCCGGCGACCTTCGCGAACGTCTCGGTCACCTGGTAGAGGAACGCGGTGTTGAACAGGTCGTGAGGGAGGCCGCGCCGGGGTTCCTCGGGGTCGGTGTTCTCGAAGGCGAGCCAGTCGCCGTACTTGCCGTACTCGCCGGGGAGGACCCCGTCCTCGGCGACCGAGAGCCAGTAGTCGACGTAGTCGCCCATTCCCTCGTAGTGCTCGCGCAGGATCCCCAGATCGCCGTCGTGGCGGTAGCAGTACCACGGGAGCATCACGCGGGTGACCGACCACGTCGGGTCGGCGGGGTCCTCCGGCGACTTGTCCGGGATCACGTCGGGGACGTAGCCCATCTCGGAGGCGGCGTCGGCGTGGTCGCGCTGCCACTTCTCCTCGAAGCGGACGGCGTCGAAGTTGAAGAGGAGCGCCCGCGTGGATATCTGGGCGTCGCCCGTCCAGCCGAACCGCTCGTCGCGCTGGGGGCAGTCCTCCGGGATCCCGTGGGTGTTGCCCCGCAGGCCCCAGACGGCGTTGTGCTGGACCGCCGAGAGGTCGTCGTTCGAGCAGTCGAAGCTCCCGCGGCGGTCCATCGCCGTGTGGACGACCTTCGCGGTCACGTCCTCGGGGCTCAGTTCGCCCGGGTACCCGGATATCTGCGCGTAGCGGAACCCGTGGTAGGTAAACCGGGGTTCGTAGGTCTCGCGGTCGTCGCCACGGGCGAGGTAGGTGTCGGTCGCGTCGGCGCTGCGGAGGTCGGTCGTCGAGAGGTCGCCCGCGTCGGTCAGCGCCTCGGCGTGGCGGACCGTGACCTCGTCGCCGGCGTCGGCGCCCTCGACCGCGAATTCGACCCAGCCGGTGAGGTTCTGCCCGAAGTCGAGGATCGGTCCCTCGGGGTGGTCGCGGACGGCCTCGGGCTCGAACGTCTCGACGACGCGCATCGACTCGACGCGCTGGGGGCGCAGCGTGCCGCCCGCCGCGTCGACGACGGCCGCGGAGTCCCAGTCTGCGTCGGGGTCCCCGGCGCTGGAGTCGCCGTCTCCGTCGTCGCCGTCCGCCCCCGGGGCGGCCCAGCCTGGTCGTTCGCGCCGGGCATCGTAGACCTCCCCGTCGTAGATGTCGTTTTCGACGATCGGGCTCTCCGCCGCCGCCCAGTCCGGTCCGGTCGCGATCCGGCGGGTCCGTCCGTCAGCGAACTCGACGGTGAGCACCGCGCGGGCGCGGGGCGACCCGTCGGCCAGCCAGTGGGCGCTGCGCTTGGCGAACCAGCCGCGGCCGAGCCAGATCCCGAGCGCGTTTTTCCCCGCTTTCAGCCGGTCGGTCAGGTCGTGAGTCGCGTAGGTGACGCGGGACTCGTAGTCGGTCCAGACGGGGTCGAGCCGGCGGTCGCCGACGCGGTCGCCGTTGCAGTACAGCTCGCCGTAGCCGACGGCGGCGACGTGGACCCGCGCCGCGCCGACCTCGCCGTCGAGGTCGAACTCCCGGCGGAGCAGCGGCGACGCCGCGGCCATCCGCGACTCGGTGACGCCGTTCACGAGGTGCTCGCGTCCCCAGGTATCGGTCTCGACGCTCGACGAGGCGGCCACGTCGCCGCCGCGGGCGAGGTCGGTCCCGTCGAACCCCTCGACGGTGAGCCCGGCCAGGGCGAAACAGGCCCACTCGTCGTGGGACTCGACGCGTCGGTCGGGCCCGTCGGCGGAGGACGGGTCCCCGGAGGCGGGCGTCACGGTGGGAAGGTCGGTCGCGGTGACGCGGACGTACCGGCCGCGGGCGTCACCGGCGTCGTGGGTCCGTGTGCGGACCGCCCGCTCCGGCTGGCCGTCGGTCGACCCGGCGTCGGCGACCGAGTCGGTCGATACCTCGGCGACCGTCGTCGCCGCGTCGAAGTCGGGGTCGTCGGCGACTTCGACGCGATAGCCCTCAGGGAAGCCGAACGCGGCGAGCGGGTCGTCGTCCCACGATGTCGTGACCGCGTAGTCGTCGGGCGTCCGGACGACCGTGACCGGGTCGGCCGGGTGGAGTTCGATCTCGGCGATGTCCCGTCGCTCCCCGAGGTCGACCCGGACCCACGGGTCGTCACGGTCGCCCACATCGTCGGCGTCGCCGGCCGCGCTCGGGTCGGCAGTCGCGTCCGGATCCCGCCACCGGCTGCGCCAGCCGTCCGTGTCGCCCTCGCCGGGCTGGTGGGTGATCCACTCGCCGCGCCAGTCCTCGGGGGCCAGCGCCGTCGCGAACTCCGCGGGGTCGGCCCACGGCGTCTCGCCCGCGTCGGTCCACAGCCTCACCGACCAGTAGTAGGTCGCGTCCGCGGCGAGGTCGGGACCGCCGTAGGCGACGCTCGTCGCGCGCTCCGAGTCGACCCGCCCGGAGTCCCACAGGTCGCCGCGACCGGCCGCGACCCGCTCGCGGTCGCGCCCGACCACGACCCGGTAGGCGGTCTGGTGCGCGCCGCGCCGTTCGGTCGCGATACGCCAGCCGAATCGGGGTGTGTCCGTCGGGTCGACGTTGCCCGGCGCCCGTTCGTACTCGACGGCCAGGGCCGTCGGCGCCGGCGAGCTCCGGTCGTCCGCTGTGTCGTTCATGGACTGTGGCGCGCGGCCAGTCACGTAAAGCGTCGGGACCCGGCACCCGTCGCCGGCTGCCGACTGTGTCGCCGCGGGAGCGCGGCTTCTCCACTCCCCGCCGGATCGAGGGATTGAACCGCTCCGGGCCCGTGGAACCGGCAATGGCAGAGCGCACGTACCGGTGCTCGAACTGCCTCGACAGCACCGTCGCGCGGGACTTCGACGTGTCGCACCTCTCGGTGACCTGCGAGGACTGCGGGGAGTTCGCCCGGTTCGTCAACGACGACGTGTTCGAGCAGTACCGCGCCTTCGAGGACTCGCCGCCGGAACACCTCGACTGGGACCGGCTCGACCGCGCCGAGAAGTTCCTCGTCAGCGACCAGGTCGTCCGCGAGGGCCGGTCGATCGAGGACTTCGAGATCACCGAGGGGTAGCTCGTCGGGCCGAACCCTTGCCGGCGAAGGCGGTTCCGAGAGAGGACCGAAGCCCGGGAACGCTCGACACCGCGTCCGTCGAAGAAAGCCAGCGGGACCGTCCCGAACGGTTCGACGCGACCCGTCCCCGGAACCAGTGGGCCTGAAACGCCTCAGTCGGCGTCGTCCGCCGTCTCCTCGCCGGCGTCTTCGACGAGAGCTTTGCGCGGAGCTCGTCGCGGCGGTGGACGACCGTCACCGAGTCGGCGAACTTCGCGAGGAACAGCGCTTCTTCCATCGCGCTGTCGCCGACGACGACGAGCACGTCGTCGCCGCGGTGGAACGCGCCGTATCAGCTCCGTCCCGCCGACGCCCTCGGGGAACCCGAGGTAGTTCTCGACATCGGTCGTCAGCGTCAGCTGGCCGCCGGGCTCGTCGCCCTCCAGGACATGGCCGACGCCGACATCCAGCTCCTCGTCTAATCACCGATGAACGAACTCGAAGGCCGGTTCCCCACGTCGTCGATGCCGTCGCGGAGGCAGAGGGCGTCGAGCCAGCGACACTCGACCCGCCGCTAGCAGAGATCGTTGACCCGGACGCGCTCGAAACGTTGATCGAGGATTCCACGGCGTCTGACCTCGAGGTTCGGTCCGCGTATCGTGGTCACGACATCGTCGTCGACGACAGCGGTCGCGTACAGGTCGACTGAAGCGGACGGAACTTCTCTCCGATAGCGGATCCACCGACGGCCACTCCAGCAGCGCCGTCCGATTTCAACGAGTCGTCTCCGAGAAACTATCGTAGCAGGGGCAGCGGAGAACGGTGGTCGCGTCAGGACCACTCCGATTCGAGGGCGTCCAGTAGCTTCTCGATCTCGGCGTGCGTGTTGACCGCGTGGACAGACGCGCGGACGGCATCGGGCGTCGGCAAGGCACGAACGACGATTCCCTCCGACGCGAGTCGGTCGACCGTCGCTTCGGGGTCGTCCACGTCGATTGTCACGAGTCCTGACTCGGGATCCGAGGGACTGAGAAGGCGGTCCTCGGGGACGCCATCGGCCAGCTGGCCGGCCAATTGCTGGCTCCGGTCGGCGATACGGTCGACGCCGACCTCGTTGATCGCGTCGATGGCCTCGCCCAGAGCGACGTGCGGAGCCGGGTTCGACGACCCGACCTCGAATCGACGGGCCCCGGCCGCGAACTCGTAGGGGTCCGCAGTCGGCGTTTCGACGCTCCGGTAGCCGACTGTGGCGGGCCGGAGCGCTTCAGCAGCGTTGCGGTCGACGTAGAGGAAGCCGCCGCCCCACAGCCCCAGCAGCCACTTGTGTCCGGCCGCCGCGACTGCGTCCGCGCCCCACTCGCCGACATCCATCGGGAGCTGTCCCGGCACCTGCACGGCGTCGACGAGGGCGAACGCGCCGGCCTGGTGAGCGATGTCGACGAGGTCGCCGACGGGCAACCGGGTACCGTGCGTCCAGGTCACGGCGCTGAAACACGCCAGCTTCGCGCCGTCGACGGCCTCGGCGAAGGCGTCGCGGTCGACGCGGCCGCGCTCGGTTTCGACGACGCGAACGTCGACGCCCTCCTGTTCCAGGCGTTGCCACGGGAGCGTTCCGGCCGGGTGTTCGAGGTCGGTTCGAACGACGGTATCGCCGGGCTCCCAGTCGATGGCGTTCGCGACGGCGTTGATGCCCGCGGTCGTGCTCTCCGTGAGCGCGATCTCGTCGTCGTCCCCACCGACAAAGGTGGCGACGCGCTCCCGTACTCGGTCGTACGCGTCGAACGCCACCTCGTAGGGGTCGTTTCGCGTGCTCGTTTCGTACTCGTGTGACCGCACGAACTCGTCGGCGGCCTCGACGACGTACTGCGGACTCGGCCCGTGAGCGCCGAAATTCATGTAGACGTCCTCGTGCAGGGCGGGCGTGTCGGCGCGGAGCTCTCTGGGGTTCATCTCGTTCTCCGAGAATTAGTCGCTGTACCGGGCGATCAGGTCTCGAAGCGACTGTTCGGTCTGGCCGCCGCGGAGTCGTTTCACCGGCTCGCCGTCCACAAACAGGACGAACGTGGGCGTGCTCTGGGCACCGAACTCGATCGCGGTTTCGAGATTGGATTCGATGTCGACCGTCAGGACCGTCGCGTCCGTGTCGACGGCGATCGTCTCGAGAACCGGCTCCATCCGTTTGCAGGTGCCACACCACTCCGTGTAGAACTCCACGAGCGCGACGCTGCTGTCTTCGACGATCGTTTCGATGTCGGAATCACCGAGCGAAACCACGCTGTCCGTCTCTACTGTCTGTGTTGCCATTACCGGACTCTACGCACCGGATGTTTAATAGTCTTGGGCTAACCACACAATAGTATTGGGGCGGTCGATCCTCGTCTGCATCGAGTGGGAGAGTGACCCGGATCGGGGAGTACCCGTTAGCGTGACTCCTCGGTGGATTGCGCACGGCCGAGCGCACCTGCAAGTGCCAGCAGATAGCCCAGCCCGTACTGGACGTCCGGATCACGTAATCCGCGAAGCAGGCCAACGGCCCCAACCTGCTCGGGGGAGTTCCGCTCCGCTTCACCGACGCTCTCCAGCAGCCGTTCGATGCCGTCGCGGGTGTCGTCGTCGGACGCCGTCTGCGCGACCTCACTGAGCGCGGCACCGGTGCCGGCTAGCGACGTGACCATCTCGTCGTCGAGCGCCGCGGTCGCCAGCGACCCGACCTCGGCGAGTTCGGCCAGCTCGTCGAGCGTGCCGCTGCGCTGGAGCGCGAGCAACGTATCGAGTGCGTCCCGCAGTTCGTCGCCGTTCTCTCCGACCGTCTCGGCGAGCGCCACGGTCTCGTCGGTCGCCAGCCCGTCGGCCGACTCCGCCAGCGTCGATCCCGTGGCCGAGAGCTCCCGGACCATCTCGTCGTCGAGTGCGCTCTCGCCCAGCGAGAGCACGTTCAGGAGCTCGTTGACCGCGTCGAGGTGGTCCACAAACTCGGCGACCGCCTCGGGGTTCTGTTCGATCGCCGCCTCCAGCTCGGACCGCTCGGGACTCTGCTGGTCGGACATGGTCAGAGCAGTCCCCGTGCAGTCAGCCAGTAGGACTCGTTGTACGCCAGCTTCGACCAGTGGAGTTTCTCCGAGGGCGGCGCCGGCGACGGCGGAGTCTCGTAGTCGAACTCGACGAACGACGCCGCGTCCATTCCGGTCTCGATGAAACACAGCGTCTTCCCGTCGTAGGTCGCCGTCGCCGGGAGGCCGCGGATCTCGCTGGCGAGCCGCTGGCCGACGACGCCGGCCTGGTAGTGGGCGACGCTCCCGGCGTTCGGGACGCCGGTATCGGCGGTGTCCCCGAGCGCGTAGACGTTCTCGGCGGCCTCGGCTTCCAGCGTGTGTTTGTCGACGTCGACCCAGCCATCGTCGCCAAGGCCGGCTTCCTCGATCAGGTCGACGCCGCCGTGGGGTGGAATGGTTACGAGGAGGTCGTAGTCGAGTTCGGTCCCCTCCATCGACGTGATCGTTTCCGCCTCGGGGTCGACCGACTCGGCGTTGAAGAACGTCTCCACCTGGATGTCCCGTTCCTCCATGATGGGCTGGGCCCACTCGGCAATGTGGGGGTTGCCATGGACGCGCTGTATCGGGTACGTGTAGGTGATGTCGACGTCCTCACGGAGGCCGCGCTTGCGGAACCAGTCGTCAGCCATGAAGACGAACTCCAGCGGCGCAGCCGGGCACATATGGGGGGTTCCGATAACACTCAACACGAGCTCGCCCTCCGTGAACTCCAGTAGTTCCTCGCGCAGGTCGGTCGCGCCCGACTCGCTGTAGTAGTTGTGACCGCCCTCCGCGAGGCCGGGGATCTGGTCGGGCTCCAGCGTCGACCCGGTCGCCAGCACGAGGTAGTCGTACTCGATCGGCGAGGTGGCCCCGCGGAATCGGAGTCGCTGGCCGTCGGTGTCGATGTCGGTCACGCGGTCGATCCGGAGGTCGACGGCGTCGTCGACGAGTTCGCCGAGGCGGCGCCGACCGTCTGTCGGTTCGCGCTTGTCGAACGGCACGTACAGCCAGACCGGTTTGTAGACGTGGTCGGGGTCGTCGTTGACCAGCGTAACGCGAACGTCGCCGGCGTCGAGTTCCGAGTCGAGCCGGTCGGCGAGGTCGTTCGCGAGGACGGTCCCGCCGGTCCCGCCGCCGACGATGACGACGTGCTCGGTCATGCTTTCTCCACGTAGAACGCGTTGTGGTCGTCGCGTTCCTCGACCGTGAGCAGTTCGTTGCCGGCTTCCTCGACCCACTCGGGCACGTCGGTGAGCGACTGGTCGTTGTCGCTCAGGAGTCGGATCACGTCCCCCGACTCGGCGCTCCGGATCGTTCCGATGAGGTCCATCAGCGGACCGGGGCAGGCTGCGCCTCTGGCGTCGACCGTATCGTCAGGCTCGATGTCGGTCACGGATATCTCACAGGAAGCAGTTGGGAACGGGCAGTATTAGTATTGTATTTGTGTTCCAAGATTCTGAAAATCCGTGGGTGGGGGTGGGTTATCGGATGGCGATCGGAGAACCGAAGGGCGGGTTGCGCGACTACCGCTCGAACACGAGCGCGTAGTGGTACGGCGGCAGCTCGACCTGTCGGTCACGCTCGAAGGGGGCCGCCGAGAGTACGGCATCTTCGGTTTCGCCGGGCGTCATCCGAAGCTCCGTCGGGGGCCCCCGGGGTTCACCGCCGACGGTCGTCGTCTCCCGCGGGCGTTCGTGCCAGTTGATGACGATCAGGCGCCCGTCGGACTCGATGGCTTCGAACGCTTGCTCGACCAATCCCGACTGGTCGTCGACGCCGTGGAACGTGTTCGCCACGACGAGCGTGGTAACTGGTTCGGGGAGGACTTCGGTCAGGTTCCGGGCGTCACCGTGAATCAGAACGACGTTCTCGATGTCCTGCTGTTCGGCGAGCTCGGCGAGCTCGGCGAGCAGTGACGCGTCCAAGTCGATCGCAAAGACAGACTCAGGTTCGACGATCCGGGCGGCTGGAAGCGCGAAGTAGCCGCTCCCACAGCCGACCTCGGCGACCGACTCGCCGGACGCGAGGCCGAGTTTCCGGAGCGTCGCGCCGGGCGTGGGCCAGAGTCTGCTCCACCAGTCCCAGTCGGGCTGGCCGGTGTTCTGGAACCGGTCCATCCCTAGCGGGACCCCGACGTGTCCACTCCCAGCAGACGGTACAGGAGACAGACCCGGACGAGCCCGGTCCCAGCGAGCACGAGACCCAGTAGCGTCAGGGCTACGCCGACCGTCAGGCCGAAGCCGAGCAGGTCGCCGAGCGACGCGAGTCCCACGGCCGCGAGTGCGATGCCGACGGCGATCCGGACCACTCTGTCTGTGGCACCGATATTGTTCTTCATACCCAATAGTACACAACACAGAAACCTAAGTCTTGCCCGGAGCGGGCCGCCCGCGATCCGCTCGCTCCGCCCGGCGGTCGTCCGGCGGGCCGCTACCGTTCGGTCGCCGACGCCCACGCCGCCGGCAGACGCGCGTAGACGACGGCGTTGTCCACGAGCGCGTCGACGGTCGTGTACTCGTCGACGGCGTGGACGGTGTCGGTGCCGAACGCGAACTCCACGGTCGGGATATCGGCGTTACGGAGCGTCTTGGCGTCGCCGCCGCCGGTGGCGCTCCGTCGGAAGACGCGCTCGCCGCTTACCGATTCCGCGGTCGACGCCACCGCGTCGACGAGCGGGCTGTCTATCGGTTCGGCCGTCCCCACGCTCCAGGACACGTCCGTGATGGAGACGCCCTCGCAGTCGGCCGCACAGGACCTGATGTCGGCGAGCACCGACGACGTCTCCACGCCCGCCGCGAGACGGACGTCGATCTCGGCACGGGCGGACTGCGGGACGCTGTTGATCGCCTCCCCGCCCTCCAGCGTCCCCAGGTTGATCGACGGGTACGCGAAGAGATCGCGCGCGACCGCTCGGCCCATCGACGGCGCGTAGTACTCGACGGACTCCTCGACGACTGGTGCCACCGTCTCCGGGATCTCCAGCCGGCGCTCCCCGAACCGATCGCGGAGGGTCTCGACGGCCCCGTAGAGCCGGTCGATCGCGTTCTCGCCGAGAATTGGCCGCGAACCGTGGGCGGCGTCTCCAGTGGCCTCGAGCGTCAGCCAGATGCTCCCGCGGTCGGCGACGGTCACGGAGTGGCGACCCTCCTCGCAGGTCGGCTCGCCGATCACGCACGCGTCCGCATCGAGCTTCCCGGCCTCCAGCAGCGCCGGGAGACCCGCGTCGCCGCCGACTTCCTCGTCGCTCACGAACGCGAACAGGAGGTCGACTGGCGGGTCGGTGTCGGTGGCTGCGAAGGCCTGAATTGCGATGAGCATCGACGCCACGGCCCCTTTCATGTCGGTCGCACCGCGACCGTAGACGCGGTCGTCGGTGCGCTCGCCGAGCGGATCGCGGGTCCACGCGTCGGCGTCGAACGGCACCGTGTCGAGGTGTCCGTTGAACAGCAGCGTGCGGTCGGACTCGCCGGGGAGTCGAACGAGGAGGTTCGGCTTCGCCGGATCGACCACGAAACGCTCGACGTCGACCGAAAGCGGTTCGAGGAACCGCTCGATTTCGGCGACGATCTCGCGCGTGTCGCCGGGCGGGTTCGACGTGTCGATCGCGAGGAGATCGAGGGTCAGCGAGAGCAGTTCCTCGCGGTGGGCTCGCACGTACTCGGGGGGAGTCGTGTCGCTCATTCGCTCTCTAACTCCCCCTCGAGAACCTTCGCCGCCGTGAGAATTGGGTCCCAGACGGGGCTGAACGGCGGCGCGTACGCCAGGTCGGCGTTCCGGAGCTCGGTCACCGTCAGGCCCGCCCTGAGCGCCGTCGCGACCGTGTCGATGCGCTTCGCGCCTTCCCGGCCGACGACGCTCCCGCCCAGCAGCCGACCGGAGTCCCGGTCGGCCAGCAGCGTGACGGTGAGTTCGGCACCGCCTGGGTAGTAGTGGGCTCGCGTCGGCGCCGATATCGTGACCGAAACGGGGTGGAAGCCGGCGTCCCGGGCCCGCTCCTCGTCGAGGAGTCCAGTTCGGGCGGCTCCGAGGTCGAACGCCTTGACGATCGCCGTCCCGGCGATCTCGCCGACTGACTCCGGATCGCCGGCGACTGTCTGGCCGATTGCCCGACCGGCGCGGTTGGCTGTCAGCGCCAGTGGCACGTGGTCCGGCTCGCCGGTCACGACGTGGCGCGCCTCGGCGCAGTCACCCGCGGCGTAGACGTTCTCGTAGTTCGTCCGGCCGTACTCGTCAGTCGTGATCGCCCCGGTCTCCCCCAGCTCGATGCCGGCGTCCGCCGCGAGGTCGGCGTTCGGTTCGACACCGACGCCGACGATTGCGACCTCGGCAGGGTGGGACTCGTCGTCGAGCGTGACGCGCTCGACACGCTCGGCACCCTCGAAGCCCGAGACAGCGGTGTCGAGGTGCAGCTGGACCCCCTTCTCTCGGAGATGGTCCTCGACGACTTCGGCCACCGCGTCACCGAACGGCTGGAGGACGTGCGGCAGCATCTCGTAGAGATGGACATCGACGCCGTGTGCCGACAATGCCTCGGCCATCTCAATGCCGACGTATCCACCACCGACAATAGCTGCGGAGTCGGGCGAGTGTTCGGTGACGTAGGTCTCGATGGCGTCGGCCTCGTCCATGTCGTGGATGGTGAACACGCCGTCGAGGTCGAGGCCGTCGAGCGGCGGTTCGATGGCGCTCGCCCCCGTCGCGACGAGGAGACGGTCGTAGGGCCGGTCGAACATCTCGCCGTCACCCTCGACGGTGACGGTTTTGACCTCGGGGTCGATGCCGACGACCTCGTGTCCGGTCCGGAGGTCGATATCCCGCTCGTCGCGGAACTCCTCGGGCGTCACGGCGACCAGGTCGTCCAGGTCCTCAACCTCGCCCTTGACGTAGTAGGGCATCCCGCAGGCGGCGTAGGAGACCCACTCGCCTTTCTCGAAGACGACGACGTCCAGCTCCGGGGCTTCACGCTTGGCCTTGCTCGCGGCACTCATCCCCGCGGCGTCACCGCCGACGACCACGAGCGTCTCGCTCATAGCCGTAGGTTCGACTGGCTCGAACTAAAGTATTTCTCGGATCCCACAATATCGAGGGCGAGCGCTCGACCGCCAGTCTCAGGTATCGAGGCGATCCCGCCCGGGGTATCGTCGAAGCTCACAGACCAGCCGGTTCGGCGACTGCGTCGTCCGCACGGTCGAACAGCGCCGCGAACAGCTTTCGCTCCGCGGCGCGGAGGTGCTGGGTGAACGTCGACTGGTTGATGTACTTGCCATCTTCGTAGGAAGCCAGACCGACCAACGCTTCACCGAGGGCATCCCTCAGTGTCGATTCGAGAGGGGCAACGCCATCTGCAAGTGAGCTATTCGCGCTCAACCACCTCCAGGCAGTCCCGATCGATACGTGGACGCGGCGTCTCATCGAGCAGTACTTCCCGGACGTTGCCGCGGAATCCTACGATGCGACCGCAACAGCGTTCCGAGAGCGATTCGGGAAGTACGCTGGCTACGCGCAAACCTGCCTCTATCACTGTGAACGGTCCTGATGGTGGATTATCCTTCAACGACCGAGCTACGAGGCCGCAGTAGAGAAAGACCGGTCGCCTAGCTCGAAGATGTGCCTGCCTCTGTCGCCTTCGACTGCTGGGGGTGTTCGTGATGCGTTACAGCACCCTCGATGGTCGTCGCCCCGTGAGAGCGGAGGAGCGACGTTGCCTCACCAGTTCGATGGTCTGGGACAACCACGGCAACGCGAGACAGTTCTTCTTCTGGGAGCTGACGGACAGTCCCGATAGCACCGCCGATAAACCCACCGACCGCGGCTCCGAGACCGAATCCGAGGGCGACGAGTTCGTACCGGCCAGCGGTCATAATCGGACTCAGGCGAGGTATCCAGAACACGTTCTCGTTCCAGGCGAACAGGAGAATAGCACCGATCACGCCACCGATGAGACCGCCCCACAGGAGTCCGCGGCTCTCGGGCATCTTCGTCGCCGGATCGAAGAACGGGTTGTCGATGTCCGGTTCCTTCGGTTTTAGATCGTCATCACGGAGCGCCTGCTTGGCCTCCGCGGCGTCGTCGGCATTCTCGAAGGCTGCGACGATGCGTTTCATTGTCCACCGGTTGGTTCTTGGAGCATTGCGTGAAGCTGTGCCTGGACGCGCTGACTGATCTGGTCTGTATCTCCGACGATCCAGCCGTGGTTGTACTTCCGGTCGTAGGGTGCGGCCTCGTGTGGCCGGATGAGATTGGTTAGATAGTTCTCGACAGTACTCGGCACGGAGTCCTGTTCGACGTGGAGCATCGGGCCGTGTTTCCCGCGGTGGCTCTCGACGCTCGCCGGGAGCGCCGTCTGCCAGTTTTCGGGATTCGCGAAGATGAAGTTGTGCCCGCTCTCGGCGATCCCCCAGCCGATGTTCCGGGGCCACTCGCCGACGACGAACCCCTGATTACGGCCGACGTCTTTGTAGCCGGCAAAGCCGACGCTCAGCCTGTACGGATTCGATCCCTGTGGAATCCGCTGGACGTGGCCGAACCGTGCTAGTTCGCGGGCGACCTGTGTGCTGATCCGGCTCTCGTCGCCAAGGAGGTACATGTATGCCTCGTCGAAGCGAGCCTCAAGCTGTCGCTGCGTGACCTCTGGGATGCGATCACCGTCGACGTAGAGGAAGCCGTCACCGCCGTGGGCGTTCCAGGACTGCGCCGGAATTCCGAGCCGGGGGTCGCCGATGTCCGCGATGAAGGCCGTGTCACGGTGATTCGCGTGGATCGTACTAAGGTACTGGTCGACGTTCGCCGCGACTTCCGCGGGTGTGTCTCCTTCGGTCCGCCTCGTCTTCAGCCCCATCTGTTCGACCGTCTCCTCGACATCGCGGCTGATGTATCGCTCACCGCCCACGATATACACCTGAACGTCGCCGTCGACGTGGACACCTTCGGGGTGGAGCCGTTCGATTTCCTCGCGCGTCGCGTCCGGGAGAGAGTCCTGCGCTGTCAGGAGGACGGCACCGTCGATTGGATGATGGATGAGGGGAACACCCGGGAGCGCTGCGGCGAGATCACTGTCGTTGATGAGGATCGCTGCCCCCGGGCGGGTGTGATCGTTGATGGCCTGGTAGACGTTCTGCGTGAACGCCGTCGCCGTCTCGTAGTCGTTCGCACCGGCGAGTCGGGTCGTCATGGTCGTGACGGTCCCGGCGTCGAAGTCAGCGGATTCTGGCCCACCCTGTCCTTCTTGTCCGGACGAGCGGACCTCTCGGTAGGTCAGCGCGGCACCGCCCAGGGTCGCCCCGGCCGGGAGTGCGGCGAGGTCGCGCAGAAACTTCCGACGACTGCGGTCGCTCATAGCGCACCACCCGGTTTGAGGTTCTTCCGGACGAGCAGTCCGTTCACCGGCCACGCGATGACGAATCCGACGAGGGTGGCGAACGTCATCACGCCGAACCAGAGGATGTTGTGGTCGCCCGGCATCATCGGCAGCTCGAGCATCATCAACACCCACATGCCGCCCATCATGCCGATGGAGACGCTTGTCATGCTAACCGCGACGATCTTCGCGCCTTTCTTCGCTGCCGCACTCGTGTCGAGGTCCTGTGAATCCGTGAGCATGGGTATGTGGAAGACGAGCCACGAGACGAGGAATGCGACGACGTACACGACGGCGATGAGGACGGTCATCGCGTTCCCGAGCCAGAACAGCGGGCCGTCGAGGACGAACATCGGGATCCCGAAGTAGGTGAGCAGGAACGCCGTCGCGATCATCGTACTCGCCGCGAATCCGACTCCCATCGCGGTCGCCGTCGCCGCTCTGAGCCAGTACGGCCGTAGGACGCGTGGCCCTTGTTCCGTGTCGATGATCTGCCGTCCCCGGTAAGAGAGCCAATACAGTGCGAGCCCGAACGGACCCAGTATCAGGGTCAACAGCGGCCAGACCATCGTCGTCCAGTCGTTCATCTCCGGGAGCCGCTGGCGGGCGTGTGCGAAGACGAACGACGCACCGAGGAGACTGAACGCAGCCCAGATGGCCGCAAAGACCTCGAGTGGGCTCAGTCCGGCGCCCTGGTGGCGATACTGGGTGATCTCGACCGCATAGTCCAGACGGCCCTGCGAAACCCAAGACACGTCGTCGGTCGTCCCCATCGCAAAGAGGTGGTTGAACGGTCCTTCTGCCGGCGTCATGAACCACGCTGGCTGCGTCTGCCAGGCGTAGTTCTCCGTGATCGCTGGGAGGCTGCCGTCCTCGTGGACGAGCAGGAGCGGCCCTGCTTTCCCCCACTGGAGGTTCGTCGTCGCGACTGCATCCTGGGGCTGGCCCGGATTGACGAGCATGAAGTTGTAGTACCCGACCTTGTCGCGCTCGTGAATCCCCCAGCCGAAGTCGCGCGACTCGTCACGATACTCGGCGATCTCGACCGCGTGGACTTGCGGCGTATCTCCCGACACGCGCGTCCACTCGATGTTGAGGTCCGACAGTGCACCGTCGCCCACGAGATCGGGCGGGGCGAGGACGTACGCGTGGGAAGCGTTGAGTTCAGCGATCGCTTGCTGCGAGGCATCCGGAATGCCGTCCTCGTTCGCATAGAGAATTGGATCGCCCGAGTATGCACTCCACGCGGCGGCCGGAAGCGCCCATTGTGGTTCCTCCGAACTCACGATGATAACGTTGTTCGGACTCATCTCGTCGGAGCCGTTCTGGCGGGTTGCGATGGACGCTGCCGTCTCGACGGGATCCCCGCCGGAGATATTCACGGTCGAAACGTTGCCAGGGGCCGTCGTATTCGAGCTGTTCGGGCGGCTGGCGTTTCCGAACAGTAACACTGCATCCTCACGCTCCCGGAGCGACGACGCTGCGAGTGCCGCCTGCCAGTCGTTCTCGGGTACCCGAACGACAGTCGAGTAGTTCAGGCCGGACTGCGGCGGTCGTGCTGCTCGCGCCGTGAGTTCGCTCTGGCGGGCTGGATCGTCGGCCGGGATGCGGCTGACGTCTTTCGTCTGCATCGTTGAGTACGACTGACTTGGGACGTCACCGTAGTCGAATATCGTGAGCCCGAGGACGTAGACTGGTTGCATCGCGACTATGATGGCCACGATGGCGGCGACACCGATCGCGAGACCCTTCCAGACGTCCATACTGCTATCGCCTCCATGACTGTCGCCCAGTACAATCGAACACCGGGGGACTCCCCCGCTGAACTTTCCTATTACACGGTTTCATTGTTGAGTGTCAGGTTTCGTCCAGTGCGGTGTGGCTACTCGGACGATTGAGGAACTGTGCGGCGTACACGTTATATCCGGCAAACGCCGACACTAACACGCCGACTGCGACGTCGTTCCATCGGAGGAGCCCGGTGACGCCGACGAGAAACGGGGCAAAAAACTGCCAGACTCCAAGTGCAACGAGGACACTTGCAATCCACTGACTCGGTTTGCCCTGTCTCCGTTCGTACGAGTGGTTGTGACCGGCGAGGAGCGAAAGTGCACCACCGACGATCACGTCGTTCCAGGAATCGATCGACGGGGCTCCGAGTACGAACGGAGCTGCCATGAGCCAGATACCGAGCCCTCCGATTGCGAGCGTGATCCAACGGGTTGGAGAGTTCATTTGATTAAGCGTACTCCGAGATGGCGCTCAAGACGCCATTTCGCGGCAGGTCTCGGCACAATCACGAAGTACCTCGGCACAGACCTGGCAGTGGTCGGCATCGTGGCGCTCGCACTCCTCGGCGCACTCCTCACACGCGCCGGCACAGGCCTGGGCGAGTTGGGGACTGTAGTTCGAGTTGCGGGCCATGAACCGGGCGTGCATCGCCGTCAAGTCGGCGACATCCCGGCAGAGCCGCGCGCACTGCTCCATCTCCGGGTCGCCCAGACACTCGTCGGCACACCACTCGCAAGCTTGAACGGCTGCGAAGCAGTTGTCGATGCATTCGGCCATCAGATCGTTCTCGCTCACGTGGTCGATCTGGGTCAGAGCCATCGATTCTGACCACGAGAGCATCGGTCTTTGTTATCCACTCGTCAGTTAGAACTGGAAACTAGTGAGATGGCTCAATCACGGAGCTGTCTTGTAACTCTAATCCGTGAGACAGGGTATAACGTTGGATTTCGGCAGAATGGAACTACCGATATCACCGGGGTCGGAAGCAATGTAGTCAGTCTAGCGTGTAATCTCATCTTAGATACGACATTCCCAAGATCACTGGGTGCTCACCCGGGCTACGGGCTTACTTGGTAACCGGACTAAAGGATGTCAAGGCCCTATCTTGGGTATGGTCGATACGACCGTCCACACCCTGAGTACACTCTTTGCGGTCATCACTGCAACAGGAGCAGGGGTTCTTTCTATCCTCTACTGGCAGACGCTCCGTGAATCGCCGTTTGGGACGGTTATCGCCCTGCTCACGCTCACGATGTCGGCGATGATCGTGTACCATGTCGTGGTTTTTCTCGTCGAACCGGACACCGTGCTGCTCGAGACGCTCCGGAGTGCACTCTATACTGTCGTGGCGATCTTCCTCTGGCTGGTGGTCGTTACCCACCGACAGATCGACAACAGCGCCGGAGCGGGGTGAGTGGTGATGCTTGACGCATCTCTCTTTGTCTATTACAACCTCACAATCGGGCTCGTGACCGGGATCGGCATCTACTATTTCCTCTTTTTCAAGCAGTCGGTCGTAGACTACCAGCGGTATCTACTGCTCACCGTCGCTGGTCTGGTATTGTTTCTCGTTGGTGGGCCGGCCACAGAGTTATTCCTCCCGGCTCTCGTTCACTGGATCCACGGTCTTGCCGCCCTTCTGGTCATTATCGGACTCTACGACCCCCTTGAAAACGATCTCCGTCGTGACGCGTGGGCGGACGTCCTCCTGGAGCACCCCAGCCAGGTGAGAGAGCGAGCAGACTGGATGTCGCCGATCGACGACGCGATCCTCGAACTCTTTCACTCGAAAGAATTGGTCCTGACTCCGACGATCATCGCCTACAATATCGATTACAGCCGTGAAGAGGTCAACCGGCGCTTGGGTGTCCTGGAGTGCCACGACCTCGTTACGAAGGTCGAGCGGGGGAAATACCGTATTACGACGCTCGGGAGACAATACGTTACTGGCGTCGTATCCCGGGGAGTGCTCGCTCAAGTACGGCGTTTCTGGAGAGAGTACCGGGGGTATGAACCCCCCTAGAAGTGTTCGAAGGGATGATGGCTTCCCGGGTGGATTCGCGAACTGTTCCCTGAGATTAGCCGTTGTTCTAGTCCGCTGGCTGTGCCTGTCCAGACGGTGAGACACCCGGTAGATCCGTTACCGAGAGATCGACCCGTCGGAGGAGTTGCGCGTTGATCGCCACGATGACTGTACTGAGAGACATCAGCAGAGCACCGACGGCCGGCGAGAGAAGGATCCCGATGGGCGCGAGCACTCCGGCAGCCAGCGGGATGGCGAAGACGTTGTAGCCCGCTGCCCAGACGATGTTCTCCTGTATCTTCCGGTAGCTCGCCTTGCTCAATTTCACGAGTCGCACGACGTCCATCGGATTGTTCTGGACGAGGATGACATCCGCCGACTGAACGGCGACGTCCGTGCCACTTCCGATTGCGATCCCGACGTCAGCACGGGTGAGGGCGGGCGCGTCATTCACGCCGTCACCGACCATCCCGACGAGTTTGCCCTGGTCCTGTAGCTCCTGAACTTTCTTATCCTTGTCTTCGGGGAGTACCTCGGCAAACACCGTATCGATCCCCAGTTCATCTGCGACAGCGTTTGCGGATCGAGTTTCATCTCGCCGGCGTCGCGCTCGGCGTAGGTGATGCCATCGTGGACGGTAGTCTCGTCTATGCTACCACGAACGGGGTGAACGAACGATATGGGACCACTGACTGGACGAATCGAGATAGGATGCGTTACCGACTACTGAATCCATGAATAGCCGAGCTTCGTCGGAGATACGTGCGTGCAGGACGGTGAGTTGCATGACACCGGGCCAGAAGAACCGATCTCGTACGGGAGAAGACCGTGTTTCAATCTCGACCAGCGTTCACCACCGCGAAACCTCGATTTGGATGGCAGCTATTGTTGGGTGACTAGTCGCTCCTGAGGGTCGATATTGACGTTCCGGCTGAACACGTTGTCCGGGTCGTATTCGGCCTTGATCTCGGAGAGACGGTCGTAGTTCTCGCCGTACACCTGCTCGGTCCAGTCCTCCCAGTCGCGTTCCTCGACGCCGGTGAAGCCCGCGTAGGCGCCCTCACCACCTGCTTCGCGGATCATTCGTTCGGTTTCGGCGGCCCAGTCGAGGGTCGGTTCGTTCTGGAACGCTTCCCAGTTGCCCTCGATGGTAATCATGTACTGCTTGTCGTCCCAGGGGAACGCGTAGTCGCCGCCGTGACCGATGTTCCCGCCGAGCGGCCAGATACCGACGGCGGACATCGGCGTCGGCGCCACCTCCGTCTGCTCGACGACGGTCTCGTGGATGTCCTCGGAGAGGTCGTCGACGAACACCGACCGATGGGTGTACTTGCGGCCCCACGGGTACATCTGCGTCCCGAGGTCGTGGAGCATCTCGTAGGGCATCACGTCGCTCATGTCGATAAGTGGCTCGCCGATCTCGCGAAGCGGTTCGATGACTTCCGCACCTGACTCAGGGTCGCCCGCGTAGCAGCCGAGCATCGCGACGGCGTCCGTGCCCGCGAGTTCGTCGGGCATCGGCGGGAGGTTCGGGACGTGCCCGGAGAGGAGGATGGTGGTCAGTTCCTCGGGCGCGTCCGCCATCACCTGGTGGTGGGTCTCCATGACCTCCTCGGAGAGATCGAAGGGGTAGAAGATACCCAGGCCCTGCACCATCGGGCCGACCTCGTACAGGTCGAACTCGAAGCTCGTGACGACGCCGAAGTTGCCGCCGCCACCGCGTAGCGCCCAGAACAGGTCCTCGTTCTGGTCGGCTGAAGCCTTCAGGAGTTCGCCCTCGGCAGTGACGAGTTCGACGCTCCGGAGGGCGTCGATCCCGAGACCGTTCTTGCGCCGCATCCACCCGATGCCACCCCCGAGCGTCGAGCCGGGGATACCGACGTCGCCTGCGCTGCCGGTGGGGAACGCGAGGCCGTGCTGTTGGGTCTCGGCGAGTACGTCCTCGGCGCGGGTGCCCGGTTCGACTCGGGCGATCTTCGCCTCGGGGTCGACGTGGACGCCGTCCATGTCCGCGAGGTCGACGACGAGACCGTTCTCGACGATAGCGCTACCCGCCTGATGGTGCGCACCGCCCCGGACGGCGATCTCGAGGTCGTGCTCGCGGGCGAACTGGATGGCCGTCGCCACGTCGGTCGCGCCCTTCACACGAGCGATGACGGCTGGATACTGGTTGATCAGGCCGTTCCACACGTTGCGGGCATCCTCGTAGCCCTCGCTGTCGGGGAGGACGAGGTCGCCACGCAGGCCTTCATCGAGCCCCGCGATAGCCTCATCACCGAGTTCCGCGACAGTACCGAGGGGATGCTTGTGGTCGGACATTCGGGCGAGAAAAGACGCACTACCACCAGATACTCACCGGGTGAGACGCTGGCCCACCACCTGAAACAGTCAGTCGAACGTCCCGAGTCGTGCCTGTGCGTTCTGGACCGCACTGGCGACCGTTCCCGAGAAACGCAGCCAGCCACTGCTCGATGCGTCGACGCTCTTCTCGCCACGATAAGCGGAGATCCGGACCTTGTACGGTGGGAAGGCCAGCCGCCGCTTCTGGATGTCGAACTCGTCTTCCTTGAGGGCGATCGCCGTCTTCCGGTGGTCGACGTTCAGGATCTGAAATCCGACATCGAACTCCTCGGCGTTCCGCTCGGCGTCCGCGATCGCCTTGTCAGTCGCCCGGCCCCGCGTCAGGTACGACGCCCCGAGCCCTTCGACGCGACGGCCGTCGTCGGTCTGTCCAATCGCTCGAACGATGAAGGGGCGGCTGTTGTGCAGGTAGTCGGTGTTTGTGATCTCCGTCATGGGAAGTTCCCGGTGGGACTGTTCGCCGGAGACATCGTATTTGCAGTCCCCGACACACTGTCTCAGGAGTTCGGCCGCTTCCGCCGATTTCATAGTATGGGAATTACGAAACAGGAGGCAATGGCGGATGGTGCAGCTGATCTCGACGACGTTCTCGACCGCGTCGCCCAGCGGATCGAGTTTCTCGAGTTGCTTTCGGACGGCGAGTGGATGACCAACGAGATCGTCGACCAGCTCCCGCATTCGCGGTCGACGGTCTCGCGAGCGCTTCGGCAGTTGCAGGAGACCGACCTGATAGAGAAACGGGCGGACGGCTATACGGTCACGCCACACGGGGCGCTCCTGGCCGAGCAGTACCGGGACTACAGATCCGAGGCCCGGTCGATATTCGGGGCCCGACAGCTACTCGCGTCGCTCCCGGACGACGAACAGGTCGCCCGCGAATTCGTTGCGAACGCCACAACGATCGGGTTGACGGAGTCTCCGCCGTTTCGACCACTCGAGGTCATCTCGGAGCAGATCGCTACCGGTCGACGCGTCCACGTCTATCTGCCAACACTCTCCGGCCCGCATCTCCTCCGTGTCTTCCGCCGGCTCGTCGTCGAGGAAGCGGGGTCACTGAAACTGGTCGTCTCGACCGACCTCGGTGAATCGCTATTGTCGTACTATCCCGGGATCCTCGGCGAGCTTGCCGACGAGGGCGACTTCGAGATACAGTTCGTGAACGACGGCCCGTCGTACGGTGCTGTCGTCTCCGAATCTCCCGAACAGCGTGAAGCCACCGTCACCGTGTACTCCGAGGACGGTGCGATGCAAGGCGGGCTGGCAACGGAAGACGATACGGCCGTCGAGTGGGCACTCGACCGGGTCCGTGAGCTCGAAGCCGCTGCTACCGATCGAACCGAAGACTTCGAAGCGATCTCAACGGGGGCGGAGTCACGGCTGTCGCCGGTGGTCGGCGAGTCCTCTCACACGACTGTAGAATCCGGCGCCGTCCCGCTCGACCTTCGCGAGGAAGGCTTCGAGGTGCTCGCCGAGACCGACTTCGAATCGGAGGGGCTACCCCCGGACACGGCACTACGCGTCGGCCTCTCCTTCGCAGAGATAGACGACGGGCTGGCCATCGATCGGACGGTCGAATCGGACGGTGAAGCGGAGCGGTCCCTGACGAGCGAACTCGTCGACCGATTGCTCGACGGAACGGACACCGTCCTCCTCGGGCCGCCGGGGTCGGGGAAGAGCACCGTCTGCAAGATGGTCGCCCGCGAGTGGTACGCTCGTGACCGTGGCCCGGTGGTGTATCGGGAAACCGACCACGGGCGTTCATTCGAGTCGGTCGCTACGCTCGAAGCCTTTCTCCAGCGTTCCGAGGGTCACGCGCTGGTGGTCGTCGAGGACGCTCTCCGGCTGGAATCCCGTCGGATCCTCTCCGTGGTCGAGACGTTCAGAGACGACGAGGACGTGACGTTCCTGCTCGACTCCCGACAGCGCGAGTGGGACGATCCGACGGAACCGCTCAAAGACGCCCGACTGGACTCCGTTCGCCGGCAGGTACTCTCACAGGTGTCGATGCCGGAACTCACCGAGAGCGAGGCACAGAGTCTCGTCGAGACGGCTACCCGGGCGACGGACGGCGAGATGGACCTGGACGGCGGAACGGTCCTCCAGCGCATTCACGACACCAACCGACCGGACGACGAGGTGACGCCGGGGGAGATGTTTCTGGCGCAGCAGCTCCTGCTAACCAGACTCGATTCGATGGCGTCGTACGAGACGTCGACGGCGACGACGTTCGAAGAAGATGTCCGCTACTGGTACGATCGGTTCGTCGACAGCGAGGCGGACTCGCTGGGCGATCTCGCGCTGCTCGTCAACGTCTTCAACGCGGCAGGGCTCCCTATCGCTCCGGAGTTGCTCTCTAGTTTGTCGAGCCGGTACGAAACATCGACCGTCTCACAGGCGCTCGAACGGCTGGAGGGGACTCTTCTGTTCGAATCGACGAACCGGGAGTTCGGGCGCGAGTACCGGACGAACAGCGAACTCTGGTCCGTCCGCTTTCTCGAACAGTTCGTCCGCTCGTCTCCCGACCCGGCCGCTCGGTTCGAGCGATGCATCCAGCCCGTGCTCTCGCTCGTCGACGACCCGGAGCACCGAGACCGTATCTTGGAGGAACTCGAACACACCACCCCGTACCTCAGCCAGATCGAACACCATCCCACGACCTGGAGCGAGGAGTTCGTCACTCGCCTCTTCCAGGTCGGACTAACCTACTACCGACTGGCGCCGATGTTCGGTACCAGCTCGGAGACGAGCCTGGAGTTGCCGTCCGAGTGCCCCGACGTAGTGGCCGCTCGCATCACGGGCTGGCGGGGGCGGATGTATCGGGTCCACGGGATGCACGACGAGGCGCTCGCGGAGTACGAGTCGCTCGAGCGGCGGCTTGAGTCGACGACTGAACTGCCGTCAACCGAAGTCACACGACTGCGGGTCGACTGTTTGACGGGGAAAGTATCGATCCTGAGTGACCGGGGGCAGTTGGACGAAGCTGCGGAACTCGCCGAAGAGGCCATCCGCGTCGCAAAGCGAGGAGACATCAACGACCGGGAGCCGTCAGCTCGACTGGATTACGCCCACATCGCGTACAAGCGGGCCGACTTCGACGAGGCACTGGAGCGCTACGAGGGCTGTATCGAGGCGGCACGACGCACTGGGGACGAAAAAACACGCGCCCGCGCCCTGACTGCATCGGGGGCGATCTTCTCGGAACGAGGGGAGTACGACCGGGCGATCGAGCGGTACGGTCAGGCCCTGGAACTCTCCCGCGAGATCAACGACCGCCGAAACGAGGCCAACACACTGGGAAACATGGGCGTGCTCGCCCGGGACAGGAACGAACTCGAACGGGCGCTCGACCGGTTCAGGGAGAAGCTGCGGCTGGCCAGGGAGTTGGGCGAGCGACACACCGAAGCCAACGCGCTGTGGAACATCGCGAGCGTCGAGTCCGAGCGCGGCAACCTCGATACGGCGGTCGACCACGCGACGAAAGCGCTCGAACTGAGTCAAGCTGTAGAGGTTCGCCGTGTCGTCGCCGAATCACTCCACTTGCTCGGCGAGATCGAGCGCCAGCGTGGGAACCTGACGAAGAGCCGCCAGTACGCCGAGGACAGCCTGGACGCGTTCGAAGAGAGCGGGTACAGGTACGGCGTAGCGGCCGCCTATCGAAACCTCGCCCGTATCGAACTTGCGGCGGAGCAGTACCACTCCGCACGGGAGTACCTCGAAGAAGCACGGACGCTCGCCGAAGAGATGGAGACGCAGGCCAGCCTCGCTGCCTGTGACGAGATCGCCTCGCGAATCGCGTATCGAGCGGGACGACTGTCCGAGGCGGAAGAACGGGCACAGGCCGGGCTGGATACCTATCGTTCGACCGATCGGACGAAAGGCGCCGCCGAGACGCTTCACGTCCTGGCGCTCGTCGCGTTCGACCGGGGTAACACCGAGCGGGGGCGCTCGTACCTCGACGAAGCGAGAGACCTTGCTCACGAGGCCGGAGTCCAGCGAACGATCGACCGAGTCGAACAGACCAGTCCCCACGACCGTACTGCGAAAACAGAGCAGGTGTAGCACGGTACCTCGCAGAGCCCCCCGGAACGGAGGCACTCGTGTTGAGCTCGGCGAGATAGAGGGGGCCGCCGCGGGTAGTGGTCGAGGTGACACGGTAGACTCGAAGTGTGCTCGGGCGTCGCCTTCACTCACGAGAGATCGGTCGCTATCAGTGTCCGTCATCGTCGCTCCTGTCGGTCCAAAACTCAAAACTGAGAGCCGACGCGTCACTGACGATGAACAGATCAGCGGGAAGGGGTGCCCGAGTTTTCGGGCACTGAGCGCATCCCGCAGCGAAGTTGGGTGGGTGTGTGGGTGGTCGGGCTTCGGTGCCCGTAACGAAGTGGATGGCTTCGTTGCCCGTGTGTGCGGGCATGCTCATTTAAGAGCGGATTGGTATCAGCTTTTGGCCAATTTGTTTAGGTACTCCTGGCCCTTAACTCTCAATCCCCTACCTGTAATTAATTTATATAGGAATACGCGAGATCGTCAGTCGAGTACTTGACCTTCTCACACCGGCCATTAATAGCTCCTCAACTGATAATATAATCTCTATTGGTGGACAGTGTCGGGTGACACTGTTATTCGACGACGAGTCGGGTCTGCAGCGGGACCTCGTTCGCGATTATGTCTACGAGCGGGGAGGTTGATTCAACGCGCTCGTGTAGCTCTGCGAGTTCGTCCTCGGGCGCGTCGGCGTCGACGTACACCGTGCACGTGACCGACTCGTAGCCGGGTCTGACGTCTTCTGAGATGCCGAGGAATCCACGGAGATCGACGTCGCCTTCCATCTCGAACCGGAGGTTGTCGAGTTCGATCCCCATGTGTGCAGCGTTGGCCGCGTAGCCGACGCTCAGACACGAACCGAGTGCGCCAAGTACGAGTTCGACGGCGTTCGGACCCGTCCGCTCGCCGAGGATCTGTTCGGGTTCGTCGCCCTCGAGCGCGAACTCGCGACTGTGGATGGTCTCGCCCGCCTGATCGAACTCGTCGATCGTCGTCACGGATTTGAGTGCGTCTTTCCATTCGGTTTCGGCCCGGAACGTGAACGAACCGACATCGGGATCGTCAGTAATCCCTTCGACCGCTCCTTCAAGCGCCGAGATGTCGACACCGTTTACGACCGACCGTTCTGAGGCTGCCATTTGGATTCACCACCATCGCTACGTCGGGAGACCTGATAACACCGTATTGACGTATGATAGTCGATTACACGCATTTCCGGGGCTGATAGACGCTCGATGTTCAGCAACAGCCAACTGCGACCAGATCAAGCTATTCGACATATCGACCTCTACAGGCGGGGCAGGCCGAGTGCCTCGGGGCTTGACCCCGGGGCGGTTCACGGAGGAGCCAAAGGCAACGGTTTACCAGCGTGCGGAGAGTACACCGATCGGAAATGAGTCAGGCAGAGATCTCCGAAAGCCGACATCGAATTCTCACGGCTCTCGTGAATCGCTACCAGCAGACCGACGGGCCTGTCACAGCCAAGCGCGTCGCCGAGACGATCGACCGCGATCCCGGTTCGATCCGCAACCAGATCAGGGCCTGAAAACGCTGAATCTCGTCGCGGGAATTCCGGGGCCGAGTGGCGGCTACGAACCGACAGAGCACGCCTTCACCGTTCTCGACCGAGACCGGATCGACGACCACGAGACCGTCACGCTCTCTGGCAACTGCGACCGGATCGATGTCACTGTCGACGAAATCGACTTCACCAACGTCCACCACCCCGAGGAATGCACCGCCCACGTCGCTCTCCAGCAGGCGGCCAGCGGGATCGAGGCCGGTGACCCGGTTGCTATCGGCCCCACACCGCTGTCGAATCTCGTCATCGCCGGGAAGTAGAGGGCATCAACGATACCGACGACGCACTCGTCGTTGACGTCGCCATCACCGAGGCCCCACTCACCGAACCGTGACCTCAGGGCTGTCTTACCGAGACACCGTTCGAAGAATCTGAACGCCAGTTACCGCGAGTAGATGATACTCGAGCGCAACTGGGCCCCAGTCATCCTCGTCGAGTGTCACGGACCAGAGTCTGTAGGCCGAACACTCACCGGGCTACCGGACGAGTATACAGATGAAGCGAGTCGGTCGCCCCATTCCGGATTCGGTCACTTTCAGCACGGTGAGAGGCCATGAACGAGACAAACCACGAGAGCGCCTCAGACAGGTTCAGGTCCGAACGTGTCCCATCCGATGAGCGGCCGGGTCACGAACAGGTAGACGGCGACGACCCCACCATAGCGACGCACATCGAAGACCCCGAGGGAACCGAGTGGTTCATCGTTGGGAACGACACCGGCGTGGTCTGTACCTCTAACCCCGTACCGATCGAGCGCTAACCGAGCGACGACGGGCCGTTCCTAGAAAGCTCTGCTACTGGCGAAGCAAGTGGACACTTGGATCCGAGAAGAGCGAGCGTAGGAGCTAGTTTGGTCGGCGCACCTTATCTGGTTCACCTGGTAAACCGAACACCCCTACAAGACAGCTCTCGGCTCCCATCTCGATTTGGCTATGCGTCTGTCTGTACCAATTGATGTGGGTCAGTGGCGGCAACAGTCGGCAGTGCCGTCGTTCATCTCTGATCGAGGCCGCGGATTCGGCTATACGCCTCCTTGAGCTGGTCGTTGCCATGGTACCGTATCGTCTCGCTTCCGATGTCGTACTCGATAATCCCCGCACTGGCTAATTTCGGCAGGTGGTGATGTTGAAGGGCTACTTCGATATCTTCCGTATTCGGTTGTTCCTCTCGGTGAACGGCGACCTGGCGAGCGATCCGTTTGACGGCCCGTCCTCGTCTGGCATTATACTTCATGATAGTATATTATAGTTCGGCCCGGTAGAGTTTTGGGCCAGAGCGGTTCGTACGAAGTCTGAGGCCGGTGAGACCACTGGTTCCACCGAAAAACTGGAATAGCGTGGTGAAGATAGTTTCCGCTACAGTTCTGCTAGGTCGGTAGTTATGGAGACCTCACTATCGCCGATGGAGATTATCAACCAACCAAGTAACGATTGAATCAACCGTTGGTTAAGAACTCAGATGTCGTTTTCGAGGACCCGAACCCGGTGTTTGATGTACTTTCAAACTCCTCAGATCGCGTGTCGGTCTGTCGAGGAGTCCGACGAGTTACTGGTTGGACCCATACCGGTGTCCAAATCGAATCCGCTGTGATTGGGCCAGTTCAGAACGCTGTGCCCTTTCTGTGGCACAGAACCAACTCACACAGTGTTTGGGAGTTCTCGCTTGCCGGTTCGAACGCACTCCCAGCAGGGAAAGTCGTCGATACAGTCGGGACAGCCCCCTCATCCGTCGCTGGCTTCTCCTCGTTACTATTCGGATCGACGTCAGTGTTCGATTCGTTCTGTGGCGCTGGTGGTTCGAACTGTCCACCGTCCGCAGCTATCGGTTGGGGTTTCTGGTTCGCCGAGACCGCTTCGAGGAGGGGCCGGCGAATCGCGACAGCGACGCGATGCTTGCACGCGCCCTCGTAGTGCGTATCAGCCGGACACTCGCACGTAGCGGGGATGCCGTCCTCGACAGTTACGAGATACTCGTGGTCGCTCGGATTCGCATGACTCCCATTCCGGACAAGAATCTCCGTAGAGAGGAGTTCGAACTCGAAGGCTTCGTACTGGGCACGCTTGGCGATGCGACTGTTGAACGAGAGTGCTTGTAACGGATGCATGGGTTCATCGGAGCGCCCCATTGTGAGCGCCCCGCCCCTAGTGGCGCACACAAACCAACCCGAGCGCTCACCTGATTCCAATGACTCACGCACTTCGGGGCAGCGGACTGAAACAGGCAATTCTCGGCCAGAGGTGTCTCCCGTGGGAGGCCTCTCGTTGATTCGATCGGTCTTATGTAACATTCCACGAGTCTCGAAGAGCAGTTGTTACATAAGACGGGAATCGGCCCAATTCACCGGCCCCCGGTCGACCCAATGCTGACCCCGCCGATCCCCAGGGCAGTTTCCGGAAAGCGACGACCGGACCGACTCAGACCACCGGAAAGCGGCCCTGATCATCCGATTCGCCGTCCTCACACGACCCTTTCCGGAAACGGCCCGCATACGTTTTAGTAGTCCAAGTCGGATCACTTCCGTACCAGACATGATCCGCGATGCTCGCGTGTTGCGCGCCGGGTTCGTCCCGCGGGAGATCGAGCATCGCGACGCGGAAGTCAACCACCTTTCCAGCGTCCTCGACCCGATCACCGAGGGCGAACCCGCCGACACCGCCCTCGTGACCGGCCCGAGCGGCGCGGGCAAGACCTGCCTCGCGAAGTTCGTCACCGAACGGCTGCGTGAAGAGGTGCTGGACATCGAGACGGTCTACGTCAACTGCTGGCGCAACTACACGCGCTTCCGGACGCTCTACCAGATCCTGGATACGCTCGGCAAGACTATCGACATCCACCGCCAGTCGACGCCCCACGACGAACTTGTCGAACGCCTCCAGCAGTACGACGGGCCCCGCACCGTCGTCATCCTCGACGAGGCCGACCAGCTGGAGAACCCCGACGTGCTCTACGACCTGCACAGCCTCCCGCAGTTCGGGCTGATCTGCATCGCGAATAGCGAGGAGGACCTCATCGCCCGCGTCGACGACCGGCTGGTCAGTCGCCTCCGGTCGAGCGAGCACGTCCGGATGGACAAGTACCACGTCGACCAGCTGCAGGACATCCTCGCCGCCCGCGTCCGGCGCGGGCTCGACCCCGACGCGATCACTGACGCCCAGCTCCGCCGGATCGCCGACGCCGCGGCCGGCGACGCCCGCCTCGCCATCGGCATCCTCCGGACCGCCGCGAGTGCGGCCGACCGCCGCGGCACCGACCGCATCACCGACGAGCTGCTGCTCGACGCCGCGAGCGACGCCCGCGACTCGATCCGACAGACCAACCTCGACTCGTTGACGCCCCACCAGCGGGTCGTCTACGACATCGTTCGCGAGCACGGCCCGCTGGGGCCCGGCGAGATCCACGACCACTACACGGACGAAGTCGAGGACCCGCGCACGAAGCGGACCGTCCGGAACTACCTCTCGAAGATGACTCAGTACAATCTCCTCACCGCAGAAGGGACGAGCCGCGACCGCGAATACGCGCTCGTCGATCCGGCGACAACATCGCCGACGCAGTGAGTGGGGGGCAGTGGCTTCTGTGCAGTATAGGGAACCGCCTGTTCACTGGGCATATCAGTGTATGATCGGATCGGACGAGCGGTCTTTCAGCATACTGAACGTTGCAGCGAAGAGCACTACGACAACGGGAACAATGTATACCCAGAGGACGGCTTGCCAGAAGCCGACTACTAGCAACCCACCGGCCCCGCTAACAGCAACCCGTTCGCGCTGGAAGATGACTCCCGCCGCCCCCAGCACCGCCAGCCCGCCGAGAACGATGAAAAACACCAGTCGAGTCTGCGAGTATCCCGGTTGAACGAGATAGTATCCGAGCACACCGAGAAAAGCCGCGACAACTACGGCTGTCGACCCGATCGCGATGGACTCTCTCGTGGCAGTCATTGCACTCCCGTCCGATCTCTCGAGAAAACCGCGTCTGCTAGTGTGTCCCTGTGGCCCTCGTTCGGGCCGCCAGCGATGGTGAGCAGTCGGGCATCCCGAAGGTACCGTTCGACGTGTCGCTCGGTCGTATAGCCGATTCCACCGTGGAGTTGAACTGCGTCGTTGGCGTTCTCGACCGCTGCCTCTGTCGCGTGGATCTTCGCCATACTCAGTTCTCGATTCACGTCCAGACCGCTGTCCGCCCGGGCCGCAGCCCGGAGGGTCAGGAGCCGGGCCGTATCGACGCGCTCGGCCATCTTCCCGACCCGCCACCTGACGCCCTGAAAGTCGCTGATAGTCCGGGAGTGCTGTTCTCTCTGTCTCGTGAACTCGACGGTATCATCGAGGGCAGCCCGGGCGATCCCCACGGCTCGTGCTGGGACGTTCACACCGGTCGAGACGGACCGCCGATCGACGTACCCCTCGCCCTCCTCGCCGACCAACTGCTCGTCCGTCACACGGACGTTCGAGAGGGAGACTTTGACCGCCTTCGCGCTCTTCGCGCCGAGCGTTTCCCACACGTTCTCGACCTCGAATGCGTCGGTCGGTACGAGGAAGGCGCTAATATTTCGCGGTGCGTCCTCGTCCGGCCCGGTCTTCGCGTACGTCAATACGACGTCGGCGTCCCGGTAGTTCGTCACCCATTGCTTGTGGCCGTTCAGTACCCACTCGTCGCCATCACGCTGGGCCGTCGTTTCCATCGCGAGTTTGTCGCTCCCGGCGTTCGCTTCGCTCAATCCGAGGACGCCGACCATGTCGTAGGAGGCCATCTCGGGGAGATACCGCTCACGCTGCGGCTCACTCCCGTGCTCAGCGATGATCGATGCGACGCCGAGGTGAAGTGCAACTGTGCTCGCAACCGACATCAGCGCCGCCGCGAGTTCCTCGGTCATCACCACCAACTCGACCAGACCTTCCCCTCGCCCCCCGTACTCTTCCGGGAGCGTCAGACCCGTGAGCCGGCGCTCACCGAGTTCAGCGAGGATGTCCGCCGGGTAGGCCTCGCGACGGTCCAGGTCGATCGCCTGTGGCCTGATCTCCTCCTGTGCGATCGTCCGGACCTCGTCCCGAAGGTCACGCTGTGTGTCCGTCAATTCGAAATTCATCGTAGCCACCTCTGCGGCGTGTGATCGTATCGTGGCATGTCAGTGATTACTTCGAGCCGCGGAGAGCGTCCTGGTGATGCGCATCTGCTGCCAGAGGAGCCAACCGCCGATGGCAACTGCGGAGAGTCCGACTACGGTGAGGCCGATCGCGTCCCAGTGTGCCATCGCCAGAGCGCAGGACAGGGATTCAGTCGCACAGGCGCCGAACAGTTCCTGTCTGAACGCACCAGTGTACACGAACCCGATTCCAGCGACCGTGACGACCCCACCAATTAGCGTCCGCACGACCCGATTCTGTCTCGTCGGTGGATCGGCGATGATCGCGTCTCGAACGCCCGAACGAGAGCCACCCAGATGACTGGAGATGGCAGCGCCGATCATCAGGAGCGCCCCTGGGGCGATGAGGAACCCGATCGACAGCAGGCCGAGTATCGCGAGCCCGGTCAAGAGGGCCGCAGCGAGCCAGACGAGCGGCGTTCGGTTCGTCCAAGCACCCAGGACTCCGATCGCGGCGAAGAGAACACTACTGAGGACGATGCCGCTGAAGAACACGTCACTAAGCGGCGACGGAATCAAGAGGATACCGCTCGCGACAACAGTGGCGCCGAGAGCGAGGCTGCTCAGACCCCGGCTGACAGTGAGCCACTGGGTGCGCTGGTCTGACGCGCTCATCGGTGGTTTGGACGGGCACTGGTTCTCGCACCGGTTCGAGATGTTCGATCGCTCAATCGGGGCCTACGACCGTCAGTATTGCGGCGAGGGGGAGGTGCTCTCATCGCTCAATCGAGGGCAGCTACCAGCAATCCGGCTCCGCCCATCGCGAACCCCGGGAGCATGGCGAGCAATCCGATAGTGAGCTGTTCGTAGCCGGTCTCGGGCGGCCCGAGTACGAGGAAGTAGTACGTCAATCCAGCGGGGATCACGAGCAGCGAAATAAACACGGCGCTGAGTACCCCCGCCCGCCAACTCGGCCGTACGGCGTCGCGCTCTGGCGAGGTCGGTTCGGTGGTCTGGACGTCGGTACCGGTTCGTGACATAGGTATTGACAGGCGGCATGGCGGCAAGCCGGTTCTGCCCCACATTTCCCTCCCATTTATACCAGACCTGGACGACGGATCTACCGTGTGTAGTCCGTTGACAGGCCCCACTTCCGCTGCCAGGCAGCCCTCATAATGAAGCGGACCCGGATTACGATCCATCCCGAGGAATCCGAGCTACCGCAGACGTTCGACGACGTGACGGAAGCCGATGACCAACCTGTCCAGGTCGAGGTGATCAACTGGAACGTAACGACAACGCCGGTGGCGTTCTTGCTCCGTCTCTCCGGCGACGTCGACCGGTTCGAAACCGCACTCGAAAACGACGACGCCATCACAGAATACGAACTGCTCCGAGAATCTGAGCGCGAGAGCTATTGCTTCGTGTCCGGTATTGGGACCTCCGATGCCCGTGCTCTCTGGGAAAACTTCAAGCGCGGGAGTCTGATGACGGTACCCCCGGCGACGTGGAACGCCGACGGGAGCTATACGTTCACGCTCGTGGGTCGTGAGTCCGATATCCAGACGGCTATCGAACGCGTCCCGCCAACGGTTCGGGTCGAGATCGAGTCGGTCGGCGGCACGCAGGTCAGCGCCGAACAAATTCGCCATCGTCTGACCGAGCGGCAACGCACTGCGGTGCAGGCTGGCCTCGAACTCGGGTATTACAGCACGCCCCGCGAGGCGACAACTGAGGACATTGCAGACGTGTTAGACTGTGGAGTATCGACCGCAGCTGAGCACCTCCGAAAGGCCGAATCGAAACTCGTTCAGGGTCTATTCAGGGACTGAGATGAATGTCAGGAACCGTATCGATGGCCCGAGGCGTTCTTTCGGTAGTGTTGCCTATTCGTTTGAACGACAGCCGGCGATGACCGACGTTACCCTCGCTGCGGTGACTAGACCACCATCGAGTCATACGCAGGTCACCGTACCACCGAATTCAGCTAGTCTTCTGGTGAAACAACCACCGAGTGAATAGCCCCACGACACCCGCAGAAATGGCAGCGCGGTCCGAATTGGACAGCCACCAGACGCGTTCAGGAAATGGATCCGGAAGCCAGAAGCACGCCGCCGATCCGACGGTTCCGGCCGCAAGCCCCCGACGCTAACCGTTCTCCAGAACTCCGGAAGCGACACGCGAGCCCTTACCGAGTGGTCCCGGCAACGATCGGGTATGCCAGAGACCACCGGAAACGACGCGCCACGGCGCCGGTCAAAAACCCCGACGCGACCGGCCCAGCACAATCAGTCGACCGTCGCCGGCGCGCCCGACCAGCGTGTCGACGGCCTGCTCCCCGCGCTCGATCCCGGCCTGACGCTCCTTGATATCGAGGCCGACCGCAACGTCCCGGTCGTCCACGCGCTGGTCTGTGACCACCTGCTCGACGCAGACGGTCCCGCCTTCTGGGTCGACGCGCAGGGCTACGCGACGACGGCGACGTTAACCCAGATCGCGCCGAGTCGATGCCTCCTCGACCGCATCCACGTCGCCCGCGGCTTCACCGCCTACCAGCATTTCAGCGCGCTCGCGGACCTGCCCGCCGCAGTCAACGCCCACGTCAAAGCGACGGCGACTACCGATGCGTTCCGCCAAGACGACGCGACCACCGACGGCACGGACGCCCAGCCGACGCCCGGGCTCGTTGTCGCCCCCGCCGTCGATGCGCTCTACCGGGCCGACGACACGCTGTGTGACGCCCAGACACGCCGACTACTCGCCCGAAGCCTCGCCCGCCTCCGCCAGTACGCCGACGCCTACGACGTGCCCGTCCTCTGCACTCGAACGAAGCAGGACGGCCTGACCGACCCGGTCGAGGCGGCCGCGACCCACCGCTACACGTGCGAGGCGACGCGGATGGGCCCACGAATTACCGGCGAGGACTTCGAACCCCAGTGGTACCCCGTCGCCGGTGGCGACGCCTATCAGACGACGCTGGCCTACTGGGCGGACCTGCTGGCCGCCCGCGCCGAGGGGGCCGGGTGCCAGCCCGCCACCCCGACGGGCCCGTCGCTGGACGCCGACACGGACGACGGGGTTACGACTGCACCAACCCGCCAACCGGGCGCCCCGCTGCTGGACACGTGGGCCGGCCAGCCCGGCCGGGGGTACTGAGGATGGGTCGCACCAACCCGACCTTCCGCGACACGCTCACCGCGCTCGAAACCCGCTGGGACGACTACCGCCGTGCCCTGCGCCGGGGCGACCAGCCGTACTTCGACCAGCTGTTCACCCACGCTCGCGAGCACGCCGACGCAAGCGGCCTGTTGAACCACCGGGAGCCGATGTATCCCGTGCTCGTGAGCATCGCGCTCGAACAGCAACGAGCGATCAATACCCTCCGATCGCGGGTCGAGACGCTCGAAGCACGCGTCGAATCAGTCCCCGACGACCCCGAAGAGGCTCACTGACTGCAATGCCGTTCACGATCGACTTCCTCGACGACGGGCGCGTCCTCGAATGGACGGTCACCGACGACGGCGCCGAACCCACGGTCGTCGACCACTACACGCCCCGCTTTTTCGTCGGGCCTCGCGATCCCGAGGCCGATATCGACCTCGCACGCCTCCGCCAGTGCTACGAGCGCCACCCGGCCGTGGCTGGCGTCGAAGTCGTCGAGCGACGCCCCGGCTTCCGGCGCGACCCCGAACGCCTGCTCGCCGTCGACGCCACCCACATCGACCGCGTGGCGTCGCTCGCCCGGCAAGCCCGCCGGCTCGACGCCTACCCCGTGGGCGAACTGGCCTGCTACAACGTCGATTTCACCCGCGAGTTCCGCTACTGTCTCGAACGCGGGGTCGACCCGACGCCCACCGGGGACCTGACGACGCTCTCGCTGTCGGTTCCGTTCACGGAGACGGCCGGCGACACGTACGAGACGCTGACCGTCGCCGGCGACACCGTCACCGGCAGCCCGGCGACGATCCTCGACGCTGTGGCGACCGCCGTCGAAGCACGAGACCCCGATGTACTCGTCTGCTCAACCGCCGATATCGTGCCGACGCTCTACGGCATGGCTGCCCGGGCCGACATCGAGGAGTTCACGCTGAGCCGCTGGCCAGATGTGGACTCCCAGCAACTCGCCGGGCAGTCGACCTACACGAGTTACGGCCGGGTGGGCCACTCGCCGGCGCGGTACAACGTCCCCGGGCGAGCGATCATCGACGAGTCGGCCACGTTCCTGTACGACGAGACCAACCTCGCCGGCGTCGTCGACCTGGTCGAGCGCTCGCACAAGCCCGTCCAGGAACTCGCCTGGGCGTCGATCGGCACCGTCCTCACCGCGATCCAGGTACGCGAGGCGACCGCCCGCGGTGTGCTCGTCCCGTGGAACTCCTGGCGCCACGAGCTGTTCAAGCCGATGGACACGCTGCACGACGCCGACCGCGGCGGGTTCATCTTCGCCCCCGATACGGGGGTCCACGAGGATGTCCACGAACTGGACTTCTCCAGTCTCTATCCGAACATCATCTGCACGCGGAATGTCTCGCCGGACGTGATCCGGTGTGACTGCCATCGTGACCGCGCGGACGTGCCCGGCCTCGACTACGCGATCTGTGACGAGCGGGGGTATCTCGTCGACGTCCTCGAACCGATCATCGAGGACCGCGACGCGATCAAGGCGGCCATCCGCGAGGAGCGTGCAGCCGACGACCCCGACGAGGACCGATTGGCCGCCCTCGAAGGTCGCTCGGACGCGCTGAAGTGGATCTTGGTCGCCTGTTTCGGCTACCAGGGCTTCGCGAACGCCAAGTTCGGCCGGATCGAGTGCCACGAGGCGATCAACGCCTTCGCCCGGGAGATCCTGCTGGACGCCAAACAGCGACTGGAGGCCGGAGGCTGCGAGGTCGTCCACGGCATCGTCGATTCGATCTGGGTGACGCCGGCACCCGATGTCCCACTCGGCGACCAGACCGACCTCGACACGCTTGCGGCCGACATCACCATCGAGTGCGCCCAGTGTGGAAAGCCGATCACCGGGGACGGGATCTCGGTGACGGTCGAGGAGCGACGATACTATCCCTGCTGTTCGTCGTGCGAGTCGATGTTCAAAGAAGAGTACGAGACATTATAGGCGGTAGCTGGCGAAGCCTGAATTACGTGGGCAAGCTCACTCGATTTCGGTGACATCTGTCGTTTCCATGGCATCGTCATGTTGCTCGCGAGTCACCCGGAGGCGGATTCCCTCGTCTCTGTCCGAGGCTTCGACGACGTTCACGACTTCTGGGGTGGCTTCGGGATCGAGTATCGTCACACGGTCGTCCTCAGTGACGATTCCGTATCCACTCTCGATACAGTGACCCATGAGTGCACAGTCGCGGGTGTGGACCCTCGCGTTCTCCAATAGCTCGTCTCGCGCGTTCTTTCGGATGCAGCCAACGTCCATGACGTAGCCCTCGACCGTCTCTGTGTCGGTACTCATAGCAAGCGTAGTACGAGTCTGACACGGAAGTGGCTTGGCGCAATCCTGTTGCGTTTAGTTTCCACAAACTATCTGCTACCAGCGAGAGAATCCCGGCCTGCAGGCCGGGCGTGAATCGCGTACGCTCTGATACAACGGACCCGGGTGACAGCCAGGTCGGATATTCTCCGTTCACTTTCACTCTGGTAGGCGATAACTTATCAGCCTCACCTCCAATAGACTCTGTATGGCGAATCGGGTCACTCGCACCTACGTTGCGTCCATTCGCAACCACCGGCAGGTGCGTAACGATCTCGATTTGCTCGGGTTCGCAGCCTCGAAACTCTGGAATATCGCCCGGTGGACGTGTGACCGCATCTGGCACGAAACCGGGACGATACCAGACCACGGTGTTCTCAAAGCGTACCTCAAGAGTCACGAACGCTACGCGGATTTGAACGCACAATCCAGTCAGGCAATTCTCGAAGAATTGGCTGAGGCGTTCGACTCGTGGTACGCACTCCGTGGAAACGGTGACGAAAACGCGAACCCGCCCGGCTACCGCAAGCACGGCGACGACCACCCGCGCTCGACAGTCACGTTCAAAGAGGACGGGTTCAAGCACGACTCCGACCACAACCGGATTCGACTCTCGAAGGGTCGAAACCTGAAAGATGGACGGCGAGACTTCATCCTCTGTGAGTACGCCGCTGACCCGGATGTGACCGTCCAGAACGTCCAGCAGGTCCGGGCGGTCTGGACCGGCACCGAATGGGAGCTGCACATCGTCTGCAATGTCGAGGTTGACAACCCGGACCCACCCGGTGACCGAGTAGCAGGTATCGACCTCGGCATCTGCAACTTCGCCGCCGTTGCAGTTGGCGACGACGCGTTACTGTATCCCGGTGGCGCGCTCAAAGAGGATGAGTACTACTTCCAGAAGGAGCGAGCGAAGTGCGACGACAGTTCCTCCCGACGAGCACACCGACTGGACCGGAAGCGCGACGAGCGCCGGACACACTTCTTTCACGCTGTCTCGAAGGACATCGTAACTGAGTGTGCCGCCCGAAACGTCGGGACGATCGCCGTGGGCGACCTGACTGGTATCCGTGAGGGCGCCGATTGGGGCGATCACGGCAACCTTGACCTGCATGGATGGGCGTTCGACAGGTTCACGGAGATGTTGGAATACAAAGCCGCTGAACGCGGTATCAGCGTTGAGCGTGTAGATGAGCGTGAGACGTCCAAATCCTGTGGGTCGTGTGGGACCACCGACGACAGCCAGCGCGTCGAGCGCGGACTGTACGTCTGTGAGGCGTGTGGACTGGTCGCCAACGCCGACGTGAACGGAGCCGAGAACATCCGGCAGAAGGTACTCCCGACTCTCGCCTGTGACGGGGGAGATAGGGATACCGGCTGGATGGCACAGCCAGCGGTGCGCCTGTTCGACAAATCCACGGGGCGAGTAGCCCCACAAGAACAGGTGACCCGCGAACCATAATATCCCAACGCTTGGGAAACCGCGCCGTTCACGTGCGGAGGATGTCATCCGGAGTCCTCAAGAGAATCACCTACTCCAGACTCGTCCAGCCCTCCGGTGCGTTTTCCCAGCCATCGAAGCACGTAGTAGGGGAGGATCAACTGTAACTGGAGCGCAATGTGGGTGACTTTCCGTCTCGAGAGCGAAATAGCGGTGATGGTTGGGCTGTTCGAGTATTTAAACGTCCTCGACACAATCCGTCGGGTCGGCGTTTCAGACGCGCCGTGGTATCGATATTACGAGTGCGATTCTAGTGTATTCGGGTGATGAATCTCGCTTACCTCTTTCTCGGCACGTCGTTTCTCGTTCTGGTCGTCATCGATCTACTGTGGACGACGCTCTGGGTCGAAGGTGGGGCCGGTCCGCTTACGACTCGACTGATGAGCTGGACGTGGCGGTTGCTTCGAAGGGTAGCAGGTCACCGACCCCGAGTGCTTTCGCTCGCCGGACCAATAGTTCTCGTACTCAGTCTCACTGTCTGGATCTGTCTTCTGTGGTTCGGCTGGACGTTCCTCTTCGCCGGCGGAGAGAGCACGCTGATGGATACTCGTGATCCGGGCCCCATCGCTTGGACGGAGCGGTTCTACTTCGTGGGCTATTCGGTCTTCACGATGGGGAACGGCGATTTCACCCCGCGGGACGGCCTCTGGCAGATCGTCACCGGCCTCACGACCGCCAGCGGGATGCTCTTCGTGACGCTGAGCGTGACGTACGTGCTCAACGTCCTCGGTGCGGTCACGCAGAAACGGTCGCTCGCCAGTAGCATCCACGGCCTTGGCGGGGGGAGTACCGAAATTCTTGAGCGAAGCTGGGACGGTGACTCGTTCCAGGGACTGGAAGTACCGCTCAACTCGATTTCCGGCCAGCTCGATACCCTCACGTCGAACCACAAGGCGTACCCGATCCTTCACTACTTCTACACGCCGCAGACAGAACAGGCACCGGTGACGAATATTGCCGTGCTCGATGAGGGGCTGACTCTTCTAGAATTCGGGGTCTCGGAACAGGATCGTCCAAGTGAAATCGCCATCGGCCAGGCCCGATCGAGTGTTCAGGACTACCTGAACACGCTCGACACAGCATTTGTCGAACCGGCCCAACGGACGCCTCCGGCTCCAGCGCTCGGCGTCCTTCGAGACAGCGGGATCCCGACGGTATCGGACCAGCAGTTCGACGAGTCGCTCGATTCGATCGACGATCGCCGGCGGACACTACTGGGACTCATCGAAGCCGACGAACGGCGCTGGCCCCTCTCAGATCGTCAGTGAGGACGCCAGAACAAACCACAAATCCATCACCCCTGGTGCCGTACTTCTGCCCACTGAGAGACCAATGGACGACCACTCCCACCACGATACGGAGAACGGAGAGGAAAGCGGAGATTCAGCCGACTCGCGGACGGAACAGTCGATGATCGAGGAGGAGGCCGACGACACCGCCGAGGTTGAATCGGCGATCGAGGAGAAACACGACCACCACACGGGACACGAAGCAGGTGGTCACGACCACGGCGAGGGTCACGGTGACCACGGTGGGATGCACGCCGGCCACGAACAGATGTTCCGACGGCGCTTTTTTGTCTCGACGCTACTCTCGATCCCCGTCCTCCTCTACAGCGAGTTCCTCCAGACCCAACTCGGCTTCACAGTGCCGGTATTTCCGGGCAGCGAGTGGATCAATCCCGTCTTCGCGGTCGTCGTCTTTGCCTACGGTGGGGTCCCGTTCCTCCGGATGGCAGTGCCGGAACTGAAAGACCGGGCGCCGGGGATGATGACGCTCATCTCGATGGCGATCACCGTCGCGTTCGTCTACAGCCTCGCAAGCGTCGTCTTCCCCACCCAGTCGGCGTTCTTCTGGGAACTGGTGACCCTGATCGACATCATGTTGCTAGGCCACTGGATCGAGATGCGGTCCGTCCGGCGTGCGTCGAGCGCCCTCGACGAACTGGCGAAGCTCATGCCGGACACCGCCGAGCGGCTCACCGAGTCCGGAGGCACCGAGGAAGTACCAGTCAGCGACCTCTCGGAGGGCGACCTCGTCTTAGTGCGGCCCGGCGCGAGCGTCCCCGCTGACGGCGTCGTCGAAGAAGGCGATTCAGACGTGAACGAGGCCATGATAACCGGGGAGTCGAAACCAGTCTCGAAGGAACCCGGCGACGAGGTCATCGGCGGGACGGTCAACGGCGACGGGAGTCTCCGGGTGCGGATCGACGCCACGGGTGACGAGACGACGCTGGCGGGGATCATGCGCCTCGTCGAGGAGGCACAGGAGAGCGAATCGAAGACGCAGGCCCTCGCAGACCGAGCCGCCGGGTGGCTGTTCTACGTCGCCCTCGGCGCCGCCGTCGTCACGGGAATCGCCTGGACGATCGCGACCACGTTCGACGCGGCTGTCATCGAACGAGTCGTCACCGTCCTCGTCATCGCGTGCCCGCACGCACTCGGCCTCGCGATCCCGCTCGTGGTCGCAATCAACACGTCGCTCGCCGCCCGCAATGGGATGCTCATTCGCGACCGGATCGCGATGGAGGACGCGCGAAACCTCGACGCGATCATCTTCGACAAGACGGGAACGCTCACGCAAGGCGAACACGGTGTTGTCGGGACGGCCACTGTCGACGGCGTGGACGAAGACGAAGCGCTCGAACTCGCCGCCGCAGTCGAAGGCGACTCCGAGCACATGATCGCCCGTGCCATCAGGGAGGCCGCCGCTGAGCGAGGAATCGATGCCCCTGACGCTGTCGACTTCGAGGCGATGAAGGGCCGAGGGGTTCGCGCCATCGTCGATGGTCGGGAGGTCTACGTCGGCGGCCCGAACCTCCTCGACCATCTCGACAGCGACGTTCCCGACGAGTTGCGGACCTTTGCCGACGAGGCCGGCGAAAATGCCCAGACTGTGGTCTATCTAGTCAGGGATGGAGAACTGCTCGCGGCGTTCGCGATGGCCGACGTTATCCGCGAAGAGAGTTACGCGGTCGTCGACGCGCTCCACGACTTAGACATCGAGGTGGCCATGCTGACGGGTGACTCTCGGGACGTGGCCGAGGCCGTCGCCGACGAATTGGGGATCGACACAGTCTTCGCCGAGGTACTGCCCGACGACAAGGACAAGAAAGTACAGGAGCTTCAGGACCAGGGCAAACTCGTCGGGATGGTCGGCGACGGCGTCAACGACGCGCCCGCGTTGACGCGAGCCGATGTGGGCATCGCCATCGGCAGCGGGACGGATGTTGCCGTGCAGTCGGCCGACGTCATCCTCGTCCAGAACAACCCGATGGATGTCGTCCGCCTCGTGAAGCTGAGCAACGCAAGCTACCGGAAGATGCAGGAGAACATCGTCTGGGCCGCCGGCTATAACGTCATCGCCATTCCGCTGGCCGCGGGCGTCCTCGCGCCGATCGGCGTCCTCCTGTCGCCCGCCATCGGCGCTCTCCTGATGTCATTGAGCACGGTCATCGTCGCGATCAACGCCCAGCTCCTCCGCCGTGTCGACCTCTCGGTCCCGAGTCTGTCGGGCATCTCGGCGGGCGAGCAGGCTCGTCCGGCGAACTAGCGTCTCTCGATCAATACTCCGCGTAGACACCATTCGCCCGGCCGTCATCGAACTCGTGGACAGTAAACGGTCCTTGCTTCGACCCGCCCATCCCAGGCGACCCTGCGGGCATCCCTGGCAATGCCACGCCGTCTATCGCGGGTTCCTCATCTAGGAGTGTTGCAATGACGGCTGTGGGGACGTGCCCTTCGACGACGTAGTCCTCGACCACGAGCGTGTGGCAACTCCGCAGTTCGTCAGGGACGCCGTGTCGCCGTTTGACCGCCGAGACATCGTCAGGTGTGGTTTCAGTAAGCGTCCCGTCTATCTGCTCTCCGAGGAACGTCGCGTACTCCGAACAACAGGTACAGCCGGGGGCACTGTACTGGTGGACCTCACCGACTTCGAGGGAAACATCGTCGCCTGATGTAGCCGTTCGACCGCCGCCCAGACAGCCCCCCAGTCCGATAGCGAGGGCCGTCACGCCTGCCCCGAGAACTTGCCGGCGCGTCCGTTGGGAACTCATTCGGTCTATCGTTCGTCCCAAGACGACTACTGTCCCGCGGGAATTCCAGAATCCTGAGAACGGGCGCGAACACTCGGACGTCGGCCTTGAGACCCTTCGCGAATGCGGTAGAAACTGGAACGGGCGCTCGCCGGTGGACGACCGGAGCGAGCAGACACTGTTCCTCAGGTGTCCGACGAGCCCCCGCTTCCGTCGCCGACACTCTCTAAGACGCGCTCGAATCGCTCCCGGACGTCGGTCGCAATGGGACCAAGCGCGTCGTTGTCCGCTATGCCCACGAGTTGCGCTGGGTTGACGGCACTCACCGCGATCTCGCCGTCGTCGGTTTCGTAGACGATGACGTTACACGGGAGGAGTGCGCCGAGTTCGATTTCCTCGTTGAGCCCCGCCAGCGCTAGCGAGGGATTACACGCACCGAGAATCCGATACTGCCGGAACTCCTCGTCGAGTTTCTCTTCGAGCGTCGCTTGCACGTCGATGTCACAGAGCACCCCGAATCCCTCGCTTTCGAGTGCGTCGATCGTCGCGTCAACCAGACGGTCGAAGTCTCCAGTCGACGTCGTCTGAATTGTATATGCCATACAGAAGGTAGTCCTGGGACCGTCTTAACCGTGCGCCGAATCGGGAGTATCTGGCCAAGAACGTCTAGCAACCGCGTCTCTGGCCGTACATCCCATCGCCGTTGTCACCGTGGGCTACGTCCTGAGCTATCCCGTCGACGGTCACACCCATGTGCGATTCCGTCCATTCGACAGCACCCGGACTCAGGTGGTCAATCATGTGCCCTTCCATCCAAGTGGGCCACTCAGCTACAGTTCCGTTGGCCTTGGGTGCGTCAGCTGCGGTCGTTTCGTCGCCGTGCGCGCTGACGATGGGAGTAACCAGGGTGAGGCCGACGATTGCGAGCGCTACGAGCAGCCAGCGGCCGATGTTGAAGTTGGTCATTGTCCCTCTCTTTGGTTACTCGTAGGATGGCTCGAGGGTTATCCGCAAGGGTGCGAATCGACACAGGAGACGGTTCGAAAAGGTGTATCGAGTGAGCTAACCGTTTCTATTGAATCAGACTGTTTGTCCCCACGAAATTTGGGAAGGTCACCCCCCATAACAGCAACCTAGTTTTCCAAAACAGGAGGGACTGAGCGTGCGAGCGACCGGTACCGCGAGAACCGTCGCGTTCCGGACAAACAGTTGAATGCAGGTGCGGAAAGATTCGCTCAGTCACTGTCGGCCGCTGTCCAGCCGGGAAGGCGCACGAAAGCAGTTCGTTCTGTAAAGGATCACTCACTCATTGATTTGAACAACAAGACACGTCCGCCGTAGAGATACTGGTTCTCTAGTCACAATCCCGTTAGGAACGGAACCCCATCTAGTCGATATGGAGCGGACGGAATACGCGATCCTCGCGGTCATCGCGCTAGCGACCGTCGGAATCGGCGTATTCACCACTTCTGAGCCACTCTCGACGTTCTTCGTCGAGAGCACCCAGGAATTCCTGACTACTACAGCGGCAATGGCGTGGATCACGTGGTGGGCGCTCGTCATCGGGTTTGCAATCGCTGGCGGCGTTGAGGCGTGGACCTCAAACGAGGAGGTGTCGGAGCTGCTGGAGGGACACGGCCCTCGCGAAATCGGCTATGGGTCACTGTTCGGGTTCGTTTCGTCGTCGTGTTCCTACAGTGCCATTGCCACGGCGAAGAACCTCTTCAAGAAGGGCGGCTCCGCGGCGGCGACACTCGGGGCGTTCATGTTCGCCTCGACCAACCTCGTCATCGAGATCGGCGCGGTCATCTGGATCCTGCTCGGCTGGCAGTTCCTCCTCGCGGACATCGTTGGCGGAATTACGCTCATCGGCCTGATGGCAGTGGGATTCGTTTACGTGGTTCCCGACGAGGTCGTCGAACAGGCTAGACAGAACGTCCGCGATGAGGGCACAGAGGACGTTCAGGATCCCGTTTGCGGGATGGAGGTCGACCCCGACGAGACCGATCACTCAATCGAACACGACGGGCGAACCTACTACTTCTGTTCACAGTCCTGTAAGGAGAGCTTCGACCCCGAAGCAGCCAACACAACCGTCCGTGAGAAGGCAACGTCGCTGTCGGGATGGAAAGCACTCGCGGATAAACAGTGGAAGGAGTGGGGAATGCTTTGGGACGAGATTGCTATCGGGTTCATCTTCGCTGGCCTCATCGCCGGGTTCATCCCCGACCAGGTCTGGACGTCAGTGTTCTCTGGCGCGACGTTCGGCTTGCCGGTGTACGTCTTCTGGACGGCGATCCTTGGGGCCGTTATCGGCGTCGCGACGTTCGTCTGCTCGGTCGGGAACGTGCCATTCGGCGCGGTCCTTTTCAGTAACGGCCTCCCCTTCGGGTCAGTCCTCTCGTACATTTACGCCGACCTCATCGTCCCACCAATCATGGATGCCTACCGGGAGTACTACGGGACGAAGTTCGCAGCGATCCTCTCGGGGCTAATCTTCGTGTCCGCTGTCTTCACCGGTGTCCTCATGCATTTCCTATTCCTCAGCGCGGGTCTGATCCCGGACCCTTCCAGCGTGCAGCTCGCCGAGGTATCGATCGAAATGAACTACAAGATGGTACTGAATGTCCTCGCCACCGTACTCTTCCTGTTCCTCTATTGGCTACACCGACAAGATTCAGTCGGTGAGGCGGGCAAACACGGCGAACACGTTCACACTGCTGACTGAGGGCCTGTTCTCTCCCGTTTTCAATTCGTCACTCGGGTAGATGCGGTATGTCCGACCTTGACGCTCGCGATACAGTGAGCTAATCACCGGTTCGAGGACACGACGCTCGTCTTCTGGCAGGCTGTCGAGGACCCGAGTGCATGATTGTACCGGTGGGTCAACCTCGTCGTTTGGCGATGAAGTGCCGTACGACATTTCATTTCTCTCTCCGGAAACCACCCCAGCCGTATCTGGGTGAGACAGAGTGCTTGGCCCAGATGCCAGAAGGTTGTCTGTGACGACTAGATATCCACCACCGACGAGGACGGAGACGACGACAATCCCGAGGACGAACCAGAGTGGATTTGTCCAGTGAACGGACCCCATTGACGCCCCATCATCCCGTCGAAAGCGTGCTGTCGCTGGGAGGCCTGCCAGTTGAGCAGGCTTCCGACGACGAGGACTATCCCGACGACGAGACCAACGGCAGCGTCGGCTCGGTGGCGGTTGATCCTGATCGCCCGGGCCGAATTGGGTGGCTGGTCATAGATATCGGTTTGGAAGGCGGCCTCGGACTCGTTTTGATTATTTGGTGTATCCCCGGGGAGTCAATTCAGCGTGACACCTCAACCCCGAGTGACGCGCGCCGAAACCTCTGCAATCAGAGGTAGCAGTGTGAGACGCCCAAACGGTGTGGTCTCCGTTCCGATTATGCTGAGGCGTCGTAGCCGGCCTTGTCGACTGCACTGACGAGAGCGTCGGTGTCCGCGTCGCCCTCCACGGTCGCCGATTCGGCCTCGCGATCGGCCTTCGCGCTCGAGACGCCGTCGACATCTTCGAGCGCTTCTTCGACGGTCCGCTCGCAGTGCTCGCAGGTCATCCCCTCGACGGAGATTGTTTCGCTCATACAGGTAGAGATACGAGTGCCTATTCTTTGTCGCTTTCTACTTTGATTCCAAATTCATAGCCCACCTGAACATTGTAGACCCAAGTACAATCCGTTGAATTGGAGGGCGTGCGAGGCGAAAATTCACGGCTTTAGCCGTGGATAGCTCAATGGCAGTAGAGAGAGAGACGTGAACCGCTCGGGGTCAAGCCCCAAGACGGTTCACAATCGGCACTCACCGGAGGCGGCCGGCGACGAAACTATTTCCTGAATCGTCTCCGTAGTATCGGTGTGTCCACGACTGTTTCGACGCCCGATGCGGACGAGGGCTGTACGTACTGCGGGGCCCGGATCTTCGACCACGACCCGATCTGCGTCAGGGACTGCACCGACGATTGTGGTTCGCCGACCTACTTCTGCAACTACGCGTGCCTCTCGGCACACATCGACGAAAGTGACCTCACGACTGGCAATGCCTGCGAGTGGTCTCCCGAGTGAGTGAGCGACGGTCACTCGACATCCGTCGCCCGATAGAACACCAGTATGCCGATAGCGAGGAGGACGACGGCGTACGCGACGGCGCCGCCGAAATCCAACGCGTCGACGCTGGACGTGAACGCCGCGTCGAAGAGCGCGTTCGTCGCATAGTGGCTCGGTAGGAACCTCGTCCATTCGGGCGCGTCGGTCGCGAGCGGGTTCTGGAACATGAGAACGTCCACCATCGGCGCGAACAGCATCACGTAGACGCCGCTGAGTCGGCCGAGGACGAGGCCGACGACGACGCCGAGGATGCCGTAGGTGAGGCCGACGAGCAGCGTCGCGGCGACGAACGGGGCGATCGACTCGGGCGTGAACGCCAGCACGGCGACGAGCACTGACGCGGCCGTCACGACGACGGTCCCGAGTCCGAGCGTACTGACCCGCGATACGACGAGGTCTGTCGCGCTGTAGCCGGCGAGTCGAAGCCTGTCGTCGGCCGCCTGCGACGCCTGGACGAGGAACAGCCCCACGATGCCCGAGAGGATGGCGACGGTCACGGGCGTCATAAACGCCGCCGCGAAGTTTGCCATGGGAACGGTGACGGTCGTCCCGTCGATCATCGCCGGAACGTTCACGTCCGGGACCAGCAGGACGAACGCACCGATGATGTACGCCGGGAGGAATGCAAGGAGTGCCAGCAGGACCGGGGTCCGACGGAACTCCCGGATCCCCATCGTCACGGCGGTCGCGACGCGCCGGTTCATCAGGCGTCACCTCCGGACTCGACCTGGTAGGTGTAGGCGGCGACGCTCAGGAGCGCGAACAGCGAGAGGTGGCCGAGGGCCGGGACCAAGTGGTCGGTCGCTAGCGAGCCATCGACGACGGCCTGGGTCACGATGGCGTGGGGATGCGCGAGCGGCGCGAACTTCGTGATGCTGTCCTCGATGCCGAACAGGCCGCTCGCGAAGACGTTGTCCACGTCGGCCAAGATGACCAGTAGGAGTGACCCCTCCAGTTCCCTGGGGAGTACGCTCCCGACGACGATGCCCAGCAGGCCATAGATGGCACCGGCCAGTGCGAGCCCGGCGAACGCCGCGGCCGGTGCTCCGACCGGATCGTCGACGAGGACCACCAGCGAAAGTGTGGCGACGACCCCGACGACGGCGCTCGCCACGGCGACGGTCGCAAATCGCGCGACGACCAGCTCGACGCCGCGGAAGCCACAGATCGCAAGCCGGCGGTCGGCGTGGCGGGCGCTGATCATCTGGAAGAGCCCCAGGACGCCCGCGAGCGCGCCGGTGGCGAACACCGCGCCGGTGACCCGGCCGACCGTCGCGACCGATCCGGTCACCGCGAAGATCCCCACGTCGGGGAACTGCCCCATGCCGACGCCATAGATCTGGATCGACAGCGCCGGCAGGACGACCAACATGACGACGGTGAACGGTTCCCGGACGAACGAGCGCGTGCTCGCCCGGATGCCCGCGACGGTCCGGGTGACACCGTTCATTCGCCCTCCTCCTGCCCGGCGGTCGCTCGCTGCCCACCTCCAGCGTCGGCTCCGTCGACGAACGAGGCGGTCCGCTCACAGGCGACTGCGTCGTCGGTCGGTTCCGGGTCCAGGCTGTCGTCGTTGCCGATCTCCTGTCTGTGGAGGTGGCCATCGTGGAGCTCGTAAACGACGTCGAACCGATCGCGCTCGTTGATGATGTGGGAGATGATAGCGACGCCGACGCCACGGGCCCGCAGTTCCTCGGTGAGGTCCCAGAACGCAAGGAACGTCTCCCAGTCGAATCCGGTGTACGGTTCGTCCAGCAGGAGGAGATCGGGCTCGTGCATCAGCGCGACCGAGAGGTTAACTTTCTGTCGGTTGCCGCCGCTGAGGTGACGAATCTGCCGGTCGCGGAATCGGTCGAAGTCCAGCACGTCGGTCAACCACTCGCGCGCCTCGACGATCTCGTCGTCGGTCATCCCGTAGGCCGTCCCGAACAGCTCGAAGGTCTCGTCGACGGTCAGCCGGTCGTACAGCCGCGGTTCCTGCGGACACCAGCCGACGGAGCCGGCTCGTTCGACCTCGCCGGCGTCGTGGTCGAGGACGCCGGCGAGGATCCCCATGAGCGTCGACTTGCCGCTCCCATTCTCACCCATGATCCCGACGACCTGGCCATGCTCGACATGGAGCGTCGCCCCGTCGAGCACCTCGACTGACCGGGCGAACGGCAGCCGCGAGTCGTAGGTCTTCTCGACGCCGGTCGCTCGAACGACCGCGTCTCGCGATCCGTCTTCGGCCGTGGTGGCGCGCGCGCCGCCGGTTCGGTCCGTGGTCATCACACATCTAACAACGAAACCATATTTCAACCGAATTTCCCTTGTCGAAGCGGCCCTGAACGCTGCCAAAAATTTCGATACGAAACTCCTGGTCCGTTGTGCCCCGACCGGGCGGCCACACGAGGCGGTCACATCTTCCGGAGAGGCACCGCTCCAGTGACGGCTGCCTGGCCGAGAACCCGTGCCAATCCCTCATACGCAGCAGTTTAGCCCGTCGATCGGAATGTAAGGGAGCGGGCAGTCAGGGTTTCGATATAAAATATACGATGCCGATCTGCTATGTATTCCGAACGGCAATCGCATTGAATGGTGCCGTCGTAGGATAGGTCAGGCTCCACTGATGTGGACCAGTGATTCCATGGCTACCGACAACACCGACCGACGCGTCGTCTGGATAGCGCTCGCCGTCGTCGCCGCTCTCGTCGTGATTCCCTCTCTCGGGATGGGATTCGGGGTGATGGGCTTCGGCCCGATGATGGGCGGCCACGGGATGTGGGGGGAAACCGGAATGGCGCCGGGCTGGTTGCTCCTCGTCGGGCTCCTGATGCAGTTGCTCTTCCTCGCCGCGCTCATCAGTGGCGTCTACCTTGTCTACCGCGTGGTCGTCGGCCGCGACGGAGATGGGACCGACCCGGCGCTCGAAGAACTCCGCCTCGCCTACGCTCGCGGCGATTTGAGCGAGGAGGAGTACGAGCGGCGACGTGACCGCCTTGAATCCAGTGCAGACCCTCCTCAGAGCGATGATCATCACTGAAATAGATATGTCGAGTTCCGGGGTCGGTGGCTTTCCACACGTCGGCCCACAGCAGATATCCCCTCCGAAACGGTCGGACACTGCGAGGCAGATGCTCCGAAGTTCCCTCGAACCGGAGGTGACGACCCATGGCCGTTGAGACTGTGATCCACGACGCGCTCGTGCTCACGGTTGACGACCGCAACCGACTGTACGAGCGCGGAACGGTCCTCGTCGACGGCGGTCAGATCACCGAAGTTCGAAAATCACGAGATGGCGACGCGGACATCACAGCCCAACACGTCGTCGACGGCGACGGGAAACTGGTGATGCCGGGACTGATCAACGCCCACACGCATCTCGAACTGACGCCGCTGATCGGCGCGTTCAGCGACCTCGGCCTGCTGGAGATGATGGGGAGCATGACGGCCCTCTACGGACGCCTCGGCGAGGGTGAGTTCGACTACCTCGCGGAAACGGGGTACGAACTCGCCGCTCTGAACTTCCTCATCGGTGGCGTGACGACGGTCAACTCCATGGACGTACGGCCCGAGGCGGGCGCGGAGACGTTCGGCGAGGCCGGCCTCCGCGGGTTCTTCGGCCAGGCGATCACGGACCTCTTCTGGGACGTTCCCGTCGACGAGCAGTTCGCCCGTGCCCGCGCATTTATCGACGAGTATCACGACGCGTACGACGGACGCATCCGGGCGACGGTCTGTCCTCACGACGACTGGTCGTGTACCCGCAAACTGTGGGAGCAAACCGCGGATCTCGCGGCCGAGTACCCCGACCTGCTCGTCCACACGCACCTGCTCGAACTAGAGGAGAGCAACACGATGGCCAGATCAAACGGCGCCGAGGATTCGCTGGCACTCCTCGACGATGTTGGTCTCCTTGACGACCGTCTGGTCGCCGCTCACTTCCGCGTCGCCGATGACGAAGACATCGCACGCACCGCCGAGGCGGAGGCGTCCGTCGCACACTGCCCGTCGGTGTTCGCCTATTGGAACCCTGACGCCGAGATGCAATGGACACCCGTTCCCGAACTTCGGGCCGCGGGCGTCGACGTCGGGCTAGGCATCGACGACCACTACTGGCACGACTCCTACAGCATGTTCGGTGAAGCGCGGCAGGCCCGCCTCGCGGCCAACGTCAAGCGGACGACTGGCCAGTACTCGTCGATGGAACTGGTCCGAATGCTCACGATCGAGGGTGCCCGCACCCTCGGCATCGGCGACGAAATCGGAAGTATCGAACCGGACAAGCGAGCGGACCTCCTCGTCCTCGATGTCGATAAGCCGAAGTTCACCCCATTGACGAACGTGCCCGCTCACGTAGTGAACAACGCCGCACCGGCCGACGTGGAGACGGTTCTCGTCGACGGCGACGTCGTGATGCGGGGTGGGGAACCGATCACGATGGACGTCGACGCAGTCCAGGAGCGAGCGGAACGAGCGGTCGAGCGCTTCGCCGACGAGACTGGCTGGGAGCTCCACCTCGGTGGTGCCGAGCCCCCAGACACGGTCGAAACGCTCCGTGACCTCCCGAAACGCGGGCCTTCGCGGCTGGTGTCTCGGCTCGCCGTCCAGTCGGCTCGCGACAAATTCCCCTTCTAAACACCCGTGACGACCGCACAGTTCCCACCTGGGTACGTTCCGTTCGAGGATGTCCGTCAATCGCTCCCGATACCACGACAGGTTCAGGTGTCCGATTCGGTCGAGTTAGAGACGTTGCATCTGTCCGGTCCAGATCCGGCTATCGTGTTTGTCCACGGTGGCCTTGGCTCGCTCTGGAACCCGTATCCCCAACTGGCTGCCTTCGAAGGGGAACACGAATTGGTAACCTATTCCCTCGCGGGGAACGGAAACTCGACGGCCAGACCGACGCAATCCCTTGCTGGCCACGTCTCTGACCTTCGGCAATTGCTCGACGAACTTCAGATTGATCAGCCGATCGTTCACGGCCACAGTTACGGTACCGCCGTCGCCATCGAATACGCCAAGCGCCACCCGATAGCGGGCGTCGTTCTCCACGCCGGTGGCGATCACGACCTCACGCCGGCGTGGGAAAAGCCACTGCTACGTCTGTTTCTCGCACTTCGCCTCTATCGAATACCCGTTAACGACGCGCTCATCCGGCAACTGGCCTACACTGTGGGATTCCACGAGGAAACATCGCCGGCTGTGGTCGAGGACTTCCTGCAATCGAACCCGTTACCGCATCGGCGATCGGCATGGACGACCGTTACTGAGGGGTTCTGGGGGTATGACGGTCGAAGCACTATGGACCAAATCGATGTGCCGACGCTCGTCATCCACGGGCCTGCAGACGGGATCGTCCCAGTGGAAGTAGGACGTGACACGGCGATCCGAATTCCCAAGGGTGTGTTCTGTCGGGTTGAGCGAACCGGGCACGTGGCAATGATCGAACGGCCTGATGCGTACAACACGCTGATTCGAGCACTCGTCACTGCGATACGCGAAACCCTCAACCTTGATGCGGCACTCTCAAGCCACCTTGAATGCGAGGAGTGATTCGCCATGACGGTCGATCGTTTCGAGACTCATTCGTGACCCCACCGGTTCGAGAGGTCACCCGTTCGGGCCCGGAAAAAACACGCTACGGAAGCGTTCCACCGACAGCCTCCGACACTGATGACTCGTGGTCACCGGACGAGTGGGGAATACGGTGAGAACTGTCTGAGGCGCGCCGACGCTGGAAGTCGTCTCTGAGAGCGTGCCTGTCCGAGCTACCGGCAGCCAGCTACCGTCGAGTGACAATCGCTTCGATCGCCGGTTCGGGCCGTAGTTGTAGCGAGGGGGTAAACGTCAGCGGGCCGTCGACCGAGACGGCCAACTCGACAGTGGCGAGGATCGTCGCCACGACGAGCGCCAGTTCCTGCTTGGCGAAGTGCATCCCGACGCAGTTGCGCGGGCCACCGCTGAACGGGAAGTAGGCGTACTCGGGCCGGTTGGTGGCCCGCTCCCAGCGAGTCGGGTCGAACGTCGTCGGGTCGTCCCAGAACCGGTCGTCGCGATGGACCGGCCACTGCGGGAGCAGGAACTGTGCCCCCGCCGGAAGGTCGTAGCCGCCGAGGGTCACCGGTTCGGTCGCCTGCCGCATGACGCCCAGCGTCGGTGGATACAGGCGCAGTGTCTCGGCCACGACGTGTCGGGTGTGTTCGAGCCCCGGGAGCAGTTCGCTGGCTGGCTGCTCGTTCCCGACGACAGTTTGAGCCTCCTCGGTCAGCATCGCCCGGTGGTCCGGATGCTCGTCGAGCACCCGCCAGACGTGGGTCAGCGCGACCGAGGGGGAGTCGTGGCCCGCGAGCAACATCGCGACCACGTTCTCCCGGACTTCCGCCAGCGACAGGTCGCCCGCATCGTGGGCGTCCAGCAGGACCGAACAGAGGTCCTTACCCCGGTCCGTCCCCCGACGCTCGGTGATGATGTCATCGACGAACGCGTCGAGTTCGGTCACCGTTCGCTCGAAGCGCCGGTCCGTCGGCGTCGGCACCCAGTCGGGAAGCAGCTGGCCGGGTCTGCGGAAGTTCGCCCGGTCGACGAGCGCGTCCGCTGCAGCCATGACGACCGCTTCGCGGCCACGAATATCCACGTCGAGGAGCGCGTCGGCGAGGACGGTCACGGTGAGCCGCCGCATCTCCTCGTAGAGGTCGATCTGCTCGCCGTCGTCCCACGCTTCGATGCAGGCCGCCGTCGTTTCGACCGTCCGGTCGGCGTAGCGGCCCATCGCGTCGCGGGTGAACGCGGGGTGCAATGCCCGCCGGAGGCGCTCCCATCGCTCGCCGGTCGTCGTGGTGACTGCGTGGTCCTCGACCCCGCTGAACGTCTCGCGCTGGGCGGGACTGATCGTGAACGACTCGTGGTCGTCGACGAGAATCTGTTCGATCAGGGCCGGGCCCGTCACGAGATACATCTCCTGGCCGGGGATGTCGAGGCGAACGATGTCGCCGAGTGTCGCCCACCGCTCCATGGCGTCGACCGGGTTCCGAGCGAACGCGAGGCCGTTACCGAACAGTGGAACACCGTCCGGTGTCGGCGGCGAGGCCGTCGTGTCGGCAGCCATCCGTTGGGCAGTCATGAATAACCAATCGACCGCCAAACTGTTCGATACTGTGGCGAAGTGCCTAGCTTCTTTTTACGTAATGGCTGCGACCGCACCGGCATGAAGTACCTCGATGTCCGAATCGATCTGCCGGACCGGATGCTGCATCCGATGCAGGCGTTCATCCGCCACGAGGAGGCCGTCCAGTACGAGGAGATGCTCGCGTGGCGCGTCCGCCCCGACGCGGACGTCGAGTACGCCCTGTACTACGTCGAGGCGGACCTGGAGGCGTACCGGGAAGCAGTGCACGATATCGAGACGGTCGTCGAGTGTCAGATCACGCCGGTCGACGACGGGGCCGCGCACGTCTGGGCGTGCGAGGAGACGCGTCCCGAGACCCGCGCGTGGCGTGACGCCTTCGCCGACCGGCAGTTGATCGTGGTGCCGCCGATCCGGTTCGACAAGAGGGCCACGATGGCGCTGACGATCGTCGGTGATGGGGGTGCTATCCACGACACGATCGAGACGATTCCCCCTGCGGTGGACGTGACTATCGACGAGATCGGCACCTACGACCGCCGCGGGGGAACGCTGGTCGGTACGCTCACCGACCGGCAGCTCGTCGCTATGGGAACGGCACTCCGACTCGGCTATTACGAGGTGCCCCGTGACGCGACGCTTGCGGACATCGCGGACGAACTCAACTGTGCGGAGAGCACTGCATCGGTCCTGCTCCGCCGAGCCGAGCGGGATATTCTCTCCCGGGTGTTCGACCGCTATGGGGGGACTGCCGATCAGATTTCGGCAGCACACGTGACTGCTCGGGAGGGGTGATCGAATCCATGGCTGTCGCTCGGGCCTTACTCAGCGGATCATTTGCTGAATTTGACACAGTGACAGAGGTTTCCGAAGATTTATCAATCCAAAATAGAACGATGGGGACATGAGTGAATCAAATAGGAGTACAACGTTTACTTGTATTGCGATTTTTTCTCTTATTGGGATTTCATTGTTCGGTGGCGTCGCGGCCGGTGACGACCCGACCTTCGTTGAGGAGCCGATCTCTACTGACGAAACATGGACACCCGGGGAAGGCCCCTATCGTGTTACAGACGATATCACGGTTTCTAACGGAACTCAGCTGACAATAGAACCAGGGACGACTGTTGAATTTGTGGAGGGCGGTTCGCTTATAATCAAAGGAGAACTAGTTGCCGGCCAGAATAATAGCGAGAACGTTCAATTTACAACCTTGTATGATGATGCCAGTGCAGGTAATTGGGATGGATTGATCATCCAGGGGTCCGCCGAATTGAACGATGTGTCAATCAACAAGCCGACAAATGGTCTTGTTATAAACAATGGCGGTGCCGCTGAGGCTACTAGCATACAGTTCCATGAGACTCAACATTCCGCCGTCGTACTCGACTCTGGCGGTACCGCAGTTTTAATTGATGCAAAGTTCGGAGAGATCAGCGATGGGACCACTCCTTCAGACATATCCTTCGAGGGCGCGGGTGGGCTTACGATCCGTTCCTCTGTCGTCCCGCATGGGATCAGCGGCCACTCCGATAGCGCCGGAGTTACCCATCTCACGGCGATAAATAACGATTTTCGAGGGGAAATATCGTTTTCAGGCAGAACGAATGAGGTAACATTCAAAAATAACCTAATCAGAGATGAGATAATATTTGAGCGGCGATACGGCGGTGGAAGCGGTTTCGTCTTTACACAGAACACGATCACCTCTGCTGGGAAAGTGTCGATTTCAGTTATAGACACTCTCTCTGATGTCACCGTCACGGAAAACAATCTGACTAACGGCCGCTTCCTGATTTCATCCTCAGGTACAACCCAGCACGTCCGGGTTCAATCAAACACTGGAAAGAACGGTGTCATCAAGATCATCGGGGGGGACAATCTCAATGATGTCACTGTTCGAGGGAACAAGTTCCAAAATACACGGCTTCAGCTCCGCGGTTCCTCCCTCTCAAACATTCAAGCTAGCGAGAACACGCTTTTCGGGGGCAGTCGAGGAATCGAATTAATTGCTGAACATCAAGTCGAGAAGGCTGAGTTGACTCAGAACCGAATCTACTGGGCGGAATCGGCGGGAATCTATATTAAAACAAACCACCCCAGCGTAGGGGACGTGACCGGTACCAATATTTCGAACAACATGATTGCTCGAAATGGCGGTGCTGGCATTTTTATTAACTCGCCTAGTGCGAACATCTGTTGTGACGACGATGCCAAATCAGTGATCAGTGAGAACCATCTTGTGAATAATACGTTAGGTATTGAACTGATCAAAGGGAAACCGACTGTCATAGAACAGAACCACGTCGTTGGAAACAATAAGACGGGGATACGGCTGGCTGCAGATGGACCGGCTATTGATTCGGCAACTGTTTTCACTGTTAACCAGAGCAATATTTATGATAACGGGGCCGCTCTGACATACGAATCAGGGACTGATGCAGAGGTTATCGCGGAAAATAACTACTGGGGGGCACCGAGTGGCCCCCATTACCCAGCTATCCTTCCAGAAGGAGAGGGCGGCAACGTTTCGAGTCAGGGAGAAATTGTAAATATCAATCCTTGGAGAGAGTCCCGTTTTGACGGGCTCGTTCCTGAGAGTGTTCCACCCAAGCAGCCGGAGCAATCGGACTCCGAACAATCAGCTACTCCAACGGTAACCGATTCAGAGAGATCTACCGTAGAAGAAAACTCTGCACAGATGCAGACTATATCAGAAACAGAAGAGAACTCAGAGTTAGACGGTGATCGTGATGATGCCTCGGGGTCCCGAGGACCCGGGTTCGGAATCGTAGCTACACTGCTTGCCGTTTCCGCCGTAGCGATCCTCGCTAATAGAGGGGGAGAATAAATAAGAGTCATCAGCAGCCGTTGTCACTGATTGGGTCCCACGACTCATTGACTAGTCGATCTGCTTGAAGACAGAACCCGACTCCGTGCGAGATCTGCGCCCTATACCACTCAAAAACGTGTCTCGGGATCGTTCGGGGGGATCGCCGATATAACCACGAGTGCTCTTAAAGACGAAGGATTCAGTGTTCTTTGTGATATCAACATACAAGCTGCATTCGCAAAAAGCTCGATAAGGAATTCCGTCGGTATCGAATTCTTGGAGCTTGCATCCGGAGCTTGCGTATCAGGGGCTCGAAGATGAAATCGTCTAGAACTCGTCTCCGTATGCAAATATTGCCCTAATCTAAGACGCCACGCGGAATGAACTGAACGGGGCATTGAGCGCCCTCATCGGATGATCTCGATATCTTTGCCGATCTGACGGAACCCAAATAGCCGTGGATATCGCCGTGACGGAGACAGGGATACGTGTCGCGATGTTTCTCTCCAGTAAGTGTTGAATTCGGATCCGCCTGAACGGTGGTACCTATGAGTACTCCAGAGTCACGGATAGATGTCGAACAGTTTGTCTCGAACCTTCTCGATTTCCAGTACCGCGAGGTAATGATGGTCTTCGCGACGCTTGCTGTCGTGACAGGATCTATCGTCTTCTTCCCCGGATTCGATAATCTTAGCAAGGGCTTGCAGGCCGACATTTCGCCTGGCCTGTTGGCGGCGTTCGTTCTGGTTGCAGTCGTCGCTGGCGTCGTCAAGGGGATGGTGGGCTTCGGCTATGCACTCATCACGACGCCCATCTTCGCTTCCGTGATCGATCCGACCTTCGCAGTCGTCGTCTTGGCTATTCCGCCGTGGATGATCAATATGTTCCAGATCGGAGAAACCAATACTGGTCTATCCTTCATCCGCGAGGAATGGGTTCTCGTCTTTTTAGCTATCGTGGGCTCGGTAATCGGAGTCGCGTTCCTCGCTGAATTTAGCACGGGCCCGATCGTTCCGTTCCTCATCGGCCTCGTGATCTTTGGCTACGTCGTCTTCCAGGTCGTTCAGGACTTCGTCACCGTCGAAGAGACGCACAATCCGCTCGGACTCAGCGTCGCGGGGTTCCTCGAGGGATTCCTCCTGGCCGTCGCGAACCTCGGCCCGCTGCTTCCGGCGTACTTCCATACGTTTGAGCGAGACACAGAGCGGTACATCGGCGGCCTCTCGATGGTCCTCGGCGCCATTTTCACAGTCCGAATCATCCAGATGGCGCTGTTCACGGACCTGTTGACGACCTATCGGCTATGGCTCGGATCGGTGATCGCGGTCGTCACTATCGTCGGCCTTCTACTCGGGACGTACCTCCGCCGTCTCGAAGTTGACGAGGAGAAGTTCAACTGGTTCGTCGTCGCGTTGCTGTTCGTCATCTCACTCAATATCTTCCGGAATACGATTCCCGCGCTCTTCCTGTGAGACAGAAGAGATTTAGAGGACCGATGTTACCGGTGGCACCGCAATAACCCACTAACGGGCGTCGTTCTCTATCTCTTCGACATCGCCTTCGACGACTGCCTGCCGGGGGATCACTTCGATAGTCGTCTCCGATCCGATCGCCGTTCCGCCCTCGACCGCCTCGACGCGGAGGATCACGTCCTCTGGGTTCGCACAGCCGCAGTTGACGAACTCCTCCCACTCGTCGCCGACAGAGACCGGACCTGCGTGGGCCCACCGGAGGTACCGTCGGTACGTGTGTTCCGTCATGTTCTCCTGGAGCCACTCGCTGTCGGCGGCCCACCAGTCGTCGTCCTCGTCGGGATCGGTCTCCGGCGACCGGAACGAGACCACGACCCGGTCGGCCTGGTCCTCGACGGTGGCCGGGTCCGTCGTATTGACGTCGCGTCTCTCTGCGGATCCCATCAGTCGTCAGCCCCCGTCGGGATCGGTCCAGTGCTGTCGTTCGCGGCCGCTTCCGCTGATTCGAGCCACTCCTCCGCGTCGAGGGCGGCCATGCTACCCATACCGGCAGCGGTGACAGCCTGCTGGTACTCGCGGTCCATCACGTCACCGGCCGCGAAGACGCCGTCGGCGGCCGTCGCCGTCGTCGCCCACGCGTCCCCGGCGGAGGACGTTTGCACGTACCCGCTGTCGTCGAGATCAACGGGCGTCTCCCGCAGGAAGTCGGTGTTGGGCTCGTGGCCGATGGCGTAGAACACGCCACCGATGTCGACCTCCTCAACCTCGACATCTTCACCGGCTTCGTGCTTCTCGGCAGGGTAGCCGTCTGGGTGGGAGACGAGCGTCGCGCTAGTCACGCCGTTCTCCTGTGACCCGTCGATCGCCAGGAGTTCCGTGTTCCAGGCGAACTCGACATCGTCGTGGTGGCGGACGCGGTCGGCCATGATCTCCGAGGCGCGGAGCTCGTCGCGGCGGTGGACGACCGTCACCGAGTCGGCGAACTTCGCGAGGAACAGCGCTTCTTCCATCGCGCTGTCGCCGCCGCCGACGACGAGCACGTCGTCGCCGCGGTGGAACGCGCCGTCGCAGGTCGCACACGTCGAGAGCCCGTAGCCCATCAGTTCGTCCTCGCCGTCGGCACCGACCCAGCGGGCGCTCGCCCCGGTCGCAACGACCAGCGCGCGAGTCCGGAGCGTCTCACCAGTCGAGAGCGACAGCTCCAGCGGCTGTCCGTCGAGGTCGGCGGCTTCGATGCTGCCGTGCTGGAACTGGGCGCCGAACTGCTCGGCCTGGTCCTTGCCGCGCTGGATCAGCTCCATCCCGCCGACGCCCTCGGGGAACCCGAGGTAGTTCTCGACATCGGTCGTCAGCGTCAGCTGGCCGCCGGGCTCGTCGCCCTCTAGCACGAGCGGGTCGAGGTCGGCCCGGGCGGCGTAGACGGCCGCCGAGAGGCCGGCGACCCCGGACCCGGCGATGACGAGGTCCCGTCTCTCCTCGGTCATTTACTCGGTGTACCTCCCGACCAGGGAGCGCAACTGCTCCTCGCCCTGCAACCCGACGACCTCCTCGACCTGCTCGCCGTCGGCGAACAGGACGAGCGTCGGCACGCCCCGGACGCCGTAGGACTGAGCGAGTTGCTGGTTGGCGTCGACGTCGACCTTGGCGACGGTCGCGTCGGTCTCCGCGGCCAGCGTCTCGACGACCGGCTCGAGCATCTGGCAGGGGCCACACCAGTCGGCGTAGAAGTCCACGAGGACGACCCCGTTTTCAGCAACGACTTCGTCGAGATGAGCTTCGCCATCAACGTGGAGCGGTTCGTTCGTAGACCCGGTGCCGGCATCGGTCGCAGTATCGGTTGCCATCACCATACTGTACGTACCAGTACCAATTAAGAGTTTTGGATGATGCTTACAATACTAACCAATACAAACTGAAACCAGGATTCCGAGAGGGGTACGAACGGCCGGCGCAGATCAGCTCATCGGTGAGCGGACCGGGGATCCACGCAGAGAAACAGCAGCGTTAGCTTTCAGCGGGCGGAGCCGAGGGTTCGGACTGTTCGTACTTGTTTTCGAACTCCTGGATGAGCTGGCCCATCTTCGCGTACCAGTCGTTGAGTAGCCGCTGCATGTCGTCGGCGATCTGTGACGGGTCCGCCGGCGAGTAGACGTGGTAGTAGCCGCCCTGGTCGTAGTTGACCTGGTCTTTCTCGATGAATCCGGCCTGGAGCAGGCGCTGGACGCCCCGGTACGCGGTCGAGCGTTCGCGGTCGACGGCCTCGGCGATCTCGTCGACGGTCAGCGGTTCTTCGGCCTCGACGAGCGCCTGGAAACACTCCTTGTCGAGTTCCTTGAGCCCGTGGAAACACTCCAGCAGCCCCTCGCACTCCATGTCCCGGCGGAGTTGTTCTGACATCGAATCTGGCATCGTTTTCAGGTCGACGTAGGCACCACGCCGTTAAAAGATTTGTGTACGGATCGCACAAATGCACGCACGAGTCGTCGGAAACCGGGGCGTGGAGTCGGGAACGCGGTCGTCAGTCCGCCGCGCTGGCCGCGGGCGGCCCTTCCGCGCGGAGCGCCCGGATCGAGCTCACGACGACCGCACCGGCGACGAGCGTCGCGGCACCGAGAATGATGACCAGCGAAACGGTCTGCAGCTCTGGGATATCCATGAAATTCCCGACTTTGCGAACTGCGACGGCGAGCGCGCCCAGCAGCAGCATGACGCCGAAGTAGACCTTGATCTCGTCCTCGTCGACGAGACTCGTCGCGGCCGCGCCGAGTCGTGCGCCGAGCGCGCTCCCGGCGAGCAGCGGGACGACGATCGAGAGGTTCACCGCGCCGTCCATCGCGTAGAGGAAGCTTCCGATCCCGCCGGAGAACACGATCTCGAAGAGGTCGGTACCGACCGCGACCGGCACCGGCACGCCGATGAGGTAGAACAGCGCGGGCATCCGGATGAACCCGCCGCCGACGCCGAGGAACCCCGAGAGGAGGCCCGTCGCGAACGCGACCGCGAGGATCATCCACAGCGAGACGGTGATGCCGCCCCTGAGACTTATCATCGGGGGCACCCGGTAGGACTGAATCTTCTCCGCAATATCGGGGATGTCCTCCGCATCAGCATCGGCGTCCGCATCGTGGCTGACGCCGCCGCCACCGTCGCCCTTCGTAGCTTGGTACGTGATGAACGCGCCGATGCCACCCAGGAGGCCGACGTAGATGACGCTCACGACGGTGTCGGCGAGCCCCATCGCCTGGAGCGCGTGGAGGCCGAGTTTCCCGACCTCGATGCCGGCCGTGGTGCCGGCGATCATGAGCACGCCGAGTTTGTAGTCGACCTGTCCGAGGTCGCGGTGTTTGAGCGTCGCGATGACCGAGGTCGCGAACACGAACGCGAGCCCCGAGGCGACGGCGACGTCGGTCTCGTAGCCCATCACCATCAGCGCGGGCGTGACGAGGAACGACCCCCCCATCCCGAAGAAGCCGAACAGCAGCCCGATGAGGACGCCGAACCCCGCGAACAGCGCGAGAAGCGAGGCGGCGACTCCGAACAGCTCCATCGTCATTTACCACTCACCGCGTCGACGATCGCCGGTCCGAAGACCCGTTCCAGGAGCCCGTAACCGACGTACAGGACGATCGCCTCGACCAGAACGACACCGACGACGAGCACGGCGCCGTCGATGCCGCTGGCGTTCTCAAGCCCGAACATCCGTCAGCACCTCAACTGGTATTGTGTAGTTCATGGGTTTCTGCTCAAACCCGCCTAATCCATTACATCACTTAACGGTTTTGGGACTATAGTACAATTCTATTTAGAGCAGTGCGCCGTACGTTATAGCAAACACACGGGGAGCGGGCTGTATTCGAAGTCGACAGACTTCCGGAAACAGGGGGATACTCCCACAGAGAGAGTCGCATCATCCGAACGGCTCCCGGAGAGACAGTGGGGACCCCTTCCACGATTGGATTCGTGTGGTCCTTGGGTCCGGACTGTGCCCACGACCGAGAACTTCTCAACTCGCCGCAGCGCACGGGTGGGTTGCGGGCCGGGCCGGGGTCGAACTGGGCCGGTCGGCGGGCAGCTCCCGGTTCCGGGAAGTTGTCCTGTGACAACCCGTATTTTAATCAGCTGAGGAGGACAGCGTGATTCATGGACGCTATTCCGCTATCGTGGCTGCCGCTGGTCGGGCTCCTCGCGGTCCCGTCGGCGCTGGCGTTCGCACTCGGGCTCGAGCCGGTCGCTGCCCTGGCGATTCTCAACACGGTCCTCATCGTGGTCGCCGTGCGGATCATGTTCGGGTCGACGGACGAGCGGTACCTCCCGGCTCGTCTGACCGGCGAGTGATGGCGCCGCTCCAGGCCGCCGTACCGGTCGGCGGCGCGGAGGCGGGACTCGCCGTCTTCGCGCTCGTCGGCCTGCTCGGTGGCGCCCACTGTCTGGGGATGTGCGGGCCGCTGGTGACGCTGTACGCCGACCGACTGGGCGGCGAGGGGCCGGTCGGCTTCTCCGAGATCCGCCAGCACCTGCTGTTCAACCTCGGCCGGACGGTCAGTTACGCGCTCGTCGGGGCTGTGATGGGCGCGCTGGGTACCGTACTGTACGACGCCGCGGGGGTCGCGGCCGTCGCCGACGACGTGCGCGCGGTCGCCGGCGTGCTGGTGGGCGGGTTCATCGTGCTGACAGGCGCCCGGTACGCGCTCACCGGGTCGACCGCCGGCGCCCTCGGGGGCGGCTGGACTCCCTCGGCCTTCGAGCGGGTCAGCAGCGTGCTGCTGGCCCGCGTCGACCGCTGGGTCCGCGGCCCGCGCATCGCGGCGCTGGGCGCCGTCCACGGGCTCCTCCCCTGTCCGCTGCTGTATCCCGCGTTCCTCTACGCCTTCGCCGCCGGGTCGCCGGTCTACGGCGCGCTCTCGCTCGCGACGCTGGGACTGGCGACCGTCCCGGCGGTGTTCGCCTACGGCGTCGCGTTCCAGTCAGTCTCGCCGCGGGTCCAGGGACCGCTCCATCGCGCGCTCGGCGTCGCCTTTCTCCTCATGGGCTACCTCCCGCTCGCCCACGGGCTGATGCTACTGGGTATCCACCTGCCCCACCCGCCGCTGCCCGCCTACCAGCCGCTGGGGTGACGATGGCCGAGTGTACCCTCTGCGGGCTCCCGACGCCCGACTCGCCCCACGCCGACGACGACGTGGACGGCGCCTTCTGCTGTCGCGGCTGTCTGGAGGTCGCGCGCACGCTCGACGAGGCGCCGGCCGAGGCCGACCCCGACGCGATCGACGGCGGCCCCGCGGTCGAGGAGGTCGACGGCGAGCGGGCCTACCTCGACGTGTCCGGGATGCACTGCGCCACCTGCGAGTCGTTCCTCGAAGCCACAGCGACCGACGCGGCCGGCGTGCGAGCGGCCGAGGCGAGTTACACCTCCGGGATGATGCGCGTCGTCTACGACGACGACCTGACGGACGAGGCGGGCGTCGCCGACAGCGTCTCCGACTACGGGTACGAGGCGGCGCCGACCGGGCACGACGCCGGCGACGACGACCAGGGGACAGTCGGGCGCCTGCTGGTCGGCGGCTTCTTCGGGATGATGGTCATGGCGTGGTACGTCCTCTTCCTCTACCCCGTCTACCTCGGCGTCGCGCCCGACTCCCTGCTGGTCGACCTCGACGGACCGGCCGGCGGGTTCCTCTTCGCGAACGTCTGGGCCATGGCGACGGTGGTCGTCGGCTACACCGGCTACCCGCTGCTCCGCGGCGCCGCGGTGAGCCTGCGGGTCCGCGAGCCGAACATGGACCTGCTGGTCGCCGTCGCCGCGGTCACCGCCTACGCATACAGCACGCTCGCGATGGTGCTGGGTCACACGGATCTCTACTTCGACGTGGCCGTCGTCGTCGTGCTGGCGGTGACGGTCGGCGACTACTACCGCGACCGGGTCCGCCGGCGTGCGACCGGCCGGCTCTCGGAGGCAGCCGAAGAACGGGCCGACACGGCGCGACGCCGGACCGCCGGCGGGACCGAATCCGTGTCGACCGACGCGGCGGCGGGCGGCGACGAACTCGTCGTCCGCGAGGGCGAACGCGTCCCCGTCGACGGCACCGTCGTCGAGGGAACCGCAGCCGTCGACGAGTCGCTGGTCACCGGCGAGTCGCTGCCCGTCTCGAAGGAACCCGGCGACGAGGTGGTCGGCGGCGGCACCGTCACTGACGGCGGGCTCGTGGTCCGCGCCGACGCGGACCCGACGAGCACAGCCGACCGCCTCGTCGAGACGCTGTGGGCCGTCCAGAGCGGCTCGGCCGGCGCCCAGCGGCTCGTCGACCGGATCGCCGCCGCGTTCGTCCCCCTGGTCTTCGTCCTCGCGGTCGGGACGACCGCCGTCCACCTCCTGCTCGGGGACGGGCCGACGGCCGCCCTGCTGACCGGGCTGACCGTCCTCGTCGTCTCCTGCCCGTGCGCGCTCGGGCTGGCGACGCCGATGGCCGTCGCGGCCGGCATCCGCGACGCGCTCGCGGCGGGCGTCGTCATCACCGACAGCTCGGCGCTGGAGACCGCCCCCGAGGTCGAGACGGTCGCCTTCGACAAGACGGGGACCCTGACCACCGGGTCGATGACCGTCCGCGAGGTGGTCGGCCACGAAGACACGCTCGCGCTCGCGGCGGCCGTCGAGCAGTTCGCGACTCACCCGGTCGCCGAGGCCGTCGTCGCGGCCGGGACGCTCCCGGACGACGCCGTCACCGACTTCGAGACCCACCCCGGACAGGGCGTCGAGGCGACCGTCGGCGACCGGCGCGTCCTCGTCGGGGACGCCGGGCTGTTCGACGAGCGCGGCTGGCCCGTGCCCGACGGGGTCGCGACCACCTACGAGGACGCGCCGGCCGACGCCGTCCCGAGTTACGTCGGCTGGGACGGCCGCGTCCACGGGGCGGTCGTGGTCGGCGACGAAGTGCGCGACGACTGGGCGGCGGTGGTCGACAACCTGACCGCCGACCGGCGCGTAGTCGTGATCACCGGCGACGACCGGTCGGCGGCGAGCCGGTTCGAGTCCCACCCGGGCGTCGAAGAGGTGTTCGCCGGCGTCCCGCCGGAGGCGAAGGCCGCGGTCGTCGACCGCCTCGCGGCGGAGGGGCCGGTCGCGATGGTCGGCGACGGGAGCAACGACGCGCCGGCACTGGCCGCCGCCGACCTCGGGATCGCGATGGAACGCGGGACGCGCCTCGCTGTCGACGCCGCCGACGTGGTCGTCACCCGCGACTCGCTGGGCCCGCTGCCCGACGTCTTCGCGACGACCGAAGGGACCCGCCGACGCGTCCGCGAGAACCTCGGCTGGGCGTTCCTGTACAACGCGGTCGCGCTCCCGCTGGCCGTCGCCGGCGTCCTCAATCCCCTCTTCGCCGCCGTCGCGATGGCGACCAGCAGCCTGCTGGTCGTCCTCAACTCGACGCGCCCGGTCGGCGACTAGCCGCCACGGTCGTCCGACCCGGGTCCGCCGGTCTCGATTGGAGCGCCGACAAGACTGCCCCATTCGGTCCACGAGCCGTCGTAGTTCCGGACCGACGGGTAGCCGAGCAGCTCCGAGAGGACGAACCACGTCAGCGACGAGCGCTCGCCGATGCGGCAGTAGACGACGACGCTCCGGTCGGGGGTGACGCCGCGGTCGCGGTAGAGCGCGGCGAGGTCGGCTCGCGGCTTGAACCGGCCGTCCGCGTCGACGTTCGCCGACCAGACGACGTTGACCGCACCGGGGACGTGGCCGCCGCGCTGGGCGAACTCGTCCATCCCGGGCGGCGCGACGACGGTCCCGTCGAACTCCTCGGGCAGCCGCACGTCGACCAGCGCAGTCCGGTCGTCGATCGCTCGCCGCACGTCGTCGCGGTACGCGCGGACGTGCTCGAAGGGACCGGCCGGCTCGTACCTGCGGGGCGTGAACGACGGCACCTCCGTCGTCGTCGGTCGGCCCGATTCGACCCAGTGTTCGCGCCCGCCGTCGAGCAGGTACGCGTCCTGGTGGCCGTAGTAGCGCAACAGCCAGTAGAAGTGCGCGGCGAACCAGTTGGCGTTGTCGCCGTACGCGACCACCGTCGTCTCCTCGGTGATGCCGTGCGCGCCGAGCAGGTCCGCGAACGCGCGTGCCGACGGCACGTCCCGCCGCCGGTCGTGTCGCAGGTCCGACCGCCAGTCGAGCCCGACCGCTCCCGGGAGGTGCCCCTCGTCGTAGAACGCGGTGTTCAGGTCCACCTCGACGAGTCGCAACGATGGGTCGTCCGACCGGGCCTCGGGCAGCCGCTCGGCGACCCACTCCGGGGGGACGAGCGCGTCTGACCGCTCGGATAGCAGCGTGTTGCCGGTCATGGGTGTTCGGCGACCGCAGGCCGTTCCGCGCCGGCGGCCGCGAGGTGTCACTCACCGACGGAACTACCGGGAATAAGTACCAGCTTGTCCCGCGACAACCCTCGCGGGGGGCGCTCGCCGGTTGTCCTGCGACAAACCAGATTACAACCGACTGCACCCGAACGACACCCAATATGCAGGGTCTTGAAGCCAGTTTCGTGCTCGCGACCGGGTCGGGGAGCGGGTCGCTCCTGGCCGCGACGGTCGTGAGCGGGCTCGTCACCGTGCTCGCGGCGGGCGCCGTGTACTTCTACGGGTGGCGAACGCCGCCGGAACCGGCGTTCGAAGGGGTACGACGCGAAGAGAGCGCGGATCCGGCCGCCACGGTCGTCGCCAATCGCGGCGGCCCGATGTACGAGTCGGAGGTGCCCGAGGCCGAGACGGAGTCGGTGGACCACGACGCGTTCGACCCGGTCGGGGCGGCGGCGCTGCTGGCCGTCTACTTTCTCGTGGTCACGCTGACGTGGCTGTTCATGTACTTCGTCGAGTTCCTGGGGAACGGCCCGACGGTGGTGGGCTGAGATGCACGTCCACAGGTTCGAGCGGATCTGGCTCGTCGCCGCGCTCGGGATGATCGTCCTGTTCGTCGGGACGGTCACGTACGGCGCCGTCGTCGCCGGGTACGGCATGGTCGACGCCGAGGGCGGACAGGTCGACGCGACGGACCCGACGGACGGCGAGAACTTCCGCGAGCCGGGGGTCTACAACGGGAGCGAGCCCGGGCACTACGACGTGTACGTCGAGACGCGCCGGTTCGCGTTCGTCCCCGGGACGGCCGAGCCCATCCGCGTCCCCGCCGGCAGCACCGTGACGTTCCACGTCGTCAGCGTCGACGTGCTCCACGGCTTCGAGGTCGCCGGCACGAACATCAACACGATGGCGATCCCCGGCCAGAAGGCCGTCGTCACCGCCGAGTTCGACGAGGCCCGCGAGTACGGCATCGTCTGTAACGAGTACTGCGGCGAGGGCCACCACACGATGGCGGGGTCGCTCGAAGTGGTCCCGCCCGGCGAGTTCAACGCGACCGCGGAGGTGAGCGCGTAGATGGCCCACGCACACGACGAGCGGGCGACCGGGACCGCCGAGGGGCGCGAACTGGCCGCCGGCGAGCGCCTCGCGTTCGTCGACCAGTACCCTGCGGCCGCCCGTGTCACCCGTCTCTGTTTCGGCGTCTCGTTCACCGCACTGCTGATCGGGGCGGTACTGGGCATCGTCCAGGCGCTTCACCGGACGAACGTCTTCCGCGGCGTCATCAGTTCGAGCGACTACTACTCCGTGCTGACCGGCCACGGCGTCCTGCTCGCGCTGTTTTTCACGATATTCTTCCTCTCGGGGGCGTTCACCTGGGGGACGAGCCGCAGCCTCGGCCGGGACCTCCCGAACCCGCGGTTCTCGCTGGCCTGGTTCGGTCTCCAGCTCGGCGGCGCCGCCGCCGTCGCGGCGGCCATCTTCGGCGGCTTCGTCGGGCAGATCCCCTTCGAGGCTGACGTGCTCTACACCTTCTACGCGCCGCTGCAGGCCCATCCGCTGTTCTACGCCGGCCTCGCGGCGTGGCTGGTCGGCACCTGGCTCGCCGGCGCCGACTGGATCCGCTCGTATCTGCGCTGGCGGAGCGACAACCGCGGCGAGCGCGTGCCGCTGCAGACGTTCATGGTCCTGACGACGATGCTGATGTGGTACATCTCGACGGTCGGCGTCGCCGTCGAGGTGCTCGTCTTCCTGCTGCCGCTGTCGATGGGGCTCATCGAGAGCGTCGACCCGCTGTTGACCCGGACGCTGTTCTGGTACTTCGGCCACCCGGTCGTCTACTTCTGGCTGATGCCCGCGTACTTCGCGTGGTACACTATCCTGCCGAAACTCGCCGGCGGCCGGCTGTTCAGCGACCCGCTGGCCAGGGTCGTCTTCGTCCTCTTCCTGATCCTCTCGACGCCCGTGGGCTTCCACCACCAGTACGCCGACCCCGGGGTCGCGGAGGGCTTCAAGTTCGTCGCGATGACGAACACGATGTTCCTCCTGTTGCCGAGCTTCCTCACCGCTTTCACCGTCGTCGCCAGCATGGAGTACGGCGCCCGCCGGCGCGGCGGGAGCGGCTACTTCGGGTGGATGAAGGCGCTGCCGTGGGCCAACCCCGCCTTCGCCGGCATGGCGCTGGCCGGGCTGATGTTCGCGGCCGGCGGGTTCTCCGGCATCGTCAACGCCGGAATGAACATCAACTCGCTGGTCCACAACACCCTCTGGGTGCCGGGCCACTTCCACCTCACCGTCGGCACGGCCAGCGCGCTGACGATGATGGCGCTCAGCTACTGGCTGTACCCGCAGGTCACCGGCAAGCGCCTCCAGCTCTACGGGGTCGCGCAGGTCCAGCCGTACGTCTGGTTCATCGGGATGGCGCTGATGTCCAACGCGATGCACCGGGCCGGCCTGGCGGGCGTCCCCCGGCGGACCGCCGAACCCCAGTACGACCAGGTCTCCTTCGAGGCGGCGCTCGGGTCGATCCCGGAGATGCGCCTCCAGATCGCCGTCGGCGGGGCGCTGCTGACGCTGGGCGCGGCGCTGTTCGCCGCGGTGATGCTGGCGACGTGGTTCGCCGACCGCGGCCGCGGGCGCCTCCGCGTCGACAGCCACCTCCCGGAACCGATCTCCGGCCCCGAGGACGCCCCGCGGGTGCTCGACAACTTCAGGCTGTGGGCGGCCATCGCCGTCGTCCTCGTCGCCATCGCCTACGGCTTCCCGATATTCTCGATGGTCGCCGACGGGCCGTTCGACCCCGCCGCGCCGCCCGTCCCGGTCGGCGTCGTCGACGCGGCGCTCGGGGTCTTCCTCGGCTGAGGAGTGCGGTTTCGTCGACTCCGTCATTCCGTGACTCCCCCGCGACGACCGGCCTCAGGTCGCCGAGAGGAACCCCGCGACGAGTTCCGCCTCGGCGCGCCTGAGCCGGTAGGAGACGGTCGAGCGCGGACAGTCGAGTTCGGCCGCGAGGTCGTCGAGCGTCGTCTCCCGCGGCGTCTCGTAGTACCCCTTCTCCGCGGCCAGTTCGAGCACCTGCCGCTGCTCGGGCCGCAGCGACAGCGAGGCGAACGGGTTCGACGGCGGCTCGGTCGCGTCCTCCAAGTGCTCGAACCGGAAGGAGATCCCCCCTCTGAGCGTCCCCCCGAGGGTGTCGTAGAGCATCCCGACCTTCTCGTCGCTCTCCGCGAGGACCCGCCAGCGCGCCTCGGACTCGCGGCGGGTCACCTCCGCGAAGACGCCGCCCTCGAGGTATCGGCTGGCGATCAGCGAGACGGCGTCGCAGCGAGTGGCCTCTGAGACGCGGGTGTACACGACGGCCCGCCGCGCCGAGGCCGCGAGCACGTCGCTGTATCGCCGCCCCGCGCAGCCGCGGTCGCTGACCGACAGCAGGTCCCGCTCCTCGTCGGCGATCAGCGCCGCCGCCCGCTCGACCGTCTCCGGCGGTCCCGTGACCGTGTCGAGCCGCCGGACCTCCGACTCGGAGACCGGACAGACCAGCGCCGTCGAGCGCGCGTCCGGCGCGCCCGCGAGCGTGTCCATCAGCGGGTCGACCCCCGTCTCGTACGTCAGCGTGAAGACGAACTCCCGCATCTACCCCGAAGTTGTTCGGCCAGTAGCCAGTCAGTTTCGGTCGCGCTGTCGCGCCCCGCTCGTACCGCGATCTGTCTCCGCCGTTGTCGTGTGCCAACGGTGGGTTGAGGGGACCGCCACGACTACTGATCGTATGAGCGATACGCCCGCAGCCGACCGATCGATGCCGTGGTTCCTGAAAGCGATCATCCTCGTCGCGGTCCTCGTCGTACTGTTCATCGTCGCCGTGGACCTGTTGACGTTCGCGCAGTCGTTCTGAGCGCGAGCGCATCGGTCCGCTCGACCGGTCAGACCACGTCCAGCACGGCGACCGACAGCGCGACCTGTCCGAGGCCGGCGGCGATCATGACGACGGCCGCAACGCGTTCGAAGGCGCCCCCGTAGCGACCGAGCGACCGCCAGGCGTCCACACCCGCGCTCGCCAGCAGGGTCACGCCGACCAGCGGTGCCGTCGCTGCGCCTGCATACGCCGCCAGTACCGCCGTCGCCCCCGCCGGGGGGAGGGTCAGCGCCTGCGCGACGACGCCGAGGAAGACCGGGACCACGCAGCCGGCCGCCGCGAGCGCGTACGCGCCGCCGAAGAGACCGAACCCGACCACCGAGTCGGGCCGGTTCGGGAGCGGGACCGTCGCCGCCCCGCGGCCGGACAGCGCCGCCGCGCCGAACGCGACCAGCGCGAGGCCCACGAGCGGCTCGAACGCAGGCAGGAGCGACGTGAGCCGGCGTCCGAGCGCGTAGACGGCCCCCGCGACCAGCGCGAACGCACCGAGCGAGCCGAGTGCGGCCGCGGCGGCCGCCGCTCCCGGTGCATCGTCGCCGCCGCGTTCGAGGAAGTACCCGACGTAGCCGGGGACGAGCGGGAACGCGCAGGGCGCGAAGAACGTCGCGACGCCGGCACCGGCCGCGAACCCCACCGCGCCGCCGAGCGCGCCCGTCATCCCTCCAGCACCGCCTCGAACGCCGACCGCAGGCGCTCGCCGGACGCGACGCCCGAGTGTCGCCACCGAACCACGCCCTCGGCGTCCGTCAGCACCAGGTACGGGAGGCCGTCGGCGCCGATCGCCGACATGACGGCGCTCTCGGGGTCGACTCCGACCGCCCAGTCGCCGTCGCGGCGCGCCCACCAGTCGGCGATGTCCGCCCGCGAGAGGCCGCTGCCGACGCGCTCGTTCGTCACCGAGACGAAGTCGAGGCGGCCCTCGTACTCCGGATACAGCGCCGTCAGCGTCTCCATCTGTCGGTCGCAGGGACCGCACCACGTCGCGAAGCAGTCCACGAGTGTCGGTCGGTCCGGGCGAGGGACTCGCAGTCGCCCGGCGTCGGATCCGGGCGCGTCGATCCCCTCGACGCGGACCGGCAGCCCGTCGCCGTCGTTGAACGGGCCGGCGCCGCCCAGCGCGAACGCGCTGCCACCGGTGAGTCCGACGCCCGCGATGGTCGCGACCGCCGTTCGCCGGTTCATGCCTCGCGGACCGCCGCCAGGTCGTCGATCAGTTCGTCCGGATCGGGCGATTTCGTCCGGTAGGCGCGTTCGACGTAGCCGTCGGCGTTGACCAGTATCGTCATCGCCGTGTGCGTGAACATGTAGCCGTCCGTCTCCGGCGGCTCGGTCCGCTGGAACGCGACGCCGAACGCGTCCGCGACGACCGCCTCCGCCCGCTCGGCGGAGGCCGGCCGGAGGAACTGCCAGTTTGCCGCCCCGAGCGCGACGTTTCGTTCGTCGGCGTACGCGCGGAGGCGGTCGGCGTCGTCGCGAGCGGGGTCGAACGTCACCGGGTAGAACCGCACCGCGCCGCCGTACCCCTCGTTCAGCGCGTGCGTCTGGACGTTCCGGAGCGTCCCGACCAGTACCGGACAGACTGTCCTGCAGTGGCTGTAGAAGAACGTCAACAGTGCGGGGCGCTCGACCGCCCGGAGGTCGACAGTCCCGTCAGCGCGGACGGCCGGGAGGGACACGTCCGGCACCCGTTCGCCCCACGCGGGGTACGGCAGGTCGGCACTCTCGAACTCCCGGTCCGGTTCGGACAGGACCACGTCGGGATTCCCGTCACCGGCTGCACAGCCCGCGACTCCCGCCGCTGCCGTCGACAGCCCGGCGAGATAGGTGCGTCGCCTCATAGAACAGTGAGAGGGGGCTGATAACAATGAATAGAATGTTGTAGCACTCCAACGACAGCACAATATCGGGCAGATCGTGACCCGGACTCCCGGTCCGTATCGACGAACGAAAGTCCCTCCACCTGGGGTGGAGCCCGTCATCTCAGGCCGAGCCGGCGTCGAGCCCGCCGGGCGGCGTCTACAACACTGCGACGCCGGCGGCATACGCGAGCGCGAACGAGAGGCCGAACGACCCTGCCCACGCTCCCACCGTCAGGATGATTTTTCGGGCATCCACAGCCTCCCGACCGCCGACTGCCGCGCCGCTCCCGATGATGGCGCTGACGACGATCTCGTTGAACGAGACCGGGACGCCGAGCAGGACTGCCAGCTGCGCGATCAGGAACGAGGGGACGAGCGCCGAGATGGAGCGGCGCGGCCCGAGCGACGAGTAGTCCTGGGCGAGCGACTTTATCATCCGGGGCGCACCCGTCCACGAGCCGACAAGCATCCCGAGCCCGCCGCCGACGAGCACGGCGAACGTCGAGACCATCCCGACCTCGTCGAGGAGCGGGAGCAGCGGTCCGACGGCGAGTCCGACCTGACTCCCCCCAGCGGAGAACGCCACGAGCGACCCGAGCGCCAGCAGCACGCGCCGCAAGCCACCGGGTTCGTCGCGACTGACATCCCACCAGACGACCGCCGCGACCGCTAGCGCTGCGAGGCCGGTAATACTGACTGCCGAGGCAAGCCCGTCGACTGCGAGCACCTGCTGTCCGATACTGCGGAGTGTTCCTGACGTGCCTCCCTCACCCAGGAAGCTGAACTGGACGTTCACGAGGACCGCCCCGACGAGGCCGGCGAGGACGGGAATACTGTACCGTTCGGGGACATCGGGGCGCGGAAGGAGACTCGCGATGGTGAACGCGATGCCGCCGCCGACGAACGGCGTCAATACCCAGACGGCGGCGATCTGCTGGTACTTCGACCAGACCGGCGTGCCGCCGAGGGCGAGGCCGACGCCGATGACGGCGCCGGTCACGGTGAACGCCGTCGCGATCGGATAGCCGGTCGTGATGCCGACCGCCATCAGCCCCGCGCCCAGCACGAGCACGAGGATGACGCCGGCGATCGGCAGGCTGATGCCGCCGACGAGGCCGCTCCCGACGGCTTCCGAGACGTTGCCGCCCTGTGTGACGGCGCCGGCGAACCCGAAGATGCCGACGAGCAGCGCGGCCCGCATCGTCGCGATGGCGTTCGCGCCGACGGCGGGAGCGAAGGGGGTCGCGCCGCTCGACCCGGCGCCGATCACCCACGCCATGAACAGGCTGGCGAGCGCTGCACCGGCGAAGAGGACGACGAGAGCGGGGTCCATTGAAGCGGGTCAGTCCGCGCCCGTGGGGGCGGTATCTCGCGCGTGGTTCCGACTCCGCCAGTAGCCCTGGGCGTACGCGCCGAGGAACATCCCGGCGAGCGCCCAGAGGATCGTGACGTTGCCGACGCCGAGGCTCGCGTACGCCGCGCCCGGGCAGATGCCCGAGAGGCCCCAGCCGACGCCGAAGACGGCGCCGCCGACCAGGACGTTCCGGTCGAAGGGCTTCAGGCGGCGCTCGTAGGGGTCGCCCGTGAGGGGTGCCGCGTCCCGAATACGGGGCAACAGGGCGAACGCGATCCCGGAGACGATGGCGGCCCCGAACATCACGAACGGGAGGCCCAGATCCTCGAACTGGAGGAAGTTCAGCACCACCTCCGGGCGCGCCATGTGGCTGAACCCGAGCCCGAACCCGAACACGATGCCGCCGACGAAGACTAGCGGCTTGAACAGCGGGTGCCGGTCGCTCATGGGCTCACCCCCAGCGCGGCGACGACCTGTGCCGTCCCGATGGCGACGGTCAGGAACGTCAGGACGCCGGCCAGCGACGTCTTCGACGCCGAACCGACGCCGCAGACGCCGTGGCCGGACGTACAGCCCTTGCCGATCCGGGTTCCGATGCCGACCAGGATACCGCCGACGAACAGCCGCCACGGCTGGACGTCGGTCTGCCAGAGCGTCACGCCGGCGACCTCGTAGAGCTGGCCGGTCGTTCCGGGCTCGTACAGCGAACTCGTGACCAGGCCGGACTGAACCGTCGCCGCGAACGCTAGCCCGCCCAGCACGATGCCGGCCGTGAACACGAGCCGCCAGTCCCGCGAGGCGACGTACTGCTGGAACCGCGACTGGTCGGAGACGTACGACAGCGTCGACTCCAGGAACGTGCTCGCCCCGGCCGGGATACCCGTCCCGACGTAGATCAGGACGGTCCCGAGGCCGACGAGCAGGCCGCCGACGGCGTAGCGACTGATCCCGTTCGGGAACAGGTCGGCGGCCGCCTGGAGCAGTACTGGGTCAGTGACCATCGGCGTCGTCAGTCACCCGCGAGCGAGTCCTGACTGGCGGCGCAGTTGTTCGGCCCGAGCTCCAGCGTGAACGCCTCGTCGTCGTCGACGGCGTTCTGCCCGAGGTTCGTCGCGATGATGTCCTCGTAGTTGGCCGGCCGCGGCGGCATGTCCGAGAGGATCAGCTCGACGAAGTCGTCCTCGTCCATCGTGAGTGCGTCCATCTCATCGACGAGCTCGCCGATGGGCGCGGTGTAGGTACCGTCCGCAGCGGGCTCGGCGGCGTCGCTGAAGTGCGCGCCACCGACGAGCGTGTCGTCGGGCAGCGGTAGGACGCGGTCCTGCAGCGACTCGTAGAGCATGCGCGCGGCGTCCGGCGCGCCCTCGTCGCCCTCTTCGAGGTCGGGGCGGGCGACGCTCTCGACGAAGAGTCCGTCGCCGGTCGCGAGCAGACTGTCGTCGACGAGGTACGAGGTCATTCCGGTCGTGTGGCCGGGCGTGTACACCGCCTCGACGGTCGCGTCTCCGACCTCGAAGGTGTCGCCGTCCGCGGCCGTGGTCAGCTCGTCAGCGTACGTCACGCCGCGGTCGACCGCGGCCTCGGGAACGACGCCCTCGACGCCCTCGTCGTCGAGGTCGCGCACGCCCGAGATGTGGTCGGCGTGGATGTGCGTGTCGAGCGCGTACTGCAGGTCGACGCCGAGGTCGTCGGTGTCGGCGAGATAGCGGTCGGTGAACGCCCGCAGCGGGTCGATGATTGCGGCTTCGCCGTCGTCGTAGAGCAGATAGCCGAGACAGCCCGAGGAGGGGCGCTGGTACTGGACGAGCGTCCCCGCGCCGTCGTAGTTCTCGACCTTGACGGCCTCGTAGATGCGCGCCCAGCCGTTCATGCCGTCTTCGAGGTGGTTCACGTCGTAGCCGCGCTCGGCGAGCGTCCCCGCGACGAACTCGCTGGCGCCGCCCTTCGCGCACAGGACGGTTACCTCGCGGTCGTCGGGGATCCGGTCGAGCACGTCCTCGTCGATGTCGTCCTCGAGGAACTGGAAGTACGGGACGTTGATCGACGTGACGTTCTCGCCGTCGATGCGCCACTCCTCGTAGTCCGAGTTCATTCGCGCGTCGAGCAGTGTCACGTCCTCGCCCGCGTCGATGCGCTCTTTTAGCGTCTCCGGGGCGACCGTCTCCACGTCGGCGTCCGGAGTTGGGAAGTCTTCCGCGTTCATGTCGTGCACCCCCGTCTATCGGATGGACGTACTAAAGGGTTTGCATAGTATTCCATCTTATGCACAATATAGTATCCCCCTGCGACTCTGTCTGGAGCGGTGTATACGACTACATACCCGATACTGAGGGAAATTACGATTTCGCCACTGACCAGTAGTTGGCGTCAGTCACAAGAACCAGCAATCTTTTAACTACGGAGTCAATATTGTGCGTTAGCTCCAAGACAAATCAACGGAGCGGACACAACAATGAGTGCAGAATACGACATCGCGGAGACGCTCGACGTGAAAGGCGCATCGTGCCCGATGCCGGTCGTCAAGACCAAATCGGCCATCGACGACCTCGCCGCCGACGAGGTTCTGGAGGTACTCGCGACCGACTCGGGCAGCATGAGCGACATCGACGGCTGGGCCGACGGCACGGACGGCGTGGAACTGCTCGCACAGGAGGAGAGCGGTGACGTGTACAAACACTACGTGCGCAAGACGGAGTGAAAATGAGCACGGACACCTCAGACACGACAGCCGAGGACGCCCCCGACGCGGCCGAGGGTGACGCCCCCTCCCGCGCGGAGCTGGCCGCACGCGTCGCCGAGCTGGAGGAGTCGCTCGCCGAGTCGGAGGACGACGACGACCCGAAGAAGATGTCGATCATTGCGACGAAAGGGACGCTGGACATGGCCTACCCGCCGCTGATCCTCGCCAGCACCGCGGCCGCGTTCGGCTACGACGTGACGGTCTTCCACACGTTCTGGGGCCTGGATATCCTCCACGAGGAGCGCTCGAAGGACCTCAAGCTGAGCTCCGTCGGCAACCCCAACATGCCCGTGCCCAACGCGGTCGCCGCCCTGCCCGGGATGGATCGGGTGACGACGAAGCTGATGGAGAAGAAGATCGACGACAACGACACCGCAACCATCGAAGAGCTCGTCGAGACGAGCCTGGACATGGGCGTGGAGTTCCAGGCCTGTCAGATGACCATCGACCTGATGGACTACGACGAGGACGACTTCTACGACGGCGTCACCGCGGGCGTCGGCGCCGCCACCGCCCTCCAGGACATGGCCGACGCCGACATCCAGCTCCTCGTCTGATCCCCGTCGTCCGGGTCATCGCGGCTACCGCAGGGTCCAGCGATGTGAGCGGCCGAGCGCGGAGTAGTACTCGGAAGCCCGGTTCGGCCCGCACTGCTCACGGGCTGATCTTATGTAACAATCGGAGGCGTGCTCCGGGCTAGTGTTACATAAGACCCGCGCCGGGACGGTCAAGTCGTCTGGAGGGGATCCGGCATCCGAGTCGTGGGATCGGCCCTCGGCCCGCACGCGGGGATCGGAGCGGGGAGAGTGTTTTCCCGCCCGGCGTCGTACTCGCTCGCATGAACGACGACGCACCCGCCGCGCGGATCGGCGACATACTGGGCGAGCGCGGAGAGACGCTGGCCGTCGCCGAGTCCTGTACCGGGGGACTGCTCGGGTCGACGATCACGGGCGTCGCCGGGTCGAGCGACTACTTCGTCGGCGGCGTCGTCGCCTACACGGAGCGGACAAAGCGCCAGTTGCTCGCGGTCTCCCGGGAGAGCCTGGAGCGCCACGGCGCGGTGAGCGAGACGGTCGCCAGCGCGATGGCGCGGCACATCCGCGACGAGACCGGCGCCGACTGGGGCGTCTCCACGACCGGCTACGCGGGCCCGGGCGGCGGCGACGCCGACACCCCGGTCGGCACCGTCTACATCGGCATCGCGTACGCCGGCGGCGACGGCCGTGACCCCTACGCGACCGTCGAACACCACCGCTTCGAGGGCGAGCGCGCGACGGTCAAAGAGCGCATCGTCGAGCAGGCACTGCGGTCTGCGCTGGGAGAGATAGTGGAGTGAGCGACCGTTCGATAGATCCGACTGGAATCCGAGCACAGAACGACTGGCTTCGTGGTACTTACCTCGTTTCGAGAGCTCAAACACTGTCCGACGAGGCGGACGGACGTGTGAAAGGACGGCTCCCGTTCTGACGGCGCCTCGACCCGCGGCGGGGGCCACACGAACAGTCGATCACTCGGTCGTCGGTGGTGCCGACTCGGCCGACTCGCCGTTCCGTAGACACGCCGCAGGGTGATCCGCGCGCTCGTCCCCGCCCCCGTCTCCGTCGGTCGGTTCGAGCGCGGGGTCCTCGCGCTCGCAGACGCTCTCGAAGGCGTCGAGCCGGTCGGCCGCCTCGTCGGTCCGACCGGCCGCGGCCGCGTCGACCGCATCGTCGAGGAGCCGCTCGGCCTCGCCGTCGGAGAGCGGGTCCGGGACGCCGAACGCCTCGCGGACGGCCTCGGGGTCGTCGAACTCGTCGGCGCCCACGTCACCGCGCTCGACGGCGAGCCGGAGGTCGAGCACCCCCCGGAACTCGCCGTCCCGGAACTCGAACCCCTCGGGGGGTATCACGCGGTGACACCGCGGGTGGAACGAGCAGCCGGCGGGCGGGTTCGACGGGTCGGGCACGTCGCCGGTCAGCTCGACGGCCGCGTCGCGGGCGTCCGGGTCCGGCTCGGGGATGGCCGACAGCAGCGCCTCGGTGTAGGGGTGGCGCGGGTCGGCGAACAGCGCCTCGGCCGACCCGCGCTCGACGACCTCGCCGAGGTACATGACGCAGACGCGGTCGCAGACCTGGCGGACGACCCCCAGGTCGTGGCTGATGAGCACCATCGCGAGGCCCAGGTCGTCCTGCAGGTCCGAGAGGAGCGAGAGGATCTCCGCCTGGACGCTCACGTCCAGCGCGGAGACGGGCTCGTCGACGACCAGCAGGTCGGGGTCGAGCACGAGCGCCCGGGCGAGGGCGATCCGCTGTTTCTGCCCGCCGGAGAACTCGTGGGGGTAGCGGTCGGCGTCGGCCGCCGTCAGTCCGACGCGTTCGAGCGTGTCGGCGACGATCTCCCGGCGACGGTCGGCGTCGCGCAGACCGTGGATCGCCAGCGGCTCGGCGACCGACTCGCCGACGGTGAGCCGCGGGTCGAACGCCGAGTTTGGGTCCTGGAAGACGACCTGGGCGCGCCGGCGGAAGCGGTCGCGGTCGTCGCCCGCGAGGTCGGCGACCGGCCGGCCGTCGAAGCGCACCTCGCCGCCCGTCGGCTCCTCAAGGCCCAGCAGCGTCGTCGCGGTCGTGGACTTGCCGCAGCCCGACTCCCCGACGAGCCCGACCGTCTCCCCCGCGCGCACCTCGAAGCTCACGCCGTCGACGGCCTCGACGTGGCCGGTCACCCGCCGGAGCAGCCCCGACCGGACCGGGTAGTGCTTCTCGAGGTCCCGGACTTCGAGGAGCGGCGCGTCAGTCATCGCTCACCCCCAGCTCCGGGGGGAGCGCGTGGTCCTCGCCGTAGAGCAGACAGGCGACCCCGTGGTCGGTCGCACCCGCATCGGTGTCCCCCTCCGGACCTCCCTGCCCTCCGCTGTCGGTGTCGGCACGGCCCCCGTCGACGGCCCGGAACGCGGGCTGGTTGCCCCCGATACAGTCGTCGACCGCGTGCGGACAGCGCGGGTGGAACCGGCAGCCGTCGGGCGGGTCGGTCGGCTCCGGGATCGACCCGCCGATGGTCTCCAGCGCCGCGCCGCGCCCCGGGAGACAGGCCAGCAGCGCCCGCGTGTACGGATGGGCCGGGTCGTCGAACAGGTCGTGGACGCCGGCCGTCTCCATCACCTTCCCGGCGTACGTGACGACGACGCGGTCGGCGATCTCCGCGACGACGCCCAGGTCGTGGGTGACGAACAGAAGCGCCATCCCGCGCTCGGCCTGCAGGTCCGCGAGGAGGTTCAATACCTGGCGCTGGATGGTCACGTCCAGCGCCGTCGTCGGCTCGTCGGCGATCAGCAGGTCGGGGTCGGCCGCCAGGGCCATCGCGACGACGACCCGCTGTTTCATCCCGCCGGAGAACTGGTGGGGGTAGTCGTCGAACCGCGCCGCGGCCTCGCCGATCCCGACGCGGTCGAGCAGCGCGACGGCCTCCTCGCGGGCGGCCGCCTTCGACACGTCGCGGTGGATGCGGATCGCCTCGACGACCTGCTCCCCCACGGTGTAGACGGGGTCCAGGGCGTCCTGGGGGTTCTGGAAGACGTGGCCGATGCGCCCGCCGCGGTAGGATTCGAGCTCCGAGACCGAGCAGTCGGTGAGGTCGGTCCCGTCGAAGCGGATCTCCCCGTCGACGGCGGCGGAGTCGGGGAGCAACCGGGTGATCGACTCGCAGGCGACGGTCTTGCCCGACCCGGACTCGCCGACGAGACACACCGTCTCGCCCTCGCCCACGTCGAAGTCGACGCCGTCGACCGCGCGGACGACGCCCTCGTCGGTGTCGAAGCGGACCCGCAGGTCGCGGACGTCGAGGAGCGGGTCGGCCATCTACCGCACCTCCTCCCGGGGATCGAGCACGTCCCGGACCGTGTCGCCGAAGACGTTGAACGAGACGACCAGCCCGACCAGCAGGAGGACGGCGGGGACCGAGGTCCACCACTGGACGTGCCAGGGCATGTGCCGGCCCTGCAGGCTGACCCGGAGCAGTTCGCCGAACGAGGCCGGCCGCGTCGAGTTGAGCGCGAGGTACGCGAGGCCGACCTGCGCGAGCACGAGCAGGGGGATCCGCCGCGTGAGCGCGGTGACGATGGTGGCCGTCGAGTTCGGGACGACGTGGCGGCGGACCACGTGCAGGTCGCTCGCGCCGGCCGCCCTCGCGGCGCGGACGTACCCCTCGCTCCGCCGCTGCATCGCCTCGCCGCGGACCAGCCGGGCGATCCCGCCCCAGTCGAGCAGCCCGAACACGAGCACGAACGCGAACGCGCCGCCGTCGGAGATGCCCTCGACGTTGCCGAAAAACAGCGTCGCGAGGACGATGTAGACGACGATCGCCGGGATCGTCTGCTGGACGTCGACGTAGCGCATCACCAGGTCGTCGACCCACCCGCCGTAGTAGCCGGCGACCGTCCCCACCGTCGTCGCAACGGCGGCCATCACCACCGCGGTTGCGACGCCGACCTTGACCGCGACGTGCATCCCGCCGATGAGTCCCTCGACGACGTTCTCGCCGATGCGGTTCGTCCCGAGCGGGTACTGCCAGGTGCCCCGACAGACGCCGTCGACGACCGGGCCGACGCAGGAGTAGCCGTCGGTGGCGCCCATGTTTACACCGGCGAACACCGGCGGCTGGAGCCGCGCGTCGAGCTTCGCGTAGGTGAACTGGAACAGTTCCGGCCCGAGCACGCCGAGCAGGGCGAACAGGACGAGGTACCCGAGCGCGAGGACGCCCGCGGGCCGGGCGAGGAACGCCCGGACGTGCCGGGCGGTCCGGTCGCGGTCGGCCACCAGCGGGACGAGGACGTACCGGGCGAGGACGACCAGCGCGGCGACGACCAGCCAGCCCGACCGGTTCACGTCCCACCCGACCAACGGGATCGTCTTCTCGGGTTCGACCACCAGGTCGTAGGCGAGCAGGCCGACAACCGCCAGCAACGCGAGCGCGAACCCGGTCGTCCTCGCGGACGGCCGCCGCCGGCCGGGCGCCGTCGCGTCCCAGTCGACCCGCGCGAACTCCGGGGGATCGGAATCGCTGGAGGGCATGCCCACTCATGGCACACCCGGCCAAATCAAATTTTATACCGTGTGATGACAAAACACGGCACGACAGATGGCCCCGCTACCGTCCGCACGCAACGGTCCCTCCTGCCCCGGTTTCGCCGCGAATCGGCCCGTCCCCCCGGTGTTCCCCTCGGAGGAGGGACGGGTCCGATGAGCTACGCACGGTATCTCCTCCGGCGCGCCGCCTTCGCCGTCCTGTCCGCGTATCTGGTCGTGACGATCACCTTCTTCGTCATCGCGAGTACGGTCAGGCTGCGGCTGCAACAGCGCCTCGCGCTCGCGTCGTGGGGAGGGGCGACCGAGGAGGAACTCGAATCGATCCGGGAGGGGTTCGTCGCCGCGCGGGACCTCGACACGCCGATGCACGAGCGCTACGTCGGCTGGCTGGTCGACGTGACCACCCTCGACTGGGGGTATTCGTTCGCCTACGGCCGCCCGGTGATCGCGGTCCTCGACGGCCGCGTCCAGGCGACGCTCGGCTACGTCCTCCCGGGCGTCGCCGTCGCGGTCCTGGCGGGCGTGCTGCTGGGGCTGTTCGCCGCGCTCGCGAAGGACGGCGCCTTCGACTGGTCGGTCCGCCTGGTCGCCTACGCGCTGTTCGGCGTCCCGGTGTTCATGTTCGTGATCTACCTCCGGTACCTCTCCGGCGAGGGGATCATCCCCGTCGGCCTCGGCCGCTGGGCGCTCGCGACGACCGCCGTCGCGGCGAGCCTGCTGGCCGGACAGGTCAGGTTCGCTCGCGCGTCCGCGCTCGAACAGACCGGTCGGGCGTTCGTGAAGATGCTCCGCGCGAAAGGCGCCGACCGCCTCCGCCTGGCGCGTCACGTCCTCCGGAACGCGGCGATCCCGATCGTCTCGCTGTCGATGACGGAGCTGCTGGCCGTCCTCGTGTTGAACATCTACATCATCGAGGCGGTCGTCGGGATCCCCGGCCTCGCCGAGGCGAGCCTGCGCGCCATCCGCGAGAGCGACACCGCCCTGGTCATCTGGACGACGCTGGTCGTCGTCTTCATCGGGATCACCGGCAACTTCCTCCAGGACGTGCTCTACGGCTCGCTCGACCCCCGGGTCCGGACCGAGACCGAGCGCCAGTGAAGACGGGGTCGACACCGACCGAACCGGACGACCCGTCGGGAAACGGGCCTCAGCCGCGCTCGACGAACACCGCGTCGGCCGACGTGTGTCCCCTGTTGAACGACACCACCTTCGCGCGGATGGGGTCGCCGACGGAAACCCCGGAGGGAACGTCCTCGACGAACAGGACGAACCCCTCGACTTTGCCGACCGCGACCGTCCCGCCCGAGTGGTGGTCCGAGAACTCGGTCACCCCGACCGTGTATGACTCACCGATCTCGACGGGTGGCTCCCGCTCCTGTGCCGCCTCGTGGGCCCGCTCGGACGCTCGACTCTCCGACGACCGACGACGCCGAACCGCGATCGCGGCGAGCGACACCACCACGAGGCCCGTCCCGGCGGCGATCCAGACGTACTCCATGCCCGGCCCTCTCCGCGGACCGGCATGAAATCTGTGGTGTCGCGAACGGAGCGACGGGACACCTCCTCGAACCGGGGCTCCGACGATCGTTCCGGGAACTATATATCAGATTTCTGTCCTTCGAAATGAAGGGAAACGCATCGTTTGTTCCGGCCGACGATCCGATCGGTTCGTCGGCGAGCGATCGACCCGTGTTCGGGCTGTAAGGACGAGAATGTCCGGGTCTGACCAGCTGCGGCCGATACAGTCGGTTCACACGCGATCACTCGACCCGAACCCTCCGATCGGCACTCTCCCCGTCGATTTGCGGTTTTCTTCCCTCGATAGCTGCCGATCTAGGTCACCACGCCGGATAGATGTCTGTCGGTATCTGAATATAGTATCAGACAGGGATCGGATACGCGACAGTCACGACCGGGTGATCCTCCGAGAGCCGTTCCCTGCCCGGCATCGCCCCCCTTACAGTCGTATCTCTGTAATTTACGGTCGTCTCTCCGCGATCCGGGCGACCGGTCGCTCGGGTACCGGCGGATCGCTCGGGGAGTTCGCGCGAAGGAGAAGGGGCGAATGCGACGGGGACGAACGCTCGACGACAGTGGGTAACCGGAGTCTCGGAGCGAGTAATCGGACCGTGTGCTCCGCTGTTGCGAGTAACGGTGACTTTCCCCGTCGGGAGCGAAAGAACGGTATCGCCGGTTTATCACGACCCGCCTCGTAGGATGGACCGCGACGCAGGCGACGCGCCCCAGCGAGACACACCATGAGTTTACACGAAATCTCGGGCGGACGGGATTCGAATCGCGAACGCAACGATTTCCCTCGGGACAGCCCGGAGGCGAGCGGTCAGAGCGACCGCGCCGCCGCTCCGGAAGCGGCCAGCCACCGGTCGCCATCGAGCGGTGGACCCGACGGATCGACCGGAGCCGACACCGGGGAGTCTACCGTCAGCGCCGGCGAACGAGCGACTCCCGACGCGGCCGACGAGCGGGAGCCCGGACCGGCGACCGCCGAGGGACGCTCCGCCGACGCGGGCCCGACGGAACCCGTCGCGTACGTCCATCCGCTCGAGGAGTACGAGCGTTCGAAACCGGACGGCGCCCGGGAGAGCATCGGAATGCAGTCCCAGATGGGACGGTCTTCGACCGACCGTTCGTCGGCTCCTTCCTCGGGACTCCCCTCGGAGATCGCCCGGTTGCAGTCCTCCCGCGCCGACGAGGCGCAAGATTCCGACGGTTACGATCCGGCGTGTGCACAGGCCTCCTGGTTTCTCGCGATCCGCCAGCGAACGGACGTGCGTGTGCTCAGGGCTGACTCCGGCGACGAGTAGGAAGGACCCGACGCGCAGGGATCACGGCCCGTCGAACACCTGACCGGTCACCCGACATCGACTCTTAGCTCGACAGCCGTCCGTGCAGTTGTCGGCCCCCGGGGGGAATCGCCAGACCGCTCCGGAGGACCGACGCCAACTTCACGGACACCGTGTTTCCGGTGAACCGAGGGTGAGGATAGTCGAACCGCCGTTCGGGGACACCGGATTTCCGGTGAAACCCGAGTAACAGCCCGTTACTCGACCGAAACACACCGGATTTCCGGTGAATCGGGCAGTAATGTGGGATTAGTGGAACGAACGGGTGGTAGGCCGGACAGTCAGTGGACGGGACCAAGGAGGGGAGCCGACGGGACAGGACGGGTGCACAGAGACAGCCGGTGCCTCACTCGATCGTGTCGGCCAGCACGTCGCGAACGACCTCGGGGTCCTCCAGGAGTTTGTGGTTCGTGTAACTGCCTTCCGCACTCCCGCCGCTGTGGCGGGACTGCTCGATGATGTCGAGGAAGGCGTGTTCCTTCAGCAGGTCGCGAACTCGCCGCAGCGAGAGCGTGTCCGAGCTCTCCTGGCGGCAGATCTCCTTGTAGACGTCGTAGACTTCGGTCGTTCGGAACCCGTCCTGGTTGTCCTCGTTGAGCGAGAGGACCGTCAGCGCCTGGAGGACGTACCGGGAGTGGGGCGTCGAGCCGCGGATGAGCTCGCGGAACCGGTCGGTCTCGGCCCGTTCGCGGGCGTCGACGACGAACTCCTCGGTGACGCGGTCGGCCCCGCGTGACTGTGCGATCTCGCCGGCGTACCGCAGGATATCGATAGCCTGCCGGGCGTCACCGTGCTCGCGGGCGGCGAGCGCCGACGCCTTCGGGATGACGCCGTCCTCGAGGACGCCGTCCCGGAAGGCGTCCCGCCGGGCCTCCATGATCCGGTTGAGCTGGGTGCCGTCGTACGGCGGGAAGACGAACTCCCGCTCGCAGAGGCTCGACTTGACCCGCTCGTTGAGCTGCTCTTCCTTGTACTTGATCTTGTTGCTGATGCCGATGACGCCGATCTTGCAGCCCTCGATCTTGCCGGCCTCGCCGGCGCGGGAGAGCTGCATCAGAATGTCGTCGTCCTCCAGTTTGTCGATCTCGTCGAGGATGACGAGGACCACGTCGTAGCACTCGTCGAGGATCCGCCAGAGCCGCTTGTAGTACGTCGAGGTGGCGATCCCCTTGTCGGGGATCTTGATGTCGGTCCGCGACCGGTCGTTGAGCGTCGCGGCGATGGTCTGGACCGCCTGCGTCTCCGTGGAGTCCTGGGCGCAGTCGACGTAGGCGAACGTCGCGGCCACTCCCTCGTCGTTCGCCGTCGACGTGAGCCGTCGCGAGACGTGTTTCGCACAGAGGGATTTCCCGGTGCCCGTCTTGCCGTAGATGAGTACGTTGCTCGGGCTCTGTCCGAAGATGGCGGGATTGACGGCGTTCGCGAGGTTCTGGATCTCCTCGTCGCGGCCGACGATCCGGCCCTCGTCCGGAAGGTGGTTGATCTCGAGCAGTTCCTTCTGGACGAAAATCGGGTCTTCCCTGATGAACAGATCGTCGGAGCCTGACATGCGATTGTGACACCGTGTTTCCGGTGAAATCACTTTATTCTTTCCTAGAGCGCGGAAATTCGGTGGGGGATGGGTGAGGAGAGTGGTGAGACACACACACCGGGTTTCCGGTGAAACGGGGGATCGGGGTGGGGGAGGGGTGCAGTTGAAACGGGGGTTCGGGACCGGGCCCGGACCCGAACAGGTCCGTGAAGTCCACGAAGGACAGCACGACGCGCGACGCGAAGGACAGCACGACGCGCGACGCGAAGGACAGCA
>NZ_SRHV01000007.1 GCF_004698125.1 Halosimplex halophilum
CTGCCGGGCAGCCACGCCACACGGGGTAACGGCTGAACGCATCTAAGCCGGAAACCCACCTGGAAAAGAGATACCGCCGAGGTCACTCGTAGAAGACGAGTTCGATAGACTCGGGGTGTACGCATCGAGGCAACGAGATGTTCAGCCCGCGAGCACTAACCGACCGAAGCCACCAATCATACGCACTGCGACTCGCTGAACGAGTCCAGGCGCAATCTGGATCGCACGTACACACGGTCTCGGAGACCACCGATATTGGATTCCGAACGCGGCGTTCGGACGCGGTTCGATTCCGCGGATCGGCGTTAGGGCGGCCATAGCGGCGGGGTTACACCCGTACCCATCCCGAACACGGAAGTTAAGCCCGCCTGCGTTCCGGCGAGTACTGGAGTACGAGAGTCTCTGGGAAACCTGGTTCGCCGCCTCCACTCATCTTCCGGCCATCATCCGGCCGGGCACATTCATCACCCTCGACCAGCCACAGCTGGTCGGGGGTTTCCGTATTTGTTCCGTCAGTGCCGACAGCGGCTGTCGTCCGTCGGCCGCGGGGAGTCGCGGATCCGATGGGCTTAAGCGAGACAGGCGGATACTATCGGGTGCGCCAAGGTGGCAGAGTCCGGCCGAACGCAGCGGCCTGCAGAGCCGCCCACCGCCGGTTCAAATCCGGCCCTTGGCTTTCTCGCTGATCCCGCCTGTCAGCCCCGCCTGTCGGTTCGCCGAACGATCTGCAGTCGTACCGACAGCGTGTGGGCGGTACGTCGAACCAGCGATGGTGAGGAGAGAAGGCGACTAGGAGGGGGAGACGGTGATCGTCTTGCCGCGGTCGATGGCCTGTTCCAGTTCTTCGGCGATGGCCGAGCCGCGGGAGACCTGCACCTCGCCGCCGCGGGAGACGGTCGCGGTGAACAGGTACTCGCCGTCGGCGGTGACTTCGACGGTCTCGCCCTCGTAGCCGTCCATCGGGATGAGGACGTGCCGGGAGGTGATCTCGGGGCTGACGATCTCGCCGCCGGAGCTACTGCTGGCGCCGCCACCGGAGTCGCCGCCCGAACCGCCCGGACCGCCGGCGCCCTGCGGGCGTTCGCTGAAGGTTCGCACGTCGATGTCGATGCCGAGGCGGTTCTCCACGTCGGAGATACGGCCGCCGCCCTTGCCGATGACGGCGGAGATGTCGTCCTCCTCGACGTACACTACGGCGGTGTTCGGGTTCTTGATCTCCACCTCGACGTGGCCGTGGGCGATCGAGCGGATCTCCCGTTCGACCTCCTGTTTGGCGATGCGCTCGGTGCCGCTCTCCCGGCCGGCGCCGCCGTCCTCGGCGTTCTCGCCCAGGGGGACGGTGACGACCTGGCGGTTGAACGTGTAGATCTCGTAGGCTGGCTGGCCGGTCTCGAAGTCGCGGATCATGATGACCGGACGGGCCAGATCCTCCTCCATCAGCCCCTCGGGGACCTTGACCTCGGTGGTCACGTCGTAGACGGTGTCGACCTCGCCGGCCTCGATGTAGACGACGGTGTCGACGACCTGCGGGATCATCCCGAGTTCGACCCGACCCACGAGACGCTGGAGCGCGTCGATGGCCCGGGTCGCGTGGACGACGCCGACCATGCCGACGCCGGCAAGCCGCATGTCCGCGAACACCTCGAAGTCGTCGGTCTTGCGGACCTCGTCGTAGATGGTGTAATCCGGCCGGACCATCAGAAGCGAGTCGGCGGTCTTCTCCATCGAGCCGCCCAGCTCGGTGTACTGGGTGATGTTGTCGCCGACCTGGAGGTCCCGCGGTTTCTCCATGGTCTTGACCGCGAAGTCCGAGTCGGCGAGGAACTCCGCGACGGCCTGGGCGAAGGTGGACTTGCCGGCGCCGGGCGCCCCCGAGATGAGGACGCCGCGCTGGTGTTCGAGCAGCCGCTCGCGGAGTTCGTCGGCGTGCTCGTAGTCGTCGAGGTCGGTCTTGACGATGGGGCGGACCGCCGTGATCTCGAGTTTGTCCGAGAACGGCGGCCGGGCGATGGCGATGCGGTACTGGCGGAACTGGACGATGGTCATCCCCGGCTCGTCGAGCTCGACGAACCCCTCGGCGCTGGCCCGCGCGGAGTTCTCGATGTCCTGGGCCCACTCCTTGAGGTCGTTCTCCGTCGAGACCTCCTCCCGGATGGTCTCGTAGTGCATGTCGCCGATCTCGCCGCGCTTGGCCATCGGCGCGACGCCCACCTTGAGGTGGAGGCTCATCGTCGTCTCGTCGAAGAACTGCTCGATGTCGAGCGACTCGGCGTCGCGGCCGCGGGGTTCGAGGTAGACCACGTCGAGGCCCTTGGCCTTCGCGACCTCGCTCTGGACCACGTCGCTGGTGACGAGGGTGGCGTCGTGGTCGTCGGCCAGGTCGCGGATGATCGCGTCGATCTTGCCCTCGCCGGCCTCGCGCTGTTCGACCTCGGCGGGGCGCCGGCCGACGTACTCGACGGTGACGGTGCCGTCGTCGTGGAGTTCGGCCAGCCGCTGGAGCTCTTCGAGGCCGTCCCAGCCGCTCTCGCGGCCGTCGTTGGCCTGGGCTTCGAGTTCGCCCACGACCGCCTCGGGGACGTAGACGGTCGCGCCGGCGAATCCCTCGCCGACCGCCTCCGAGTCGGGGTCGGCGTCGGCCTCGATCTGCTCGGACACGCGGCCGTCGATGACCACGCTCGTGTCCGGAACGATGTTCATACCGTGGCTACGGCCGCCCGTCGTGATAAGGTCCGTGATGCCGGGGAGGGCGACGAGCCGCCGGGAGAGAACTGTCGGGGTCGGTCAGGCGAACGCCGCGAGTTCCGACCCGCCGCGGGTCGCGATCTCGGTCCCGCAGTCGGGGCAGGAGACGACCGCGTCGCCCGTCCGGCCGCGGTCCCCGTCGGCGTGGGGGTCGGCCCGGCGGACGGTCCAGTCGCCGGTCGGCGGGCTCTCGTGGCCGCAGTCGGGGCAAAACAGCGTCGCTTTCGGGGGCGGGTCGCGGTCGGGTGTGGCGGGGGCGTGTACGCTCATCGTACCCGGGGTAGGCACTCGATACGGAAAACCCCTTTTGCCCATTATCAATCGGTAGAGTCCCCAGAACCGTGGAATCGGTTCGCATACGCACGGTCGGGATCGGGACGGGCGCGAGAACGGGGGCGACGGCGGCGGTCGGACCGCGAGGGAGCCGGCGAGTGGCAGCGGTCGGTCAGACCGCGAGGTAGCTGGCGATCGTGTCCTCGTCGGACAGCGCGGACTCGCCGAGTTCGTCGACGATCTCGCCGCGTTCCATGGCGTAACAGCGGTCGGCCATCGAGCGGATGACGCCGAGGTTCTGCTCGACGAAGAGGATCGTCGTGCCGAGTTCCTCGTTGATGGCGCGCATGTCCTCGCTGATCTGGTCGACGATGGAGGGCTGGACGCCCTCGCTCGGCTCGTCGAGCAGCAGCAGGTCGGGGTCGGCGACCAGCGCCCGCCCGATTGCGAGCATCTGCTGCTGGCCGCCCGAGAGCGTCTCGCCGTCCTGGTCGGCCCGTTCCTCGAGCACCGGGAACAGGTCGTACACCTCGTCGTAGCGCGTTTCGTCGCCGCCCGCGTTGACGTGCTCGCCCATCTTCAGATTCTGCTCGACGGTCAGGCCGGGGAAGATGTCCCGGCCCTGCGGGATGTACCCCATCCCGGCGCGGGCGCGCTCGTCGGCCGAGTGGCCGGTCACGTCGGCCCCGCGGTAGGCGACCGTCCCCGAGTCGGGTTCGAGGAGACCGACGACGGTCTTCATGAGGGTGGTCTTGCCGACGCCGTTCTTGCCGACGACGCCGACGATCTCGCCCGCCTCGACCGACAGGTCCACGTCCCGGAGGACCGGCGCGTCGTAGCCGACGGTCACCCCGGAGAGTTCGAGGAGCGTCACTGTTCGCCCCCCAGGTAGATGCGGCGGACCTCCGGGTCGGCCTCGATCTCCTCGATCGAGCCCTCCCGGAACACGTCGCCGCGGTGCAGCACCGTCACGGAGTCGGCGATCTCGCCGACGAAGTCCGTGTCGTGTTCGATGACGACGAAGGCGATGCCCTCCTCGCGGTTGAGCCGGCGGACCCGCTCGGCGATCTCCGTCCGCTCGTCGACCGAGAGGCCGGCGACGGGCTCGTCGAGCAGGAGCAGATCCGGTTCGAGCGAGGCGGCCATGCCGATCTCCAGCTGCTGTTGCTGGCCGTGCGAGAGCGTGCTGGCCTGCACGTCCTCGTAGCCGGCGAGGCCGGCGTTCTCGATGGCCTCGTCGACGCGGCGGCGGCGTTCCGCGCCGTCGGCGAACTGCTGGACCGGCAGGCGCGCGTTCTCCCGGACCGAGAGCTCGCCGTACACCGACGGGACCTGAAACTTCATGCTGATCCCGCTGCGGACCCGCTCGTTGGGCTCCATGTCCGTGATCTCCTGGCCGTCGTAGTAGACGTGCCCGGCGGTGGGTTCGAGCGTCCCGACGATCAGTTTCAGGAGGGTGGACTTGCCGGCGCCGTTGGGGCCGATGAGACAGCGCAGCTCCCCCTCGTCGACGGAGAAGTCGACGGAGTCGGCCGCGGTGAACCCGCCGAAGCGCTTGACGAGGTCGTCGGTCTGCAGGAGGGTGTCGGTGCGCTCGCCCGTGGCCCTGCCGGCGGGCGTCTCGCGGACGTTCGGGTCCGAGGCGGCGTCGCTCGCCGGCGACTCGCTCTCGCTCACGACTCGCTCACCTCCCCGGGCGCGTCGGTATCGTCCAGCTCGGAGACCGGGACCGCGCTCTCCGAGAGCTTCTCGGCGACCCACGGGACCAGCCCGCCGGGCAGCGCGAGGATGAAGACCAGCAGCATGGCGCCGAGGACGACCAGCGCCATCTCGCCCTGGACCGAGAGGCGGAAGTACTCGATGGCGATCGTGGCGATCACGGCGCCGAGCAGGCTCTTGCGGCCGCCGACGCTCACCCAGATGACGGGCAGGGTCGCGAACCACAGCGCGAACACCGGCGGGCTGATGTAGACGTTGCGCGCGGCGTAGAGCACGCCCGACAGCGCCGCGAGCGCGCCGCCGAGGGTGAACGTCAGCAGCTTGACCCGCTTGACGTCGTAGCCGAACATCCGGGTGCGGTCCTGGTCCTCCCGGACGGCGACCATCACGCGGCCGAAGTCGGAGTTGACCAGCGCGCGCAGCCCGAGGTACGCGGCCACGAGGGCGACGAGCGCGAGGTAGTAGAAGGGGTCGAACGCGAACAGGCCCATGAACGACATCTCGTTGTAGACGAACTGGAACGAGCCGAGGCCCGTGACCCCGAGTTCGAGCAGCGGGATGCCGGGCATGCCGTTGAACCCGCCGAGCGGCGCCTCGCCGATGGTCCAGGCGGAGCCGGCGGTCTGGGCCATGAACGTGTGCATCGCCATCGTCGTGACCAGCGTGATGATGGTGACGTACACGTCGCGGACGCCGCCGTAGAACATGAAGTAGCCGAGCAGCGCGGCGGCGACGCCGCCGACGACGACGCCCGCGAGGGCGGCCGCGGTGATCCCCGTCGGGTCGGGGAAGTTGATCGAGACGACGCCGAAGGTGTAGCCGCCGACGCCGAAGAAGACGACCTGGCCGAAGCTGAGCACGCCCGAGTAGCCCCAGACGAGCGACAGCGACAGGCCCAACAGTGCGAGCACGAGGAACAGCGAGAACTGCGAGCCGCTGCCGACGACCGGGAACGCGGCCAGCGCGAGGACGGCGACGGCGAAGCCGAGCCAGAAGCCCCGCGAGTTGCCGATCGTGTTCGGCCCCTCCAGCCGGCCGCGGATCCGCGCGACCGCGCCGCCGCTCCCGGCGGGTCCGGACGACTCAGTCGCCATCGGTCGCCTCCTGTCGGCGGGCGCGAACCCGCTCGACGAGCCCGGTGATCCCGCCGGGGAGGAACCGCAGCGCCAGTATCGCCGCGACCAGCAGGGCGATCCGGCCGAACGTCGTCGAGTCGGTGAGGTTCGTCACCGTCGCGCTGACGGCGCCGAGGACGCCGCCGGACAGCGCCGTCCCGAGGACGACGCTGGGGCCGCCGACGACGACCGCGACGAACGCCTCGATGAGGAACTGGTCGCCCAGCGTCGGCTGCATCGACAGGACCGGCGCGAACAGCGCGCCGGTCAGGCCGGCCAGCCCCGAGCCGATCCCGAAGGTGAGCATGTACGTCCGTCCGGTGTCGACGCCGAGCGCCCTGGCGGTCTGTTCGTCCTGCATGGTCGCGCGGACGCGCGTGCCGAACGTCGTGCGCGTGAACACGTAGTAGGCCGCGACCAGAACGGCGATGGCGACGCCGGCGAGCACGAGCCGGTAGGTCGAGTAGGAGAAGGCGCCGTAGGCGACGTTGCCGAACGGCGTCCCCACCGTGTCGATGGAGTTCCCGAAGACGATCCGGGCGCTCTGGACCATGACGAGGCTCAGGCCGAAGGTGGCGACCATCGAGTCGGCCAGCCGGTCGTACAGCGGTTCGATCAGGTCCCGGCCGACCGTCTTCTGGCCGACCCAGTTGGGGACGAACCCCGAGATGATCGTCCGCTCGACGACGACGCCGAAGGCGGCCGTCAGCAGCGACCCGACGACCATCGCGACGGGCAGCGGCAGCCCGAGTGCGGTGACCGACTTGGTCGTCGCGTACGCGCCGAAGAGGATGAACTCGCCGTGCGCGAGGTTGATGACGCCCATGATCCCGAAGATGACGGCCAACCCCGCCGCCGCGAGCACGACGAACGCGAAGCTGTCGAGGAACTGGAACGCGAGGTTCAGGCCGTTGACCATCCCTACTCGGCCTCCTCGAAGTAGTCGACCGGCGTGTACTGGGTCTGTTCGTCCTCCTCGCGCAGGTCACAGCCGACCGTCTCCGAGAGGAACTGCTCGGGGATCTTGCGGTCGGTGATCGCCTCGACGTTGTGCTCGTCGTCCGCGCGCATGACCCACATGTGGTGGTCGACGTGGTGGGTCGCGCCGTCGAGTTCGATCGTCTCGCCCTCGGGCGCCTCCGGCGCGCGCTCGGTGCCGAGGCTGATCCCGGACTCCAGCGCCTCGATGACCTCCGGCTGTTCGACCGTGCCGGCCTGCTCGACGGCCTCCTTGTACATGTACGTCGAGAAGTAGTTCGTCTCGGCCTCCTCGTTGACGTACTCGCCCTCGTCGGGGTACTTCTCGTAGTAGCGGTCGACGAGGCCGCCGTCGCCGGCGTTGCTCTCGGTCGGGACCTCCTCCATGTAGTTGACCCCGGCGTAGATGTTCGCCATCGCCGGCGGGTCCAGCCGCTTGTGCTCGTAGCCCTGGGCCATCGCCGTCGACGTGCCGATGGGCACGTCGAGTCCCGCCGAGGCCTTCTGCTCGTAGAAGGAGGCGTGGTTGGCGCCGACCAGCATCGACATCACGAAGTCCGGCTCGGCCGCCTGGATGTTGTTGATGACCGAGCCGAAGCTGGACTCGGAGAGCGGGATGAACTCCTCGCCGACGATGTTGGCGTCGTTCTCGTCGGCCAGCACGCGCACCCAGTCGGCCGACAGCTGCCCGAAGTTGTAGTCGGCCGCGATGATGTAGATGTCCGGCCCGAACTCCTCGCGCAGGTACGGGAGGACGCTGCCCAGCTGCTGGCGGGCGGTCGGTCCCATCGCGAAGGTCGTCTCGTCGCAGACGCCGCCCTCGTACTGGGTCGTGTAGAAGTACAGCTGCTCGTTGCGGTTGATGATCGGGCGGATGGCCTCCCGGGTCGCCGAGGAGTAGCCCGCCCACAGCGCGTCGACGTTCTCCTCGTTGATGAACTCCCGCGTCAGCTCCTGGTAGCGCTGGTTGTCCGACTGGGGGTCCCGCGTCACCGGCTCGATCTCCCTGCCGCCGATGCCGCCGTCGTTGTTGATCTCCTCGATGGCGAGCATCGACGCCCGGTACTTCGGGGTGCCGTTCAGCGCGAAGTTACCCGACTGGTCCTCCAGGACCCCGATCTTGACCGTGTCGGCGCTGCTCATCGTGTCGGTCGTCGCGCCGCCGCCGTCGGTGCTCGAACAGCCGGCCAGCCCGGCGACCATCGCCGCACCCCCCGCGGTCACGAACTGACGGCGGCTGATCCCGTCGCCGCTCATACGCCCGCACCCCCGAATTCACGATCGTCACTAACAGGCGCTACAATTTCAACTATTCCACCACTATTCCCGACTATAGCCGCATGAACGTCCATCATCTATGTACGTTCCTTCGATTTCGCAGACGGCAAATAAGGGTTTGCACTCGCGTATTATAGATGTCCAATACCCTTGCCTTGCGTATTAGGATATGTTAGGAGCGGCCGGAATTAGTTGGTATTCGAATAGCGAAGCGGGTAATATTTCGAACGTGGTGTTTTCGACGGATCGGCCGGGTTCCGGTCGCCGACCGGGCGCACGGCCGGAGGGCGCCCGGAAGTGACAGTGAACGAACGATCAGAGCGAGCGGGCGCATTCGACGCGGCGGAGATCCGGCGGCGGTCACTCGCCGACGACGACGACCTTCACCTGCTGGACGCCGCCGAGCGCGCGCAGGCGGTTGGCGAGTTCGGTGATGTCGCCGGCCGACCCCTCGACGACGAGCGTCTCCATGCAGGTGTCGTGCGAGAGGTGGATGTGCTGGACGGAGGTGATCGCCTCGGCCATCTCGTGTTGGATCGTCTGGAGGTCGTCGGCGATGCCGTCGACGTGGTGGTCGTGGACGATCACGACGGTCCCGTGGTGGTGGCCCTCGCCGCCGGTCTCCCACTCGTAGTCCGCGAAGAAGTCCCGCAGCGAGTCCCGGACCGCCTCCGACCGACTGTCGTACTCCCAGTCGTCGACGATGCCGTCCAGCCGCTCGACCATCGACGACGGGAGCGTCAGACTGATGCGGTCGATGTCGTCGCTCATGCCCCCGCCTACGGCGGTCCGGGTAATATGACTGGTCACCCGCGGCTGCCGGCGAGCGCCGCGGACTCTCCCGTCCGCGCGCACCCGAGCGTCCCCGGCCGCGAGTAATACTGCGCTATGAGAAAGTATTATCCGGTGCGACGGCGACCGGCGAGTATGCACATCCCGGACGGCTACGTCGACCTGCCGCTGGCCGTGCTGTTCGCGGCGCTGTCGGTGGCGGCGCTGAGCTACGCCGCGCGGCGGGTCGGCGGGGAGATATCGGACACGCGGGCGCCGCTCGTGGGCGTCGTCGCCGCGGGCGTGTTCGCCGCACAGATGCTCAACTGGCCGATCCCGGGCGGGACGAGCGCCCACTTCGTCGGCGGCGCGTTCGCCGCGATCTTGCTCGGCCCCCACCTCGGCGCGCTCGCCGTGGCGACGGTCGTCGCGGTCCAGGCGCTCGTGTTCGGGGACGGCGGGCTCGTCGTCCTCGGCGCGAACGTGTTCAACATGGCTGTCGTCGAGGTGTACGTCGGCTACGCCGTCTACCGGCTGGTCGCCCCCTACGGCGAGTTCCGCGCGGCCTTCGCCGCCGGCTGGCTCGGCATCACCGCCGGTGCGCTGACCGCCGGGCTCCAGCTCGGCCTCTCCTCGGCGTTCCAGTACGAACTGCTGACCACGCTGGCGATCATGGGCGTCGGCCACCTCGTCCTCGGGCTGGTCGAGGGCGCCATCACCGCCGTCGTCTACCGCTACCTCGCGCAGGCGCGGCCGGACCTGCGGCCGACGGCCGCGCCGGAGCCGGAGGTGAGCGCCTGATGGCCGACGGAGAGGGCTCAACGGCCCCCGACTGGTTCCCGAAGGCGGTCGCCGTCCTCGTCGCGCTGGCCCTGCTGGCGCCCGCCTTCGGCTGGGCGGCCGGCCAGGTCGGCTACGCCGAGCCGCTGGAGAACGCCGCCGAGGCGACCGGCGCGGTCGAAGAGGCCGAGCCGGTCGAGGTGGCCCCGTTCCCCGACTACGGCGTCCCCGGGCTCGGTTCCGCGCCCGGGACCTTCGTCTCCGCGGTCGTCGGGACCGGGCTGACCCTCGTCGCCGCCTTCGGGATCGGTCGCCTGCTCGGGAGCGACGCCGACGCCGAAACCGAAGCCGACGCGGCGCGGTGACCGGGGACCGAGATGAGCCGGACCGACCTCCTCGACCGCACGCTCGTCGGCCTCTCCGGGCGCGCCCGGTGGTTCCTCCTCGCCGAGGACGCGCCCGACCGCGCGGGCTTCCTGCAGGCCGTCGCGCCGAGCGTGAAGCTCGCCGGGCTGGTCGCGCTCGTCGCGCTGACGGTCACGCGGCGGGACCTCCAGGGGGTCGCGGCGCTGGCGGCGCTGGCCGGCGGGCTCGCGCTCGTCTCGCGCGTCCCAGCGCGGGCGTTCGCGAGTCGTGTCGCCGGCCCGCCCGCCTTCGCGCTCGTCGCCGTCGCGCCCCAGACGCTTTTGATGGGCGGGCCCACCCTCGGCGGGACCCCGTTCTCGGCGGCCGGCGTCGGTTACGTCGCAGTCTTCACCGCCCGCGTCGCCGTCTGCGTCGCCTTCCTCTCGCTGCTGCTGCTGACGACCCGCTTCTCGGACCTGCTCGGCGGGCTCGCCCGTCTGCGGGCGCCGGCCATCGCTGTCTCGCTGCTGGCGATCACCTACCGGTACCTCCTGCTCTTCTTCGCGGAACTCGAGCGGATGGCCCGCGCGCGCCGGAGCCGGACGGTCGCCGAGCCGGACCTGCGGCGCACCTGGCGCGACTCGGGGAACTTCCTCGGGACCTTCCTCCTGCGTAGCGTCGAGCGCGGCGAGCGCGTCGAACGCGCCGCCCGCGCTCGCGGCGGCGGTGGCGGCCCGCGACCGACCGCCGGCCGGACGCCGCTCGGCCGCGCGGACGCCGCCTTCGCGCTGGTCGTCCTCGCCGCCGTCGTCGGGGTGGGACTGGCGTGAGCGACGGAGACGGCGCCGCGGACTCCCCGGCCACTGACCCCGTGGATGCGCCCGCCGTCGACGCGACCGGACTCAGCTACGCCTACCCCGACGGCACGCCCGCGGTCGACGGCGTCGACGTGACCGTCGAGCGGGGCGAGCGCGTCGCCCTGCTCGGTCCGAACGGCGCCGGGAAGTCGACGCTGCTCCAGCTGCTCGGCGGCCTGATCGACCCCGACGAGGGACGGGTGCGCTACTTCGGGGAGACCGACGACGCCGACGCCGTCCGCGACCGGCTGAGCGTCCTCACGCAGAACCCCGCCGACTACCTGTTCAATCCCACCGTTCGCGAGGACCTGGCCTACGGCCCCGCACAGCAGGACCTCCCCGACGGCGAAGCCGAGGGCCGGGTCGAGCGCGTCGCCGACCGCCTCGACCTGACCGAGTTGCTGTCGAAACCCCCCTTCCGGCTCAGCGGCGGGCAACAGCGCCGGGCGGCGCTCGCGAGCGCGCTCACCGTCGAGCCCGACGCGCTCCTGCTGGACGAGCCCGTGAGCGACGTGGACGCCGCCAACCGCGAGACGGTCCTCGCCCTGCTCGACGAACTGGCCGCCGACGGGGTCACGATCGTCGTCTCGACGCCGGACACGGAACTAGTTCCACAGGTCGCCGACCGCGTGGTCCTGCTGGACGGGGGCGGCCGCGTCGCCGCGACCGGCTCCGTCCGAGAGATCCTGACCGACACCGCTCTGCTGACCGACTGCGACCTGCGGCCCCCGCAGGTCGTCCGGCTGTTCGACGGGCTGGCCGACGAGCCGCCGCTGACCGTCGACGCCGCCCGCGACCGCCTCGGCGACGGCGATATCTGATCGAAAATTCGATTTCTCCCCTCGAAATCGAACGATCGGATCGGAATTCGAGATCGGTCGGTGCTATTTGCGCCGAAGCGAACCGGCTTGGGACGGCTATCCAAATAATCGCGCAGATGATCGACTATCGACCGAAACTGTCGACGGACGTGGTGGTATGACCGAGGAACTCGTCCCCGGCGAGGTGCGGACGGCGGCGGGCACAGTGACGATCAACGAGGGCCGCGAGACGACGGAGGTGACCGTCGGCAACGCGGGCGACCGGCCGGTGCAGGTCGGCTCGCACTTCCACTTCTTCGAGGCCAACGCGGCCCTGGCGTTCGACCGCGAGGCCGCCTTCGGGAAGCGCCTGAACATCCCCGCTGGGACGGCGGTCCGGTTCGAGCCCGGCGACGAGCAGACGGTCGAACTCGTCGCCATCGGCGGCAAGCGGGTCGCCCACGGGATGAACGGGCTCGTGAACGGGAGCGTCGACGGCGACGCCGCGGCGGCAGTCGAGCGCGCCCACCGGCAGGGCTTCGGCGGCATCCCCGACCAGGCCGGGAAGCTCGACAGCGACGGTTCCGGCGAAGCGACCGCTGACGAGGAGGACGAGCCATGACCCGCGAGGTCGACCGCGAGGCCTACGCGGAGCTGTACGGCCCGACGACGGGCGACCGCGTGCGCCTGGGCGACACCGAGCTGTTCGTCGAGGTCGAGGCGGACCTGCGGACGCCGGGCGACGAGGCGGTCTTCGGCGGCGGGAAGACCCTGCGTGACGGCCTCGGGATGTCCCCCGGCACCACCCAGGAGGAGGGCGCGCTCGACTGGGTGCTCACGAACGCGCTCGTGATGGACCCCGTCCTCGGGATCGTCGCCGCGGACATCGGCATCCGCGACGGCGAGATAGCGGGGATCGGCAAGGCGGGCAACCCGGACACGATGGACGGCGTCGACATGGTGGTCGGCCCGTCGACCGACGTGTACCCCGCGGAGGGGAAGATCGCCACCGCCGGCGGGCTGGACATCCACATCCACTTCAACTCCGCGCAGTTGCACGACCACGCGCTCGCCTCCGGCATCACGACGATGCTCGGCGGGGGCTACGGCGGCGGCGCGACCACGACGACGACCGGGCCCGAGAACATCAAGCGGTTCCTCCAGGCCGCCGAGGAGTGGCCGGTCAACGTCGGCTTCTACGGCAAGGGCAACGCCTCGAAACCCGGTCCCCTCCGCGAGCAGGTCGAGGCGGGCGCCTGCGGGCTGAAACTCCACGAGGACTGGGGGTCGATGCCCGCGGCCATCGACACCTGTCTCGACGTGGCCGAGGAGGAGGACGTGCAGGTGTGCATGCACACGGACACGCTCAACGAGGCCGGGTTCGTCGAGAACACCTTCGCCGCCGTCGACGGGCGGACGATGCACCTGTTCCACATCGAGGGCGCGGGCGGCGGCCACGCCCCGGACATCATGGAGATGGTCGGCCAGCCCAACATGCTGCCCTCGTCGACGAACCCCTCGATGCCCTACACCGTGAACACGTTCGACGAGCACCTGGACATGGTGATGGTCTGCCACCACCTCAACCCCGACGTGCCCGAGGACGTGGCCTTCGCAGAGTCGCGCGTGCGCGCGGAGACCATCGGCGCCGAGGACGTGCTCCACGACGTGGGCGCCATCTCGATGATGACCTCCGACTCCCAGGCGATGGGGCGGATGGCCGAGGTTATCTGCCGGACCTGGCAGACCGCCTCGAAGATGAAGGCCCAGCGCGGCCCCCTGCCGGAGGACGAGGCGGCCGACACCCACGAGGAGGCCGACAACTTCCGCGCGAAACGGTACCTCGCGAAGTACACGATCAACCCGGCCATCTCGGCGGGCATCGACGACTACGTCGGCACGCTCGAACCGGGCAAGCTCGCCGACGTGGTGCTGTGGGACCCCGCCTTCTTCGGTATCAAGCCCGCGATGACGTTCAAGGGCGGCTTCCCGGTCTACTCGGAGATGGGCGAGGCCAACGGCTCGCTGATGACCTGCGAGCCAATCATGCAGCGACCCCGCGCCGGCGCGGCCGGGAAGGCCAAACACGGCCTGTCGCTCTCCTTCGTCAGTCCGGCGGCCGCCGAGGCCGGGGTCGGCGAGGAGTACGGCCTCGACTGTCCCGTCGTCCCCGTCTCGGGCGCTCGCACGCCCGGGAAGGCGGACATGCACTACAACGACTACTGCCCGGACGACATCGAGATCGACCCCGAGACCTTCGAGGTGCGGGTCGACGGCGAGGTCGTCTCGGCGGAACCGAGCGAGGAACTCCCCCTCGCCCAGCGGTACATGCTGTGAGGGACTCAGAATGAACTTAACGCCCAAAGAGCAGGAACGGTTGACGGTCTTCATGGCCGCGGAGCTCGCCCGGCGCCGCAAGGAGCGCGGCGTCAGGCTGAACCACCCCGAGGCGGTCGCGTACATCTCCGACTGGTGCGTCGAGCGCGCCCGCGACGGCTGGGACGTGGCCGAGATCCGCGCCGAGGCCTCCCAGCTGCTGGACCCCGAGGACGTGATGCCCGGCGTCCCCGAGATGGTCGACATGATCCAGGTCGAGCCGGTCTTCCCCGACGGGACGAAGCTCGTGACCGTCCACGACCCCATCCGGTCGTCGGGCGCGATGGACCCCGGGAGCGACGACGAGGCGGCCGCCGACGGCGGCGAGCCGGCGGGCGACGCCGAGACGGACGCGGCGGGCGCCGAGGAGGCCGACTCGTGAGCCTCACCCACCGCGACGTGGCGACGGTCGGCATCGGCGGTCCCGTGGGGTCGGGCAAGACCGCGCTGGTCACCGAACTCGTCCCCCGCCTGCGCGACGCGGGCCTGGACGTGGGCGTCATCGCCAACGACGTGCTCACCCAGGAGGACGCCGACGCGCTGCGCGAGCGGTTCGCGGGCGTCGTCCCGCCGGATCTCGTCGCCGGCGTCGAGACGGGCGCCTGCCCCCACACCGGCATCCGCGAGGACCCGTCGATGAACCTCGCGCAGATCGACGACTTCCTCGCCGACCACCCCGACCTCGACCTCGTCATCGTCGAGAGCGGCGGCGACAACCTCGCCGCGACGTTCAACCCCGAACTCGCCGACTACTCGCTGTACGTCATCTCGGTCGCGGAGGGCGAGGACATCCCGCGCAAGCGCGGCCCGGGCGTCGTCGAGTGCGACCTGCTCGTGGTCAACAAGACCGACCTCGCGCCCCACGTCGACGTGGACCTGGACGTGCTGGAGGCCGACGCCGCCGACGTGCGGACGGGCCCGTTCGTCTTCACGAACTGCAAGGCCGGCGAGGGGGTCGACGAGGTCCAAGAGTACGTCAGCGAGGGCGTGCTCTTCGCATAGATGGCCGCCGACACGCCAGAGCGACCGGCGAACCGGCGGACGGGCGACGAGCCGCCCCATCCCGCGTTCGCGGAGTACGCCGGGGAATCGCTGCCCGCGGCGGCGGTCGGCTCGCCGGGCAAGGACGGCCGACTCGAACTTCGATTCGCCGCTGACGGGGCGGGCGAGACGAACCTCATCCGTGACCTCGCGCGCGCGCCGTTCCACGTCAGCGGCACGCTCGGGCACGACCCGCTGCCCGAAGCGGAGACGGTGTACGTCCAGTCGCCGACCGGCGGCGTCGCCCAGGGCGACCGCCACGACGTGACCGTCGCGGTCGGGGCCGGCGCCGTCGCGCACGTCTCCACGCAGAGCTCCCAGAAGGTGCTCTCGATGGGGCGCAACTACGCCGCCGCGGACGTGGCGCTCTCGGTCGGGACGGACGGCCACCTCGACTACGTGCCCGAGCCGACCATCCTCCACGAGGATTCGCGGTTCTTCCAGGGGGTCGATCTCGACCTCGCGCCGGATGCGAGCGCGGTCGTCGGCGACGTGGTCGTTCCCGGGCGACTCGCCCGCGGCGAATGGTTCGACTTCGAGCGGTACCTCTCCCGGCTGCGCGTCCGCCGCGACGGCGACCTGCTGGTCGACGACGCGACCCACCTCCGGCCGGCCGACGCCGACCCCTCGGCGGCCGGCGTCATGGGCGGGTTCGCCGTGCTGGGGACGCTGTACGTGCTCGTCCCGGCGAGCGAGGCCGGCGCGCTCGACGACCTGAGCGACCGGCTCCACGCGGCCGCGACGGGCGCGGCCACGGATATCGGCGACCGCGACGACCCAGCCGGCGACGGCCCCGACGACGGCGACGCCGACGCCGTCCGCGCGGGGGCGACGCGGCTCCCGAACGACGCGGGTGTCGTCGTGCGCGCGCTGGGCCACCGCGCAGAGACGGTGACGGCGTCGCTCCGGGCGGCGTGGGACGAGGCGAGAACCGACCTGCTGGGCGCCGGCGCGCCCGAATCCAGGAGGCCCTGATGCTCGTCGCCGAGGAGTTCGTCGGGACCGTCGACGACGAGGGGGTCGCCGAGCGCGTCGAGTCGGACGACCCGCTCCGAATCGCGGTCGACGGGACCGAGCGCCGCCGTTCGCGGTTCCGCACCACCGCCGAGGACGGCACCGACCTGGGCGTCGTCGTCGCCCGCGAACTGCGCGACGGCGACGTGCTCACCACGGGGGACCGGCTCGTCGTCGTCTCGCTCGAAGCGGTCGAGGCATTGGTCGTCGACTTCGGCGGCGTCGCCGACCCCGACCGGGCGGCCGTCACCGCGGCGCTCGAACTGGGCCACGCCGTCGGGAACCGCCACTGGGACCTGGCCGTCGAGGACGGCCGCGCGTACCTGCCCCTCGCCGATACCCGCGAGCGGATGGAGGGCACCGTGGAACCGCACCTCTCCGACGGCGCGACCGTCGGGTACGAGGAGGTCCCGCCGACGCTGTTCGACGAGGGCGACGCGGCCGACCACAGTCACGGAACAGCCGGCCACAGCCACGGCGAGGGCGACCACTCTCACAGCCACGGTGACGACGGCCACGACCACGGCGTCCGCACGCTCGACCCGAAATCGGGGGGCGACTTCGCCGGAGGTGAGGGGTCGTGAGCGACGAGGCGACGCTGGAGTCGCTGCGACTCGCGGACTCCTTTCTCCCGGTCGGAACCGATAGCGTCTCCTACGCGCTGGAGCAGTTCGTCGCGGACGACGCCGTGGCCGACGCCGACGACCTCCGCGATCTCGTTGGGACGGTCCTCCGGCGTCAGCACGGCCACGCCGACCTCGTCGCGCTCCGGGCGGCCCACGCGGCGGCCGAGGAGGGCGACTGCGACGCCGTCGAACGCGCGGACCGGCGGCTGACCGCCGCGACGCTGCCGGCGGAGTTCCGCGAGAGCTCCGAGCGGACGGGCGACCGGCTGCTGGCGCTCCAGCGGGACCTGCGCGACGACGCGCTCCTCGACGAGTACGGGGCGGCGGTCGACGCGGACGAGGCGCCGGGCAACTACGCGGTCGCCCTCGGGACCGTCGCGGCGCTGGCGGGCGTGCCCGTCCGCGAGGCGTGCCTGCTGGCCTGCCACGAGTTCGCCACCGCGCAACTGGCGGCGGCCCAGCGCCTCATGCGCCTGGGGTCGACCGAGGTGCAGCGGGTCCTCGACGAGTTGCGGCCGGCGATGGTCGACGCCGTCGAGGCCAGCGCCGACCGCGGGGTCGACGACATGACGCCCTTTGCCCCGCTGGTCGACGTGCGCTCGGCGGGCCACGAGCGGGCGGAGCGACGGCTGTTCCTGAGCTGAGCGGTCCGGGTACGCGGGTCAGACCGAGTCGAGGTCGAGGTCGACGGCGTACCAGTCGAGGGCGAAGACGACGAGGGCGCCGACGACGGCGGCGCCCGCGAACGCCTGGACGGTCGCGGTGTTCCAGACGACGGCGTACTCCTCGCCGTTGAGCGTCACGATGGGTGCCCGGAGCGCGCCCAGCACCAGCGCGACGAGGAAGGCGAAGGTTACCTCGCGATTGTAATCGAGCGCGCGGCGGATGACCCGGGAGACGGTGAACAGGCCGACCAGCCCGCCGCAGACGAACGTCACGACGACGACACCGCGGTCGATCACCGGGCCGAGACCGCCGCCCGTGACGGTGCCGATGAGAGCGTCGATAAACGCCGAGAGCGTCGAGGACATCCGCTCGTACTGGCTCAGGATGACGAGCACGAGCGATCCGGAGATGCCGGGGAGGATCATCGCGCTGATCGCCAGCGCGCCCGCACCGAACACGACCGGGAGCCCGCCGGATTCCAGTACTTCGCCGTAGCCCGAGACGACGAACGCGATAGCGAACCCGCCGACCGCCGCGACGACCTCGGGGAGCGTCCGGACCGACACCGCCCGGAAGAGGATCACCGCCGAAGCGCCGATCAGGCCGAAGAAGAAGCCGAACAGCAGGACCGGCGCCGCCTCGTTTGCGATGTCCACGACCCGGGTGACGAGGATCACCGCCGAGAGGATGCCCGCGAGCAGCGCGACCAGGAACCAGCCGTCGACCTCTTCGAGGACGGCGGCCGCGCGGTCGAGCGAGACCCCGCCGTCGAGCGGGGTGAGCGCGACGACGCCGTCGAGGAATCGGCCGGGCGTGACCTCGTTGATCGCGGTGATGAGGCGCTCGTAGATGCCGGCGATGAGGGCGATCGTGCCGCCGGAGACGCCGGGGACCGCGTCGGCGGTGCCCATGAACAGGCCGACGACGAAGGTCCGCGCCCACTCGCGGACCGGCGGGACCGACTCGCGGAGCGTCACCTCGTCGCGGGCGCTGTCCGGGGCTGTCGTCATTCGGGTACACGTTCGCCTATCGGCGGGAAGTCTCTTGTGGAACGGACGACCGCGGCCGTGCGGGCCGGCCGCGGCCGACGGGCGTGAAAAGCCGGACACGACGTCCGGCGGGCGTGGGTTCGGGTGGGTGGGTGTGGGTGGTTCGGGTGCGGGTTCCGAACGGGGTGAGCGTTCGGACCGCGGTGGAATGGTGTGTGCCGAGCGACTGTCCCGACCGCTCGGCCGGGACCCGGCCCCGCACGGTCGCGGGATCGTGAACCTGACGGCTCCGTGTTCCGCTCTCACCCGGCGACTGCGCCGGGGGCCGTGGCCGCTCCTGTCGCCATTCCATCCGGTATTTCGCACCGGGGTTATGTAAATCTTATTGGTAGACGAAATAGCTATACTATCTGTCACTAGGGGCCGCCGGCCCGCGACCGCGAGGACCGGTCGCTGACCAATCACCCAAAGAACAATATCGGTCGAGGCGTTTCGTGTCGACAGATGCGAACGAGGCGCACTGCCGGGCCGGGTCGCGGCGACTCCGGGCCCGGCGACGGCCGTACCGCCACGGACAGCGGTCGACGAGGCTCGGACGACCGGCGGTCGCACCCGGCCGTCGCGGGGCGACGATGACCGGGCGGCCGCTCGCGACCGCGCTCCTGGTCGTGGCGGCGGTCGTCGGGCTGGGCGCGGTCGCCGCCGTCGACCCCGGGAACCCGGCCGAGGGCGTCGACCGGGAGCGAAACGGGTCGATCGTCGAGCGCCAGCCGTTCGTCGGGGCCGGCGGCGGATCCGGGATCTACCTGGACCTCCCGTTCTCGGTCCCGGGGGGTGTCACGGTCCCGCTGCCCGGGCCTCTCGTGGTGCTCTCCGCGCTCGCCGTCGGGCTGGCGGCCCTCTGGTACCGGTCCGACGCGGAGGTGTCGCTGGAGGGCGTGGGGGACGACCGGGCGGGGGACGAGCCCGGCGACGTGGACCTGTCGGCTGTGGGTCGGGCGGCGGGCGCGGCCGCCGACCGGATCGACGCCGACGCCGACCTCACCAACGAGGTGTACCGCGCCTGGGACGAGATGCGCGCGCTCGTCGACGCGGGCGACCCCGAGACCACCGCGCCGGGGGAGTTCGCCGAGGCCGCCGTCGCCGCGGGGATGGACCCCGACGACGTGGCCGAACTCACCGAGCTGTTCGCGGAGGTGCGCTACGGCGGCCGCGACCCCGCCGACCGCGCCGACCGCGCCGTCGCCGCGCTGCGCCGCATCGAGCGGGCCTATGCCGACGGGGACGACGGCGCGGACGGCGGGAGCGGACAGAGCGACGGGAGCGGGACCGACGGCGGGGCCGGCCGGGAGGGGGACGGCCGATGAAGCGCCGCGGCTGGGCGGGCGTCGGGGCGGTCGCCGTCGGGCTGGCGCTGGCCGCGTGGGGCGGCGGCCCCGGCGGATCGCGGGTCACGGCC
>NZ_SRHV01000008.1 GCF_004698125.1 Halosimplex halophilum
CGTTAGGGAATTCGGCAATCTAGTCCCGTACCTTCGGAAGAAGGGATGCCTGCCGCGGGAAGCGGCAGGTCGCAGTGACTCGGGGGCTCGGACTGTCTAGTAACAACATAGGTGACCGCAAATCCGCAAGGACTCGTACGGTCACTGAATCCTGCCCAGTGCGGGTATCTGAACACCTGGTACAACAGGACGAAGGACCCGTTAACGGCGGGGGTAACTATGACCCTCTTAAGGTAGCGTAGTACCTTGTCGCTTCAGTAGCGACTCGCATGAATGGATCAACCAGAGCCCCGCTGTCCCAACGCTGGGCCCGGTGAACTGTACGTTCCAGTGCGGAGTCTGGAGACCCCCAAGGGGAAGCGAAGACCCTATAGAGCTTTACTGCAGGCTGTCGCTGGGACGTGGTCGCTACTGTGCAGTGTAGGTAGGAGCCGTTACAGAGGTACCCGCGCTAGCGGGCCACCCAGGCATCCATGAAACACTACCCGGTAGTGACTGCGACCCTCACTCCTGGCGGAGGACACCGGTAGCCGGGCAGTTTGACTGGGGCGGTACGCGCTTGAAAAGATATCGAGCGCGCCCCAAGTCCATCTCAGCCGTGTCGGAAACGCGGCGAAGAGTGCAAAAGCAAAAGATGGACTGACAGTGTTCTTCCTAACGAGGAACGCTGACGTGAAAGCGTGGTTTAGCGAACCAATTCGCCCGCTCGATGCGGGCCATTGCTGACAGAAAAGCTACCTTAGGGATAACAGAGTCGTCACTCGCAAGAGTACATATCGACCGAGTGGCTTGCTACCTCGATGTCGGTTCCCTCCATCCTGCCCGTGCAGAAGCGGGCAAGGGTGAGGTTGTTCGCCTATTAAAGGAGGTCGTGAGCTGGGTTTAGACCGTCGCGAGACAGGTCGGCTGCTATCTATTGGGGGTGTCATGGTATCTGACGGGAACGTCCGTATAGTACGAGAGGAACTACGGATGGTGGCCACTGGTGTACCGGTTGTTCGAGAGAGCACTGCCGGGCAGCCACGCCACACGGGGTAACGGCTGAACGCATCTAAGCCGGAAACCCACCTGGAAAAGAGATACCGCCGAGGTCACTCGTAGAAGACGAGTTCGATAGACTCGGGGTGTACGCATCGAGGCAACGAGATGTTCAGCCCGCGAGCACTAACCGACCGAAGCCACCAATCATACGCACTGCGACTCGCTGAACGAGTCCAGGCGCAATCTGGATCGCACGTACACACGGTCTCGGAGACCACCGATATTGGATTCCGAACGCGGCGTTCGGACGCGGTTCGATTCCGCGGATCGGCGTTAGGGCGGCCATAGCGGCGGGGTTACACCCGTACCCATCCCGAACACGGAAGTTAAGCCCGCCTGCGTTCCGGCGAGTACTGGAGTACGAGAGTCTCTGGGAAACCTGGTTCGCCGCCTCCACTCATCTTCCGGCCATCATCCGGCCGGGCACATTCATCACCCTCGACCAGCCAC
>NZ_SRHV01000009.1 GCF_004698125.1 Halosimplex halophilum
GTGGCTACTATGCCACCTGGTGAATGGCTCGGCTCGAGTGCCGACGAAGGACGTGCCAAGCTGCGATAAGCCTGCGGGAGCTGCATGGAAGCGAAGAACGCAGGATCTCCGAATGGGAATCCCCACCGCAATTGCTTCGCGCAATGGGGAACGCCGGGAATTGAAACATCTTAGTACCGGTCGGAAAAGAAATCAATCGAGATATCGTCAGTAACCGCGAGTGAACGCGATACAGCCCAAACCGAAGGCTTCGGCCAATGTGGTGTATTGGGCCGGCAATCAGCGTCCGAACCTTTCCGTGAAGTCTCCTGGAACGGAGCGTGACACAGGGTGAAAACCCCGTAACGGAGAGTACTACGACGTGCGCCGGTTCCGGAGTAGCGGGGGTTGGAAATCCCTCGTGAATACGGCAGGCATCTACTGCCAAGGCTAAATACTCCTCGAGACCGATAGCGAACAAGTAGCGCGAGCGAACGCTGAAAAGTACCCTCAGAAGGGAGGCGAAACAGGGCCTGAAATCAGGTGGCGATGGAGCGACGGGGCACGAAAGGTCCCGTGGAAAACGACAGAGGCGCGAGCCTCCAGTAGGACCCACGGGAAGCCGGTGTTCCGTCGTACGTTTTGAAAAACGAACCAGGGAGTGTGTCCGTTTGGCGAGTCTAACCCGTTCCGCGGGGAAGGCACAGGGAAACCGACATGGCCGCAGCGCTTTGCGCCAGGGCCGCCGTGTTCAAGCGCGGGGAGTCAAACTGACACGACCCGAAACCGGACGATCTACGCGTGGGCAAGACGAAGCGTGCCGAAAGGCACGTGGAGGTCTGTTAGAGTTGGTGTTTTACAACACCCTCTCGTGACCTACGTGTAGGGGTGAAAGGCCCATCGAGTTCGGCAACAGCTGGTTCCGACCGACAAATGTCGAAGCATTACCCCTGCCGAGGTAGTTCGTGGGGTAGAGAGACTGATTGGTGTGTCCGCCCTCGAGAGAGGTCGGCGCACCTGTCAAACTCCGAACCTACGAACGCCGGCGACGCGGGGAGTTCGGTGCGCGGGGTAAGCCTGTGTACCGTAAGGGAGACAACCCAGCGTCGGGTTAAGGTCCCCAAGTGTGGACTAAGTGCGATCGAAGGTGGTCTCAAGCCCTAGACAGCCGGGAGGTGAGCTTAGAAGCAGCTACCCTCCAAGAAAAGCGTAACAGCTTACCGGCCGAGGTTTGAGGCGCCCAAAATGATCGGGGCTCAAGTCCACCACCGATACCTGACCACGCCCGTCACAGGGCGATTGCGTAGGTCGGCGTTC